>CALQBK020000113.1 GCA_943328795.2 Bifidobacterium breve
ACCGCGGCGGACACCGAGCTCGAGCCCGAGTTCGAGGGCGGCACGCGTACGCCCACGCACGCGGCGCCGTTGCTCCCGCCCAAGCCGCCGAGCCGGGTGCCGATGATGCTGGCGCTCGGCGCCGTCGGCCTGCTCGGCGTCGCGCTGGCCGGCGTCATCGGGTACAACGCGACGCACGAGCCCGAGGTGCAGACGGTGAACGTGCCGACCGAGGTCAAGCCCTCGACGGGGGCGATCTCGCTGCGCGTCACGCCGAGCACCGCCGTGGTGCAGCTGGATGGCGCAGCACAGCCGGTCGGCGAGGTGGTCTCGATGCGCGAGCTGGCCCCGGGTGAGCACACGCTGAAGGTGGAGGCCGCCGGCTTCCAGCCGCGCGAGGAGAAGGTGCAGGTCGAGGCCGGGGACAAGGTGCGCCTCCAGATCGACCTGGTCGCCGTGCCCGCGCCCGTGACCCCGCACGCCGTGGACACCACGGTGCACACGCCTCCTCCTCCTCCGCCCCCGCCGACCAACACTGCGCCCGCCGTCAAGGTGGTCGCGTCGTTCACGTCCAACCCCTCCGGCGCGGACGTCTACGTGGACGGTCGGCGCGTCGGCTCCACGCCGATGTCGTGGGACTCCGGCGCGGCGGGCAGCCGCTACTCGGTCGAGTACCGCCTCTCCGGGTACGACTCGAACCGGTTCAGCGCGAACCTCCCGGACGGGGGTGGCAACGTCTCGTTCGACAAGACGCTCTCCGAGAAGGTCGCTGGCACCGGCAAGGTGAACATCAACGTCTCGGGCAACCTCTGGGGCGACATCTACATCGACGGCAAGAAGATCGGGACCACGCCCAAGTTCAACTACGAGCTGCCGGCCGGCCGCTACTCGGTGCGCGTGCTGAACGCAGACTCCGGGCTGGACCTCACGAAGTCCGTCACGATCAAGCAGGGCGAGACGCAGACGCTCGCGTTCTCGCTCTAACCGTGGTCGGCCTCACGCCCAGCGCGGGCGGAGGGCGGGTATAGTCTTTTCGTGTACCAAACGCGCGTGTTCCTCGTCCTGCCGCTCCTCCTCCTCGGCTGCGGACTCCTCACGTTCGACGTCGACAGCGAGGCCAGCACGCACATCGACGGCGCCGGAGCGCTCGGCACGCTGCTCGACGTGTTGAGCTTCTCCGGGCTCGACGACTTCAACGTGGACGTGCAGAGCGCGATGCAGGACCAGGGCGTGGAGGACGGCGACGTGTCGTCCGTTCGGATTACGTCGTTCACGCTGAGCGGCTCGCCGGGCGACCTCTCGTTCCTCGAGGACTTCGCCGTCTACCTCTCCGCGCCGGACGTCGACGAGGTGCTGGTCGCGTCGGGCGACTCGTTCCCCGAGGGCCACCTGGTCGTCGAGCTGGCCGTGCCGGACGTGGACCTGACGCCGTACGTCGTCGCCGACGAGTCCTCGTTCCGGGTCGTCGCGAACGGCTCGGCGCCCGCGGACGATGTCGACGTCACCGCGGCGTTCAACGTCGAGATCGTCGCGACCGCGCAGGGTGCGTGCCGCACGCTCTCGCAGGACACCGCGGCGGCCGAGTAGGCCGTGCGCCCGCTCGCCGACCTACAGCGGGACGCGCTCCTCTACGCGAGCCGGCTCGCCAACGCGGGCTGGGCCCCGCCCGACTGGCTCACCGTGAACCTCACGCTGCGCTGCAACCTCGCGTGCGTGATGTGCACGACCTGCTACGACTCCCCCGAGCTCACGCTGCCGGAGATCCTCGGCCTCATCGACCAGGCGAGCGCCTGGGGCGTGCGGGTGTTCAACCCGCTCGGCGGCGAGGCGTTCGTCCGCAAGGACCTGGAGGACATCCTCGCGCACGCGGTCCGGCGCCGGATGTTCGTGACGCTGACCACCAACGGCACGCTGGTCACCGCGGCCCGAGCGGCGCGGATCGCGGCGCTCCCGCCGGAGCAGCTGCACGTCAACGTGAGCGTCGATGGCCTCCGCGAGACGCACGACGGCGTGCGCGGCGAGGGGAACTTCGACCGGATGCTGGCTGGCTACCGCCACTTTCGCGCCGAGGACCTCCGCGCCGGGCAGCCGCGTCGCAAGATCGTCGCGAACGTGATCTTGCACAGGTTGAACGTGGCCGAGTTCCCGGCATTGTTGGACAGGCTCGCGCAAGAGGGGTTCAGCGGGGTGCAAGTCCTGAACCTGTTCCGGAACCCCGCGGACCCGGACGTCGGCGGGATGTGGTTCCAGCCGGGGGACCTGTCGGCGCTCACGAGCCTCGTCCAAGCGCTCGCTGACGCAGCCCCGCTGCCGATCCTCACGCCGCGGGCGGACCTGCTCCGGATCCCTCGGTACTACAGCGAGGGGCTGACGCCGCTGGAGGCCAAGTGCTGGGCCGGGTGGAAGGAGCTGTACGTGAACGCCGACGGCACCGCGATCATGTGCGACGGGAAGCTCGACTTCCTGGCCGGCGGCTTCGGCAGCGTGCGTGAGCACACGCTGAGGGAGCTCTGGCAGTCGCCCGCGGTCGCGGCGCGCCGCGCGGTGGTGAAGTCGTGCACCACGCCGTGCTTGCAGAACTGCTACCTGCGGCGCGAGGCCGACAGCGCGCGTGGCATCGGCGCGGGCCTCGTCGAGCACGCCCGCCGGGCAGTGCGCGAGCGGCTGCCGCCAAAGCCGGTGGTCGTGACCGACACGCTGGTGTTCGAGCTCTCCGACGTGCCGGCAGACGCCGCCGACACCCGGTTTTGCCAGCTCGCCGCGGGCGTGCCGGCCGGGCCTGCCACCGCGTTGGAGCAAGCCGCGGACCCGGTCGCCTGGGGCGGGCTGCGGGATCGCGGGCAGCTCGACTTCGGCCGCGGCTTCATGGGCGCAGAGGTGCTCGAGGGCCTGCTGGGCGACCTGCGCGCGGAGGGGATGGGCGCGCGTCGGGTCGTGCTCGGCGGGCGAGGGGATCCGCTGCTGCACCCCGAGCTCGACCGGGTGCTCGCCGCGTGTGAGCGCGCGCGCGCCGCCGGCCTGGTGGCTGCGATCGCGGTGGTGTCTGCGCTGCCGCGTACGCTGCCCGCCGGGGTTGACCGCGTGCCGCCGCCCGGGGCGCCGTGGATCTCGTGGGATGGCTGGCTCGCCGATGGCGGTGACCCCGCGCTCCAGCGCCCCGTCGCGGACGCCCTCAAGGTCGGCGTGCGCGCAGCCTGGGCCGCCCTCGCCGGCTGACGCACGAGGCCGCGTTGGCTGGCCCCCGCGCGGTTAGACGCTCCCCGTGCTCTGGCTCGCTCCGTACTTCCGCCCCGCGCGCCGTGAGCTCGTCGTGGTGGAGGTGCTGCTGTTGCTCGGTGCCGTGGCGTCCCTGGGCGCGTCCTGGGGCATGGGGCAAGCGATCGACTACGCGGGGCGCGGCGGCGAGCCGCTGTGGATCGGCGCCGGCGCGCTCGCTTACGCCGGGCTCGTGTTCGCCTCGGGCGCGTTGACGTGGATCGCCCGCGTCCGGATCGAGCGGGTCGCCCAGGAGGCCATGCTCGCCGTCAAGGCCCGCCTGTTCTCCCACCTGCTGCGCCACGACATCGCCCTGCACGACCGGCTCGGCAGCGGCGCGCTCCTCGCCCGGGTGAGCGGCGACGTCGAAGCCATGCGGCTCCTGTTCAGCGAGGTGGTCCTGCAGCTCCCCGGGGACGCCGCGCTGGTCGTCGGCATGTTCACCGTGCTCGGCTTCACCGCGCCCAAGCTCGCGCTGCTCGTCGGCGCGACCGTGCCGCTTTGGGTCGGGCTCGTTGCCTGGTACCGCCGGGTCTCGCCCGCGGCGTTCGCGGACGTGCGCAAGGAGTCCACGGCGCTCTCCGGCTGGATGGCCGAGTCGGTCCCGGCGATCCCGCTGCTCCGCACGATGGACCGGCTGTCGTTCGCCGCGGACCACACCGCCGAGCTTGGGCAAAAGCGCTTCGACGCCGACCTGCGCTACGGGCTGCAGAGCGTGTGGTTCTTCAACGGGCTGTTCGGCGTGCGCGCAGCGGTGCTCGCCGCGGTGGTGTGGTTCGGCGCGGAGCAGGTCGCCCGGGGAGAGATCACCGCGGGGGTGCTGCTGATCGCCGTGGACTACGTTCGGAAGATGGTGGAGCCGTTCTTGCGCTTGCAGTTCCACATCACCACGCTCGAGCGCGCGCGCGTCGGGGCCGGGCGCGTGAAGGAGCTGCTGGACACCGTGCCGCAGGTGGTGGACAGCGCGAACCCCGAGCCGTGGCCGGCGGTAGGCGAGGGGTTCCGGTTCACCAGCGTCGACTTCGAGTACGCGCCGGGTGCGCCCGTCTTCCGCGGGCTCGACCTCCTGGTCCCCGCCGGTACCCACGTCGGCATCGTCGGGCCCACGGGGGCCGGCAAGTCGACGCTGATCCAGCTCCTCGCGCGGTTCCGGGACCCGACGGCCGGGACAGTCACGCTCGGGGGCGTGGACCTGCGCGCGCTTCGCGTCCAGGACCTCCGGCGCGGGGTGGGGCTCGTCACGCAGGCGGTGCAGCTGCTCCCCGGGACCGTCGCGGAGAACCTCGGCGCGGACGTCGCGCGCACAGCGCAGCTGCTCCGGGACGTCGGGCTCGACCACCGGCTCTCCCCGGACACGCGGGTCGGGGCCGGTGGCGAGACGCTCTCGCGCGGGGAGGTGCAGCTCCTGTGCGTCGCGCGGGCCTTCGTCCACGAGCCGTCGATCTTGCTGATGGACGAGGCCACGAGCGCGCTGGACCCCGAGACGGAGGCGCGCGTGTTGGCCCTGCGCGCCGCCCGGCCCGGCCGCACGGTGGTGACCGTCGCCCACCGGCTGCGCACCATCCAACATGCCGACACCATCGTGGTGATCGACCGCGGCGTACGCGAGATCGGCCCCCATGCCACGCTGCTCGCCCGCGGGGGCGTGTACGCCGCGCTCTGGCGCGCCCAGCTCGCCCGGGACGGGACGGCTCCCGACGTCTCCGCCCCGGCCGCGGTGAGCCCGTGATCGCCCTCGCCGTGCTTGGCTGGATGATCGCGTGCGCGTCGCCGCCGACGCCCATCGCGGGCCACCTGTTGCCGTGCCCCTCGTCGAACAACTGCGTGTGCAGCGAGGCGGACCCGGCAGACACCGAGCACGCGATCCCGCCGCTCGCGCCGCCCGCAGGGCACGCGATGCCCAACGACGCCCTCGCGCGCGTCCGGGGCGTCATCGCCAGCATGCCCCGCGCCACCATCGTCGGCGGCGGGGTCGTGGACCTCCGCGCGACGTTCGAGTCCCGGATCTTCGGGTTCACCGACGACGTGGTGTTGCGCGCGGACTACGCCAAGCGCGTCGTGCACGTGCGATCCGCCTCGCGGCGCGGGTACGGCGACATGGGCGTCAACCGCGCGCGCGTGGAGGAGCTCCGACGGGGGTGGGACGCCACCTTCCCGACCCCCGCCGAGCCCGCCGCGCCGCGGTAGTTCGGCGTTCGGGGCGATACGCTGCGGCGATGCAGACGACCCTCGCCCAAGAGCCCGTGATCGCCCTCGACATGACCGCCCGCCAGTGGCGGGTGCTGTTCGCGGCGTGGTTGGGCTGGGGCTTCGACGTGTTCGACGCGCTCCTGTTCAACTACGTCGCCGCGAACTGCATCGTGAGCCTCATGCACCTCACGCCCGGCACGGCGGCGACCAAGTCCGAGGTGATGTTCTGGACCGGGGTCTCCTCGAGCGTGCTGCTGGTCGGGTGCGCCGCTGGCGGCATCCTGTTCGGCCGGATCTCCGACCGCATTGGGCGCTCCCGCACGATGATCGGCACGATGATCCTCTACGCGGTGGGCACGGCGTCGTGCGCGCTGGCGCCCAACTTCTGGGTGTTGTTGGTGTGCCGGGCGGTCTCCGCGTTGGGCATCGGCGGCGAGTGGGCTGCCGGGGCGTCGATGGTGGCCGAGGTGGTGCCCGAGAAGCGCAGGGTGCAGGCGGGCGCGCTGCTGTACTCGTCGGCGCCGGTTGGGCTGTTCCTCGCGACGTTCGTGAATTGGGTGATCGCGGGCGTGTGGATGACCGGGGACCCTGGGACGTCGTGGCGGTGGGTGTTCGCGTTTGGGATCTTGCCGGCGGGCGTCGCCATCCTGGTGCGGCGGGGCCTTCACGAGCCGGAGCGGTGGACGTCCGTTGTTGCGCCGGGGAGCAAGGCAGAGCCCGCGCGCTTTGGCGAGCTATTCAACCCGACGTACCTCCGCGTGACCATCTCCGGGCTCGCGATGGCGGTCACCGCGATGCTGATGTGGTGGGCATCGAACGCGTTCATCCCCGTCGTCGCGGGCGGGCTCGGCGACCGCGCGGCCGCGGCCCAGGGGCTCGCGGGTGCAGACCGCCAAGCGCTGATCGAGGGGTGGAAGACGATGGCCACCAACTTGTTCAACTTGGGCGGGCTCATTGGCACGTTCGCGACGGTCCCGATCGCCGAGCGCTACGGCCGCCGCACGATGTACGGGGTGTACTTCGCGCTCTCCGCCGCTTCGCTGTTCGCGGCGTTTGGCGTCACGTGGCCCGAGGCGTGGCGCCTGTACTTCTACTTCCCGGTCGGGCTCGCCGTGTTCGGCGTCTTCGGCAGCTTCACCTACTACCTCCCCGAGCTGTTCCCGACGCGACTGCGGAGCACCGGCGCGGGGTTTTGCTACAACTCGGGCCGGATCATCGCGGCCGGCGGGCCGTTCCTCGTCGGCTGGGTTGCGTCCCGCGGCGCGAACGCGCTGGACACGGCGCTGGCGGCGATGAGCTGGATCGCCGTGATCCCGCTGCTCGGCCTCCTGCTCTTGCCGCTCGTGGTGGAGACGAAGGGGCGGGTGTTGGAGGACTGACCCTCGCGTGGAGCGCCCTTGCGGCGCATCCCGGGATAGCCACCGCGAGCCCCCAAACTCGCGTACTCGCGGTTCACCCCCGGAAGCTCATGGATCTCACAGGCCACACCATCCTCGTCACGGGCGGCACCGCCGGTATCGGCCTCGCGTTCGCAAAGAAGCTCCTCGAGCTCGGCAACGACGTCATCGTGACCGGGCGCCAGCAATCGAAGCTGGACGAGGTCAAGGCCGCGAACCCGAAGCTGCACTGCATCCAGAGCGACGTAGCGAAGTCGGCAGACGTCCTGGCGCTGGCGGAGCGTTTGAAGCGCGAGTTTCCGAAGTTGGACGTGCTCATCAACAATGCTGGGGTGATGGTGTGGCGGAACACCAAGGTTCCGAGCGCGGATCTCGAGAGCTATGTCTCCAAGATGAACATCAACTTCAACGGCACGGTCTGGATGGTGTCCGCGTTGATTGAGACGTTGATCGCGAACAAGGGCACGATCATCAACGTCTCCTCGGGCCTCGCCCTCGTGCCGCTCCCGGCCGCGCCGATCTACTGCGCGTCCAAGGCCGCGGTGCACTCGTACACCATGTCGCTGCGGTTCCAACTCGAGGACTCCGGGGTTCACGTCGTGGAGCTGATGCCCCCCGCGGTCGCTACGGAGCTCGCGCCGGTCCCGGACGCCAGCTACGAGGTGATCACCACCGACGCGCTGTTGGACGCGACGATCAAGGCGTTGAAGGCCGGGAGCACCGAGATCCGGGTCGGCCAGTCCAACCAGCTTCACTGGATGTCGCGGATCGCCCCCGGCTTCATCAACGGGCAGCTGTGGAAGGGCTCCAAGAAGATCGTCCCGGTCGGCGAGAAGTGAGGCTCCCCCGCTGCGGCATGCGGCTTCGGTCAGCCACAGCAGCGCGTCGCCCGGGAGCGTGGCCGGAGGCGTCGGCGCCCGAGAACACGTAGCGGCCCGGTGGAGCCCGCGGGGCTGGCACCCTGGGATCGCGGCTCGGCCCCCCTGTCCGAATTTGCCCTCCTCAAATTCGGACACGGAAGAGCCATTTTCTGACCGGGATGGGGGTTGACGCCGGGGCCGCCGCGCGGAATGGCATGCCTAGCCCAGGGTGTGCCGCAAGCGGCCCCTCCCGGGTTAGTTATTCTGCTTTGCCCTGTTTCCTTCGCGATCGGCGCGAACGCCGCCGCCGATCCGACGCTTGACTTCGGCGTGGTGGCGCCGTCGGTGTAGACGTCGTTGCACGATAGGATCGCCGCATGACGCCCGCCACCTTCCTCGAGAGCCTGCCCGCGGAGCTCGCCCCGCGGCTGTCCGATCCGGCGGATCCGGTGGTGGCGCTCTACCTTCGCGTACAGGCGCCCGCCCCCCGTGGGCCGGCCCTCGCGGCGCTGCTCGCGGTGAAGCGCGACGACCCGCTCACGCGCTGGCTCGCGGCCTACGCAATCCTCGCGTGCGACGACGTGGTCGGCGCGACTTTGTGCGGCCGCGCGATGTTCGCGGCGTTCGGGGCCTCCCTCGTCGACCCGTTCGTGCACTTGGCCCGGCAAGGGGAGGATCGCGTCAAGGTCTCAGCGGCGCTGGGGGCTGCGATTAGCGACAGCACCGTGGCCGGACCCGACCGCTCCTCGGCGGCCGCCTCGGCGTTCCGCGAGCGCTTGGCGCCCCTGCAACGCGAGTTCGCGCCGCCTTCGTTGAAGGACAGCCAAGACGTGATCCGGGACCTATGGAGCGCGACTTACGCCGACCCCGGGAACCTCGAGCCGCGGTACGTCCTGGCCGACCTGTACACCGCCGCCGGGGACCCTCGGGGCCCGTTCATGTCGGAGTCTCTCGCCGCGCTCGGGTCGGGATTTCGGCCGAAGGGCGAGTCTTCCCTGCTGAAGGTGTACGAGCAGAAGTGGCTCGCTGACTTCAGGGGCCGGGTGCTCGGTCACCCGCGTTGGGAGGGCGGCGTCGTGGCCGGCTGCCACGTGAGGGCCGTGCACCCGCCGGACCTCCCCGCGTGGCGCACCGTCCACACGCTCCTCTGCGACGATGCGGACGCCAACGCGGCCGACGTCACCCCGGCGCGGTTTCCAAGCCTGCGGGTGTTTGGCATGGTCACGCCCCTGCGCCTCCTCCTGCTCGTCGCCAGCGGGATGTTGCAGCAGCTCGAGCGCGTCTACGTCGGCGTCGAGAACGGCGGGCGTGGCGATGCGCGGTTCGGCGATGACGGGTGGCGGGGCGTCCCGGTCCCCCTCCGGAGCCGGGTCACGGTCGTGCCCTACCGGGGCTGGCATCGACGGGGGTCGAGCGGCCTCCGACAACCAGTATGGCGGGGCTCGCCCAACCCGCCCGAGTTGGACTACCTGCCAGCGATCGCGCAGCTGCCGGCGCGGTAGGCCCGTGCGGTTCGGCGAATCGTGGGCTATTGTCACGGATGTCACTGCTCGCGCTCCTCGCCTCCGCCGCCTTCGCATGCCCAACTATCGCCACGGGCACCACCGTTCCCCTGGACTTCGACACCGCACGGGTCGCGATTGTCCGGGAGGCTGGGCGCACCACGTTCTCGGTCTCGATCAACCCGACGGGAGACCCCCAGGCCTTCGCGCTGGTCTTGCCCGTCCCCGAGATCCTCGACGAGTCGGAGGTTCGGACCCTCGACCCGGACATCTTCGTCGCGCTAGACGGCTACTCAGCGCCCCGTCACGTGCTCGACGCAGGTTGCGGGGGGTGGTCGTGGGACAGCGCGGACGCGGACGCGGACACGGACGCGGACGCGGACTTGGAGGGCCGTGTAGAGGTCGAGGCCGAGTACGCCGTTGGCGAGTACCTGGTCACCATCCTGTCGGCGACCGAGTCGACGGGCCTGGAGACCTGGCTGGACACGAACGGGTACTACCTTGCGGACGGGGCCGAGCCCCTGCTCGCCGAGTACATCGAGGGAGGGAGCTACTTCTTGGCCGCGAAGGTGGCCGACGACGCCGCGGTGGCCGACGGCACGCCGCTCTCGCCGCTCCAGGTCGCCTACGACAGCGACATTTTCTCGATCCCCATCCGGCTGTCCACCCTCAACTCGCCCGGCGAGCAGGACATGGTCATCTACGCGGTGGAGGGCGCGTCCGACGGGCGGGTTGGGATCTCGAACTACCCGGAGTTCGAGGTCCCGTCGGGGTGCATTTGGGGGGGCGCTACAGACGACTTTGGCGAGACGTACGACGCCCTTTACACGGCCGCTTGGGCGCCGGTGGCCGACGCTGGCTGGACCGTCGAGTTTGCCGGTGGGCCGTACTCGTGCAACCCATGCACGACCGTGTACCCGACGGAGGCCGACATCGCCGAGCTTGGGTTCACGGGCGACTACGCCGACCACTTCCTGACGCGCATCCACATGCGGTACACGCCGGAGCAGGCGGACCAGAACCTCATGCTGTACGCCACCGGCCTCGGGGACACCAAGGTCACCGCCTACGCGGACGACTGCGCGAACAACCGGGAGTGCATCGACAGCTACTGCGACGGCACGCCGACCAGCGAGGACGCGGACACCGACTCGGACGCAGACGCCGACTCGGACGCCGACTCCGACGTGGACACCGACACCGACACCGACACGGACACCGACACGCCGCTGCCCGACGGGCGGTGTGGGTGCGCGAGCGGCGGGCTCGGCGCGGGGGAGCTCGGGTTGGCGGCGGCGACCGCGCTGGCCTTGGCGTCAGTCCGGCGCCGCCGGCGCGTCTTGGGCTAGCGTGACGCCCGGAGCTGGTTACTTGACACCCGATGTACGCCAAGCTCGCCAGCATCCCCGTCGCCGACCAGGACACCGCTCGTAAATTCTACACCGAAATGCTTGGATTTTCGGTCGTGCACGACATCCCGATGGGCCCGTTCCGTTGGCTCACGGTCACGCCGCCAGGAGGCATCGAGGGGATCGAGCTCGTGCTCGAGCCGATGGGCTTCCCCCCGGCGGCGGCCTACTACAAGGCGTTGTTCGAGGCCGGTATTCCGGTGACTGCGCTGTTCAGCACCGACATCGTCGCAGAGCACGAGGAGCTGGTCCGCCGCGGGGTCGTGTTCCGGCATCCCCCGAAAGACCACGGCACCCTCTGGACCGCGCTGTTCGAGGACACCTGCGGCAACGTGGTCAACCTGGTCCAAGTCAAGTAGGTCGGATCAGTCGTCGTCGTCCTGCCACCCGCTCGTGTGCGAACCCGGAAAGGGGACGTCGCCCTTGCGGTCGTGCCATAGGATCTCGTTCAGCAGCGCGGTGTCCACGGCGTCCGCGTGGGTGAAGTCCATCGTGGCCGATGCCGTGCCGCCCGACGCGGCTGGGCTGTTCATCGCGTAAATCAGCCCGTTGTCGCGGTTTCGCGTGTCCGCCTTGAACGCCGGCTGTTGGCCCGGCCCGGTCAGCATAGGCGCCATCACCGGCGCCCACTGGTCGTTGGTGTTCATCGCCGGCAACCCGAGGATCTCTTCGATGCTGTGGATCATGCTCACGGTGGTGTACGGCGTGGAGTCGACCAACGGCCCGCTCGACCCTGCGGTCGCATACTTGCTGATCACGAAAGCGGTGCTTCGATGCGCGTCCACGTGGTCGGCGCCGTCCTGCGCGTCGTCCTCCAACACGAAGATCGCGGTGTCGTCCCAGTACGCCGAGCCCGAGACGGCCTCCACCACGCGGCCGAGCGCGAGGTCGTTGTCGGCTACGGTGGCGGAGGGGGTTGGGAACCCGGCCTTGGTGCCCGCGGTGTGGTCATTCGGGAGGCGGAGGATGATTAACGCCGGCATTTCGTCCTTTCCGGCCGCCCGGGACTGGGTCCAGCCTTGCAGTGCGCGGAGGAAGTTGTCCGCGCGGAGCTGGTCCGGGTAGTCCATTCGGAAGTCGGCGAAGGCCGGGTCGAAGTTGTCCCGCAGCTCGGGCATCGTCGCGACGTTCGCGGCTAGGATGGGGATGGACCAGGGCCAAGGGTTGGGGCCGGCCGGGTTTGGCGGCGGGAGGGGCGAACCGGGCAAGGTGAACGCGGCGCTGCAGCCCTTCGCCCCGGTGAGCGGCGTCCCGAGGACGCTGGGGTTGGCTGCGGCGGGGGCGTCGCACCACAGCGTGGTGACGAACTCGCCAAAGTTGCGATGGCTGACGTGGTTTCGCTCCGCGTTGGACCACAAGTAGCCCGTGCCGGGCGTGTCGATGTCGGCCTGCCCCTGGTCGAGCGGCGAGGCGCCGAGCACGAGCCCTTCGTAGTCGTAGCTCCGCTGGTCGCTGCGGTAGCCGATCTGCCAGGTCTTCTCCGTGTAGTCGCTCGTCGTCGCCGCGGTGGTCCACACGTGCCCGTCCCCCGAGACCTCCCCGCTGCAGTAGAAGTTGTCGAGGATCCCGAATTGACGCGCGAGCGCGTGCTCGTTGGGCGTGATGTCGGCGCCGTACATGACGAGGCTTGGATCACCATTTCCAACGCCCAAGTCGCCGAGCACCTGGTCGTAGGTGCGGTTCTCCTTCACGATGTAGATCGCGTGGTGAAACGGGTTCGCCCCGGCGAATTTCAGGGTGGGGGGATCACCGTCCATGCGGTTGCTTCGGATCACCTCCTTGGTCAGCCCGTCTAGGTCGGAGATCGCGCTCGAAAGCCCGATCCGCGCGACGGACCCGGGGAGGATGCTCGCGATGTACGGGTGCGAGCGCTTGGAATTGGACAGCGGCGGCCCGTTGTTTGGCCCGGTCCCCTTGCCTTTGCCGGTTGTCACGAACAGGTCGTCCCCGGCAGCGACCACGGCGGTCGGGTACCACTCGGTCGGGATGAAGCCGACCTGCTCCCCGCGGCGGGTGTCGAGCAGCGCGAGGGCGTTGGCGCCGGCGTCGGACACGATCAGCCGCGTGCCGGCGAGCGCGAGACCGATCGGGGTGCTCCCCCCCAACTCCTGGTCCGGGAGGCGCGTCGACCAAGTCGCCCGCACCTTCCCCGACCGCGTTCTCACCACCGCGACGCTGTCGTTGTTCGAGAGCGCCACGTAGAGCTGGCGCTCGTCCGCAGAGAGCAGGAGCGTCGAGGGGTGGGACCCGGGGGCGGTCGCAACTGCGGGCTTCAGCAGGGGGATCCGCCGCGTCACGGTGTAGTGCTCCAGGTCCAGCTCCACGACCTCCGAGGCGTTCCAGAGGCTGACCCAGGCCTTCTTGCCGTCGTGGCTCGCCACCGCGCCGTAGGGGAACGCGCTCGGCACCCAGCGCCCGCTGCCGACGTCGACGCGGGCGAGCACCTCTCCGGTGGTCGCGTCCAGGACGATCGCCTCGTCCGAGAGGTTCGCGGCCACGAGCAAGCGATCGCCAGCAGCGCCGGGGATCACGGCCAGGCCGGCAGGGTAGGGCGCGACGCGGTCCTGCGCTTCCTCCCCGATTGGGGCGGTCGCCGTGCGGTCCGGGCCAATCGTGCGGGGCGCGACGGGCAGGAAACGCTCCGGGGTGAGCGCCCCGTGCTCGTAGCGGTAGACGGCGACGCCGTTCCCGGTGGCCCCCTTGCCGTCCGGCTCGGGGTGGCTCAGCGACGCGAAGGAGACGTAGAGCTCCTGCCCGCTCGACGCCCACGCGAGGCCGACGAACGCGGTCTGCGCGGCGTCGTAGCCGAGCCGGGGGTCGGGGAAGTCGGTCAGCTTGCCGGTGGTGCGGTCCAACAGCGCGATCGACTGGCGCAGGCCGCTGGCGTCGGTCCCGAACCCGTTGTTCAGCAGCGCGACCGTGTTGCCGTCCGGCGAGAGCGCCATCGCGGAGGGGAAGCTGTTGGTAGGTTGGGGATCCCCAGGTGCCGGCGCCACGAGGATCTTGCTGCTCGGCAGCGGGACATCTGCCGCGAGGGCGGAGCCGAGGACCAGGAGGGCGACCGCGGGCGCGAGGTGGCGGGGGTGGAGCATCTGTGGGTTTATTGCGCCGAGTGGGGGGGCGGGCGCCGCGGGCCGGGCCAACGCCGCCAAACCGCTCTCCGAGATACTCGGCACAGGTGACGTCCTTCCCCGCGCTTCTTCGCCCTCCTCCTGCTGCTCCCCGCCTGCTTGCCCAAGCTCCCATCGGACCCGACCACCGGGGACGACTCCTCTCCGGGGCGCGACACCAGCTCGGATGCGGACGCTGACAGCGACGCCGACACCGACGCTGACAGCGACGCCGATTCGGACACCGACAGCGACGCGGATCCGTGCGGGAGCGGGACCCGGGTCACCGGGACGTCCGACCTGGAGGACACGGCATCCACCGTCGTGATCGCCCGCTTCGATAGGACGGACGAGGGAGATCCGGGCGACCCGGCGCTTGGTTCCAGCGTGTGTGCGCTCGGCGACGTCGTGGGCGACGCGCTCTCCGACTACGCCATCGCGGCCCCGCACGACTCGGTCCACGTCGGTGGCACCACCTTCCTGTACAGCGGCGGCGTGTACATCGTCCCCGGCGGGCAGTCGGGCGCCATCGCAATGGATGGCAACGCCCCGGCCGGCTTCAGCGTCCTCTACGACTCCAACGCGGCGTACGCCGGCTCCGCGATGGCGCCGCTCCAGCCTGCTGGCGGCGCGGTCGAGGGCCTCGTCATTGCCAGCGAGCGGGCCTCGGGCGACGAGATCCGCTGCCTCTCCGGCACGTGCTCGTACCTCTACTACGTGGGTGCGGACGCGCTCGGCGCGTCGTTGGACCTGTCCATCCGCCGGTCCCTGCTGTTGGTAGACCGGGGGGTCAACGCGCCCGCGCTGTTCCCGGTTGGCAACGTCGACCCCGGCGCCGCCGGCCCCTCCGTCGCGTTGGTCCTGGATTGGCCGTACCCAACGGGGAACGGCACGGTCGTGCTGCTCGACGAGGCCGACCTGGGCGCGGTCACAGACGATCCCCCGACGTTTGACGCGAGCGACTACACCAACGTCCCCAACCCCGGCGTCGGCGAAGACGACCTGTTTGGCAACCGCGTCGTCGCCCAAGACATGGACGGCGACGGGCTCCCCGAGCTGCTGGTGAGCGCGCCCGGGGCGAACACCGTGTACATCTGGGCGGGTGGGGCCGGGTTTGAAGCCGGGCCCGCGTGCACGCTCTCGGCGACGGGCGAGACCTTCCTCGGGTTCCAGGTCGCGGCTGCTGGAAACCTCTCGGGGGCTGACGGCAGCGTCGTCATCGCGTCGATGGACGGGAACACCCCGGTCGTACGGGTCCTCCCGGGCGGCTCGGCGTGCCCGGCTTACCCAGACCTGCCGTACGACCCGTCCATGGTGTCCTTCAACCCCGTCGAAGTCCCGGGTGACCCTTGGTTCCTGGCGCAGCCGATCAGCGTCGCGGACGTGGACGGCGACGGGTGGGATGACTTGGTGCTGGGGTTGCCGGGGACCAGCAGCCGAACCGGCGCGGTCGCCGTATACTACGGGCCGATCGGCACGAGCGGTGTCGAGGAGGACCTGCTCCTTTACGGAGACGTCGTGGGGGAGGAGGTCGGCGTCGCGGTCGCCGGGTAAACACTCAGCGGACCCGTTCTGGGCCATCCGTGCGCGGCATGTGAGGCTTCTGGGGATCAGGAGCCTTCATGGTGTTGTCGAGAGTGTTCACGGATGCAGAGCGAGCGTCGGTCATCGCTGGCTACGGGTCGTGGCGGGGGACGCA
>CALQBK020000114.1 GCA_943328795.2 Bifidobacterium breve
GGGCCGGCTCAAGGGCGAAGTCGTCGTCGAGGCCGCGCTCACGCAGGGGCGCGACACCGGGAACCCTGTCACGGTCGCCGAGCGCGTCCGGCCGCGGTTCGCGATCGGCCCGGCCGATGGGCCGCTCGCGGGCCGGCTCAAGGGCGAAGTCGTCGTCGAGGCCGCGCTCACGCAGGGGCGCGACACCGGGAAGGAGCTGTCTGACACGCTGTTCGCGTCGTACGTCGGCGACCTGCTCGACGCCGCGGGCTGCACGTACGACCCCGACCCGCGGTACGCGAGCATCAGCGACGTGCTCTCCGTCGAGCGCTTGCACGTGGACTTCAACCTCAAGGCGCTCGACCTCACGGTCGGCCGTCAAGCGATCCGCTGGGGGAGCGGGCTGTACTTCCACCCGACGGACCTGTACGCCGAGGTGCTGATCGCGGAGCCGTGGCGCGAGCCGCAAGGCATCAACGCGGTGAAGGCCAACGTGCCGGTTGGCACGTCGGACGTGACCGCCGTCGTGGCAGTGGGGGACGACCTCTCGCCGTTCTTCACCACCGCCCAGGGCACGGCGGACGCCATCGTGTTCGGCGACCTGCCGCTGTCCGCCGCTGTCCGGGGCACCCTGCGCGTCGGGGGGGTGGACATCGCGGCGATCGGGCAAGCGAAGGCCGACCAGGCTTGGTTCGTTGGCGGCGACGTGCGGGGCACCCTCGGCGTCGGGTACTGGGCCGAGGGCGGCTGGCACGGCGCGGTCCACACCGACAGCCTCGACACGGACGGCTACGTCGAGGTGGTCGGCGGGCTGGACTACAGCTTCCCGCTGCTCGAGACGCTGTACATCGCGGCCGAGTACCGGTACGACGGCAGTGGCGCGGACCCCGACGCGTACGACTACACGAGCCGGCTCTCCGGGTCCTTGCCGTTCGACTGCGCGATGTTGCCGTCCGGCTCGTCCGCGGCGACGCGCACGACGCTCGGCCGGCACTACGTCGCCGGCGTGCTTCGGCTCGGGATCACCCGCGACCTCAGCATCACCAGCGCGGTGCTCGCGAACGTCGAGGACGGCACCGGCATGGTGATCCCCGGGCTGGCGCTCGCCGCGACGGACCGCATCGCGCTCAACCTCGGCGCGCAGGTCCCGTTCGGCGCGGACGGCGAGTTCCGCCCGGCGCCCGCTTCGCTTACGTACACGCTCGGCACCGCCAGCGTCGATCTCTCCGGGCTCGTGCCCGACGCCACCATCACGGGCTGGGCCCGCTACAGCTTCTAAGGAGTCCCCATGACCTCGCCTGTCCCCGGAGCCGCGCTCTGTCAGCTGGTCGGCGTAAAGAAGAACTACCCCATGGGCGATCTCGTCGTGCAAGCGCTCAAGGGCGTGAGCGTCGAGGTCACCGCGGGGGAGTTCACCGCGTTCGCCGGCCCGTCTGGATCGGGGAAGTCCACGGTGCTCAACCTGATCGGCTGCCTGGACCGGCCGAGCGAAGGGCAAGTGTTCTTGGAGGGGCGGGACGTCGCGACGTTGAGCGACAGCGCGCTCGGGGACGTGCGCGCCCGCCGGATTGGCTTCATTTTCCAGAGCTTCAACCTCATCCCGGTGCTCACGGCGTTCGAGAACGTCGAGCTCGCGATGAAGCTCTCCGGGGCGAGCGAGAAGGGCCAGAAGGAGCGGGTCGAGGAGGCCTTGCGCTCGGTCGGCCTCGCCGACTACATGACGCGGCGGCCGGCTCAGCTCTCGGGCGGGCAGCAGCAGCGGGTGGCGATCGCGCGTGCGCTGGTGAAGCAGCCGGCGCTGATCATCGCCGACGAGCCGACCGCGAACCTCGACTCGAAGAACGGCGCGGCTATCCTCGACCTGATGCGGACGATGAACGCCGACAACGGCACGACGTTCCTGTTCTCGACGCACGACAAGATGGTGATGGACCGGGCCCGGCGAATCATCCGGCTGTCGGACGGCCAGGTGATCGACGACGAGCGCGTTGAGCCGAGCCCGACGCCCGTGGCCGCGGGGGGCTGAGATGCTGATCCTCTCGCTCGCGCTCCGAAACTTGTTCCGCAACACGCGCCGCACCGTGATCACGTCCGGCGCCGTCGTGTTCGGCGTCGCGCTGCAAGTGCTCGGCTGGGGCCTGGTCGACGGCCTCGACGACAACTTCTTGCGCGCGGTGTCGACGACCACCACCGGCGACATCTTGCTGCGCCCGCCGGACTACCCGACCGACGGCTTGAGCTACCCGCTGGAGGAGGCCCAGGTCCCCCCGGCGCTCAAGGGGTTCACCGGGGACGCCACGAGCCGCGTGCTCTTCAGCGCGCGCGTGGTCCACCACGCAGACGCCGCCCACGCCATCGGCATCGGGTACGACCCCGACGGCGACTACCGGGTGTTCCCCCGCGAGCGCTGGCGCGTGCAAGGCGTGTGGCCCGACGCTGGCCAGGCCCAGGTCGCCCTCGGCGATGGCCTCGCCCGGGTGCTCTCTGTCGGCGTCGGCGACGACGTCGTGGTGCAAGGCCGGACCGTGGACGGCGCGCAGAACGCGCTGTCCTACGCCGTCACCGCGCTCGTCCACACCGACAACGGGCAGATCGACAACTCGGCCGCGTGGCTTCGGATGGACGCCGCGGAGGAGCTCTTGCAGCTGAGCGGTCGGCGCACCCACCTCTCGCTCCGCGTTGGTGGACTGCAGGACGCCGCGAAGGTGCGTGACGAGCTCGCGGCGAGCGGGGCCTTCACCGCGCCGGACGGCAAGGTGTGGGTCGCGCGGACGACGCGCGAAGAAGCGTCTGACATGCTCGCTATCAACGACATCCGCCGGCGCGCGATCCTGATGCTCGTCGGCGTCATCATGGCGATCGCCGCGACGGGGATCGCGAACACCGTGATCATGGCGGCGTACGAGCGCGTGCGCGAGATCGGCACGCTGCTGGCCCTCGGGATGAAGCGACGCGAGGTGAGCGCGCTGTTCCTCGTCGAAGGCGCGTTCTTGGGCTTCGGCGCAGGGCTCGTCGGCGCGACCATCGGCAGCCTCGCGGTGCTGCACTGGCAAGCGAACGGGATCGTGCTCAGCGACGACATGATGAAGGCCAACGGCTCGCTCCCGGTCAGCGCGGTGATCTACACGCACTTCAACTGGGCGCCCGTGTTCGGCTCCTTGGCGTTCTCGGCCATCATCGCGACCCTCGCCAGCGTCCAGCCTGCCCGCTTCGCCTCTGGACTCAACCCCGCCGACGCCGTGCGCGCCGACTGACCCGGACACCGCTATGCGCCTGCTCTACGCCCTCGCCCTCCGGAACGCGCGCCGCAACGTGCGGCGTTCGATGCTGACCGCCACGACGATCATGCTCGGCGTCGCGCTGCTCACCTGCGGAATGGCGTGGACGCGTGGCGCGTTCGGAGGGATCCTCCAGAAGGCGTCCAACGTGATGGGCCCAGTCCGCATCGTCACCCCGAAGTTTGCCCAGAAGGAGCAGCTGTTTCCGCTGGCCGAGAACATGCCGGAGATCGAGCCGATCCTCGCGATCGCGCGCGCCACTCCGGGGGTCGTCGGCGCCTACCCGAGAATCCAGATGCCGGTCACCATCACGGTTGGCGACGACATCGGCGAGCACTTCGCGCTGGTGCAGGGGGCGCCGAACGAGTGGTACGATCAGGCGCTGGACCTGTCGCACCACATCGTCGAGGGCCGCATGTTCAAGGACGACACCGAGGCCGTCGTCGGCATGACCGCCGCGTCGGACGTCGGCGCGAAGCTCGGGGACGAGCTCGTGCTGCTCGGGCAGACCCAGGACGGGTCGATCTCGCCGATCAAGGTCAAGATCGCGGGCATCTCCGACCTCGGCAGCGGCGCCCAGAACCGGTTCGTGTACGTGTCCCTCGGCAAGATGCAGTGGATGGCGGACATCGAGCATGGCGCCACTGAGATCCTCGTGTACGGCGCGACCTTGGACGACGCGCAGGCGATCGGCGAAGCGCTGAAGGTGAACCCGGGGCTCAAGGACCTCGCGATCGCGCGCTGGGACGAACGGCCGCCGTTCAGCGCGATCGCCGGCATCATCGGCGCGCTGCAGTCGATCGCGGCCGGCGTGATCGTGTTCATCACCGCGCTCGGCGTGCTCAACACGATGCTGATGAGCGTGCTCGAGCGGACCGCCGAGATCGGCGTGATGCGCGCCATGGGGCTGAAGCGCGGCGCCACGGTCGCGCTCTTCGTGATGGAGGCCATGGGCATCGCGTCGATCGGTGGGGCGGTCGGGGCCGTCGTCGGCGGCGCGATCGCGTACTTCGTCCTCGAGGTGCACGGCGTGAACCTGGGGAACGCGGTCAACAAGATGCCCCCTGGCTTTGCGATCGACAGCGTCATCCACGCGGACTGGGAGCCCTACATGCTCGTCCAGTCCTTCGCGCTCGGCCTCGTGATGGCCATCGTCGGCGGCGCGCTGCCCGCGATCCGTGCGTCTCGAATTCAGCCTGTAGAGGCGATGCGCTCGCGCCGCTGAACGTCCTTTCCCGGCGTGTTCCGCGCCACTTGGAGTCCCCATGATCTCGTCGTTGAAGAAGCTCCTCGCCTCCCTGCTCGTGCTGGTCATCGCGCTCGCCGCGGGGCCGGCGCACGCCGCGTACCCGAGCGTCGCGGACTTGCTGAAGAAGATCGACGCGAACATGACCTACGACACCCGTGAGAGCTTCATCACGATGCGGGTCACGAAGGCCGACCGCGTGAAAGAGTACAAGATGCACAGCTACGGGCGTGGCCAGGACGAGGCGGCCATGGAGTACCTGGCGCCGTCACGCGACGAGGGCACCAAGATGCTCAAGACCGCGACGGAGCTGTGGATGTGGCTGCCGAGCGTCGAGAAGACGCAGAAGATCTCTGGGCACATGCTGCGCCAGGGGATGATGGGGTCCGACATGTCGTACGAGGACATGATGGACGCGGCGAAGTGGCAGTCGATGTACTCGGGCGTGGTGTCCGCCGAGGAGACCATCGACGGCCGGAAGTGCTGGAAGGTGGACCTCACCGCGACGGCGACCGACGTGAGCTACCCGAAGCGGACGATCTGGGTCGACGAGGCCGCGTACATCCCGGTCAAGCAGCAGCTCTTCGCGCTCTCCGGCACGCTGCTCAAGACCTGGACGATGACCGACATTCGCACCGTCGGAACCCGGCAGTTCCCGTTCAAGATGACCGTCGTGGACGAGGTGCAGACCGGCTCCAAGACCGAGATCATCTTCGACAAGGTCACGTTCGCGGTGCCCCTGGAGGAGGAGGTGTTCACGACCCGCTGGTTGGAGCGCTGAAAGGCCGCTCGCCGCTCGCGGCACATCCTCGGCTAGAGCACGGACTCCAGCTCGCGAACGAACGCGTCCACCGTCTCGTCTGCGATGGTCAGCGGGGGGGTGAACCCGAGGGCCTCCGCTTGCTCGCCGCACGGGAGGATGATCCAGCCGCGCTCGAGCAGCGCGCGGGTCACCCCGAGCGAGCGCTCCACGTGGATGCCGAGCATCAGGCCTCGCCCCGTGATGGCGTGGACGCCCGGCACGCGGCCGAGCCGCTCGACGAGCGCCGTGCCGAGCCGGTTCGCGCGCTCGGGCAGCTGCTCGTCGACCACCACGGCCAGCGCTGCGAGCCCCATCGCGCACCCGACGGGGTTGCCCAGGAACGTCTGCGTGTGGATGGCCTCCCCCTTCGACGCCCCCCACGCGTCCATCACCGCGGCGGTGCCGAGGCACGCTGACAGCGGGAACCCGCCAGCCAGCGCTTTTCCGACGCACAGCAGGTCGGGGCGAGGGCAGGGGTCGGCGGGGTGTCCGCCAGCGAAGAGGGTCCCGGAGCGGCCGAAGCCCGAGTAGATCTCGTCGTGGATGACTACGGTGCCGGCGCTGCGCGCTGCGGCCGCGACCGTAGCGAGCCACCCCGGCGGCGGCGCCCGCATGCCGCCTCGGCCCTGCAGCGGCTCGACCAGGACGGCGGCGTAGGGGGACAGGTCGGGGAGGGGACCGCCATAGGCTGCCCGGTCCGCGAACGTGCCGAGCAGCGCGGAGAACGGGCCCTGGAACGCGTCGACGTGGTAGCCGATCGCGGCGAGGGGGGTCGCGGCGAGCCCGTGGTAGCCGCCGTCGAAGGTCAGCACCCGGCGTCGCCCGGTCGCGAGAACGGCGGTCTTCAGCGCCGCTTCGACGGCGTCGCTGCCGGACGAGCCGAAGATCACGCGGTCTTGCCCCGAGAGCTCGCAGAGCCGCTCCATGAGCTCGACCCGGCGTGGGTCGGGGAACGCGTCCCCCATTGCGTGGGGGAGCCGCTGGAGCTGCGCTTGCCCGGCCGCGACGACCCGTGGGTGGGCGTGCCCGACGCTCGCTACCCCGAACCCCGCGCACAGGTCGACGAAGCAGTTTCCATCCACGTCGTGGACGTTCTCGCCCGCGGCGCTGTCCCAGACGATGGGGTCTGTGTCCGCCGCGCCGATCGCTGCAGCCCGGCGGGCGCGGCGAGCGGTGATCCCCGGACATTCCCGAAGCGCGAGTCGGTCCACCCATGCCCTTGAGACGGGCCCCGGGACGGGGGTGCGCAGGCGCGGGAGCACGGCGCCTACAGGGTGTAGTGCAGCGCGAACGCGCCGCTGGTGCCCGGGAAGTCGCCCTCCAGCGGGGTGAACGCCGCCGCCGGGAAGTCTCCGCAAGCGACCAGGTGGTCGCGCACGGCGACGCTGACCAGGATCTCCTCGGCCTTCGCGATGTCCTCGCCGAGCTTGCTCGCGGCGTTCACCTCGGTGCCCCACACGTCGCTGTCCCCGATGCGCAGGATGCGGCCGTACCCGATGCCGACGCACAGCAGCACTTGGTCCTCGGGCGCCCGCCCGCGGTTCGCCTTGGCACACTCACGCTGCATCTCGAGCGCGCACTGGACCGCCCGCTGCGGTCGCTTGAAGATGATCATGAAGCTGTCGGCTTCGACCTTGATCAAGATGCCGTCGTTCGCGGCTACGACGGGCAGCAAGATCTCCTTCTGCTCGTGGATGACCTGGAGGAAATGGATGATGCCGAACTTGGCGACCTGGCGGGAGAAGCCGGCGAGGTCGGTGAACATCACCGACCAGCTCTCGCCGAACAGGTCCCAAATGCGGGCGTCGATCGCCGCGGTGTCAGCGCCGGGCTTGCGGCGCTGCGCGATGAGCTGCCAGAGGCGGAGCTCGCTTCCCTTGAGGTCGTCGTCCGGGTTGTGGGAGTTCGGCATTGGCGGGCTCTGTATCCCGCGTGCGCCGCTCGGTTAGTCCCGCGCGGATGCGTGACGAAGTCCTTGGCGCCTTGCGGCGCGGCGTGACGGTAGCCGAGGCCGACGCGCTCGCGCTCGCGCTCTTCCACTGGCAGCGCCGCCAGAGCCCGCTCTACGCCGCGATGACCGTGCGCGCGGATGGCCGGGAGCCGGACCCCCAGGTGCCGGGCGAGATCCCGGCCCTCCCGGTCGCGCTGTTCAAGGAGCTGTCGGTGCGCACGTTCCACGGGCCGCCCGGGCGCGTGTTCTTCACGAGCGGCACCACCGGCAGCACCCGCGGCGAGCACGCGCTGTTGGACACCGCCGTCTACGACGAAGGCGCGTGGAGCCACTTCACCCGGGTGTTGCCCGACGTCCCAGCGCGCACGGTCTCGCTTTGCCCCGCCGGCGACAGTGACAGTTCGCTCGGGCACATGGTCGCCGCGTTCGCACGCCGGGCGGGCGGGGAGCTCGTCGGCGCCTTCGACCCGACAGCCGGGGTCAGCCCCGCGACCTTCGCGGAGCTTGATCGCCCCGCGTTCCTGGCCAGCACGGCGTTCTCGCTCGACGCGCTGTTCGCGCTCGACGGCGGCGCGCGGCTGGGGCCGGACAGCCTCGTGATGGTCACCGGCGGGTTCAAGGGCCGCCGGGTGCGCCTGGACAGCGCGGAGCTGTACGCCGAGATCGGCAGGCGCCTTGGGGCCCCGCGCGTCGTCGGCGAGTACGGGATGACCGAGCTCTGCTCGCAGCTCTGGACAGAGCCGGTCCGGTCCGGGGCGCAGCCGGGCGTCTTCCTGGCCCCCACCTGGCTCCGCGTGTACACCGTGGACCCCGTGACCGCGCTCCCGGTCGATGGCGAGGGGCTCTTGCGGTTCGTGGACCTCGCGAACACCGACAGCGCGGTCGCGATCGAGACGATGGACCTCGGGGTCGTCGAGCACAGCGCCAGCGGCGACCGGGTCACCCTCCGCGGCCGAGCGACGGGCTCTGAGCTGCGCGGCTGCTCGCTGCGCGCCGAGGACCTGTTGCAGCGCCGCTAGGCGCGAAGAATACGTCAAGCGGGCCCGGACGCGGGCGGTGCCAGCGAAGTACAGCTAAGGTGGCGTCCCATGTCACTCCCCACCGTGTGGATGTCGCTCCCCGCCGTCCAGCTCTCTGACCGCGTCGTGACGCGTGAGCAAACCATGGCGACGGTGGAGGCCAACTTCCGCGGCTCGCCGGACGAGTGGGCCCGGGTGTCGCGCCTGCTGCGGGCGGTGATGAACGCCTGCGGCACCGGTACCCGACACTTGGACACCGACAACCCGATGGCCACAGCGCAGTACGCCGCGCGGGCCGTGCGGAGGCTCGTCGACGAGCAGCGACTCGACGCGTCCGAGGTGGACCTCGTGGTTTATGGGAGCATCGCGCGGGGCTACCTCGAGCCGGCGACAGCGAACGAGGTCGCGGCGCTGTCGGGCTTGGAGCAGCCGCTTTGCTACGATGTGCTGGCGGCCTGCGCCGGCATGGTGATCGGCGTGCAGGACGCGGTGGCGCGGCTCTCGGTCGACGACTCGTTGAACACCGCCGTGGTCGCCACCTGCGCGCTGGACGCCGGCCGGTTGAACCACGACATCCAGACGGCCGAGGACGTCGCGATCTACGCGGCCGGGCTCACCGTCGGCACTGCCAGCACTGCGACGCTCGTCAGCCGGGAGCGCCGGGTGGTGGACGGCGTGCCGCTGCCTGCCGGGCGGGTGCGTGGGCTCTTCGCGCGGAGCTGGCCGGCGCAGCACGGGCTCTGCGTGGTGCCGCTGCAGGGGCCCTTCACGAGCCAGGCCGCCGAGATGTTTCGCCTCGCGCGGTTCATCCCGGACGCCTGTCGGGAGGTGGCTCGCCGGTCAGGGTGGAGCGTCGAGGACGTCGACCTGTGGGCGTTCCACCAGGCCTCGGACCGCTCGCTGAACCAGATCGCGACGCAGCTCGGCATCCCGCTCGCCCGCATCCCGGCGATCCACGGCGAGTTTGGCAACTGCGAGTCCAGCTCGGCCGCGCTCACGCTCCGCACGCTCCACGACCGCGGGCTCGTCCGGCCCGGCATGAAGGTGGTGCTCGGGACTGCGTCCGCGGGGTTCATGATCGCCGCCGTCGGCCTCGACTGGGCGTAAGCGGTCGGTATCAGGCGTCGTACTTCAGCGTCACCAAGAACTGGGCGTCCCCAGGCGTCATCCCGACGCTCACGAGCGCCTTGTCGTCGACGCGGACCCCGAATTGCACCTCCATCGCGACCGGCGACTGGTGTGACTCGGGGGTGAGCGCGCTGCCGAGCTGCCCCGCGACCGCGCGGACGACGATCGCGACGTTTGTCAGCACGTCGTTCGGCTCGCCGAACCGTGCGACCCCACCCTTTTCGATCCCCCGCCTGCGGGCACCTCGATCGGCAGCAGCACGCCATTGATGCGGGCTTCGACGCGCATCAGTGCTCGCCCTTGGCCTTCTCTGCGGCCTCTTCCTGCGCGTCCTTCGGACGCTTCAGGCGCGCGCGGGTGACCTTCACGTCCCCACCGGCGGCGCTGGCCCCGTCGTCCGGCCGGATGTCGGCCTGGGCGGCCGAGTATTCGCCTGAGAACTTGTCGGTCACACGCTTGAACAGAGATCGCAGGCCCATCGCACACTCCCGTAGGATGCGGGTATACCGCGCGGGGGCGGATCCTCGCATGGTCCCGCCATGGTATAACTCTCGGAAATAACGCTTCCCCCAAAGGGGCCCATGACGACGATCACGCTTGAACAGATCATCAACTTCCTGCTCGAGGCGCCGATGTTCGCCGAGCTCGACGCCGCGGAGCTGTCGGAGATCGTGCACATCATGCAGGTCCAGAAGGTGCGCGCGGGCAGCGCCGTCTTCCGGGAGGGGGACGCGGGCGACGCCTGGTACGTGATCTTCGCGGGCCAGGCGGAGGTGCTCAAGGGCAACGAGTTCTTGCCGACACAGCGCCTCGGCGTCCTGGGGGAGAAGGCGTGCTTCGGCGAGATGGCGATCCTCGACCACTCGGCGCGCTCCGCCAGCGTCGTGGCGCTGCAAGACTGCACCGTGTTTCGCTTCCCCCGCCGGGACTTCGAGGAGCTCCTCGCGGCTGGCAACCTCGCGGCGTACAAGTTGATCTACCAGATGGCCCGCGTGCTCTGCACCCGCCAGCGGCGGATCACGCAGGAGCTCACGGACGCGCTCGCCGCGCGCGAGAGCGAGCTCCTCCGCGCGGCGTCGATGGGCGTCGTGCAGGGGCAGTCGGTCTCCGAGTGACCGCGTGATCGGCATCGGCCTGCTCCTGGCGGTGTACGCGTACGCGGCGCCGGTCGCGACAGCGCCGGTCACGACGGGGCCGGACCCGGGGCTCGAGGCTTCGGACGTGCAGCAGCAGTACGCCGCGTGGGCGAAGTCCAAGAAGATCAAGGGCCAAGCTGCGGAGCTCACGTGCTCCCACTTCGCGGAGGGGCTCGAGCTCTGCTTCACGAAGGTGTCTGACGGCGTCCGGAGCTACTACACGAGCGCCGACGGGCAGACGGCCGAGCAGCTGCTGTCGCTCGCCAAGGGCAAGGAGGAGGCGGCGGTGGCGCCGCTCACGGAGCAGTACGTGGACGGGTTCAACCCGCGCTACTTCTTGGTGACCGGGCAGCCGCGGGCGCACGCCGCGATGCTGTTCCCGGACGCACTGGAGCGGACGCTCGGCGGGAAATGCGTCGTGGGGATCCCGGCGGTCGGTGCGCTCGTGGCGTGGATCCCGGGGGATTTGGACTTCGACAAGGTGATGGCGGTGGGCGTGAAGCGCATGTACGACACGCTGCCGGACCCCGTGTCCCCGCTGGTCTACACCTGGGACGGCGCCCGCTGGGGCGTGTGGGCGGAGGTCAGGGAGCTGACACCACAGTTGCCATGACCTCGCCCTCGGCAACGTGCACGCCGTCCACCTCGGCCCGCGCGCTGAACTTCCAGAGCCCGCGGCGCTCGGCCAGCTTCTCCACGTAGAGCCTCACCTGGTCGCCCGGGGTGATGGGCTTGCGGAACCGGAACCCGTCGATTGCCGTGAGGTACACCAGCCGCCGCGCCATGTCGGGGTTCGCCGTCATCGCGACGATCCCGGCTGCTTGCGCGACGGCCTCGACCAGGAGCACGCCCGGGAAGATCGGGTACTCCGGGAAGTGTCCCGCGAAGCAGGGCTCGTTCGCGCTCACGTTCTTGATGGCGACGACGCGGACCCCGGGGTCGCACTCGATGACGCGGTCGATCATCAGGAACGGGAAGCGATGCGGCAGCAGCGCCATGATCTCCTGGACGTTCATCGAGACTCCGAAGGTGGGGGAAGAGGCGTGGTTTGCAGCGCGCCGAGAGCTCTACGCAGCGCCGCGACCTCGTGGACGAGCTCGGACAGCCGAGGCGTAGCCGCCGCGAACTGTAGCCACTGCGCGTGGTCCATCGCGGGGATCCCGCTGCGCTTGCTGCCGGGCGGGGTGTCCGCGGTCACGAGGCCATAGGCGCCGACCTGGGTGCCGTTGCCGATGTCCAAGTGCCCGAGCACGAGCGAACGAGCGGCGAGCACGACGCCATCGCCGAGCGTCGCGCTCCCGGCGACGGCCGCGTAGCTGACCAGCAGGCAATGGTTACCGATGGTGGCGCCGTGGCCCACCTGGACGAAGTTGTCGATCTTCGTCCCGTTGCCGACCACCGTGTCCTCCACGGCGGCGCGGTCGACGCAGGAGTTCGAGCCGAGCTCCACGTCGTTGCCGAGGACCGCGCGGCCCGTCTGCGGGATCTTGTACAGGCCTCGGGGCGTAGGCACGAACCCAAAGCCCTCTCCGCCGACGACCGAGCCGGGGTTTAGCACCACGCGGTCGCCGATCACGCAGCCGTGCTGGACCACGGCGCCCGCCATCACCACGCAGTCCCGGCCGACCTTGGCCCCGGGCCCGACGTAGCTGTGCGGGTGCAGCACCGTGCCCGCCCCGACCACCGCGCCGGCTCCGACGAACGCGAAAGCCATCACGGTCACGTCGTCCACGAAGGTGGCGCCGTGCTCGTCGGGCTCCACGACGGCGCTCGGGTGCACACCGGCAGCGGCGCGCGCGCGCGGGTGGAACAGCTCGAGGGCCTGGGCGAAGGCTAGGTACGGATCGGGACAACGAATGACCGTCCTGTCGCCCACGTCCTCGCTTGGCCCGACGAGGACGCACCCCGCCGCGCTGGCCTGGAACGCCCGCAGGTAGCGCCGGTTCGCGAGGAACGCGACGTCCGCTGGCCCAGCGGCCTCGAGCCCCGCGACGGCCGTGATCCGCCGCTCGGGGTCGCCTTCGACGCGACCACCAACGTGGTCGGCGATCTCACCGACAGTGCGTGGCTGCACCGGCGCGCCGCGCCTACTTGACCGGGTTCTGCGCGTTGTAGCGCTTGATCAGCTCGTCCGTGATGTCGATCGACGGGGCCGTGTACACCACGCCGCCCTCGTTCACCTCGATGACCAGCGTGTACGCGCGCTCGGTCGCGATGCCCACGGTGATCGCCTTCATCTTCGTGATCAGCTGCTCCATCGCGCCCTGGTACGACTGCTGCATCTCGCCCTGGGACTGCTCGTACGCCTGCTGGAACTGCATCCCCGCGAGGTTGATCGCGTCCTCTTTCTCACGCTTCGCGGCGTCCGAGAGCAGCACCGACTGCTTCTGGTAGTCCGCCTGCATCGCGTCGAGGTTTGTCTTCATTTTCTCGATGGCGGCTTTCTTGGTCTGGAACATCGCCTCGAGCTTCTTCCGGGCGGCCTCGCCCTCGCCGACGTTCTCCAGCGCGCGCTGGTAGTCGACGCTCGCGATCTTCAGCTCGGCAGCGTGCGCGGACGGGGCGGGCAAGCCCAGCGCGCTGGCGGCGGGGACGGCTGCGAGGAAAGCCGCAGAGAGCAGGGCAATACGAGCGAGGCGGGGAGCGAAGGACATCGGAACTCCGAGAGCGACGCCGGTTAACCCGTGGGCAGGGCGGGGCTATGCCAGGCCACCCACAGTTCGGGCGTCAGGGGCGGGCTCCGGCGAGCTCGCGGGCGGCGTCCCGGCGGCTCGACCGGTCCGCAGCGTGCTCCCGCAGCCGTGCCAGGACGCTCTCGAGCGCCTCGGGCGTGTGCTCCCCCGGGAGCCGACGGGCGACCGCTAGTCCGGCGCGCGCTTCCTCCAAGTACGCGAGCGCGTATGTCTGCAGGCTCTCGCTGCGCGCCCGCTCGCGGACGAGCACCGTGCGATGCTCGAGCAAGCGGTCCAGGTGGTCGAGCGTGCCGCGCTGGCGGTCCCGCACGAACGGGTCGACGGGCGCATCGTCCGCGGGCTGGAGCGCTTGCCGCCGGGCCTCGACGTCCTCCGGGACGATGGTCGCGATGTCCAGGTCCAGCGCCTGGAGCGTGAGCCCGAGCTGCCACACCCAGTGCGCCACCTCGGTGAGCCCCTCCCGCGTCGGCCGGTCTGGGGCCTCGATGTTCAAGCGGTGCTCGAGCTGCCCGGCCTGGAGCACGGGGGCCTGGTACGGAAGCTTGAGGCTCACCTTGATCACGTCGTCGCCGGGCATCCGCACGCGGTGGGGGCGCGTGCGGAACCGGAGCGCAGAGGGCAAGAGCGCGAGCGACGAGCCCACCGCGACGATGGCCCCTGCCGCGAGCGCCGAGCCTGCCGCGCCGACCTGGCTGGCCAGCGCCCACGCCATGCCGGCGCCGAGCGCCCCTGCGCACGCGCTCTCGAACGTCCGCTGCCAGCCGGGCAGCCCGACGATGACGCCCGCGGCCAACGCGCTCGCGACCACCGGGGAGACCCCGAGCGTCGCGAGCAGGATCGTGCTGGCGACCACGAACAGCAACGCGAACGGCAGCAGGTACACCCGCGGCGGTCGGGCCGCGATCGCGGCCATGCCCGCAGCGATGCCCCAGGTGGCTGGGGTCGCAGCCCCCAGGGTGAGGCCGAGCGTGGCCGCTGTCACGCTTCCAACGCCGATCCACACGAGCTCCTGCCGCAGCAGCGCCCGGGTCTCGTTCGGATCGAGGTGCACCAAGGACAGGTCTTCGCGTTTCATGGTCACCTTGACATCGTGCGGGACATTGTACTCGCGGACTTCACACCCTGCGGGGGGGACATGTAGCCCAAGCTCTCGAGCTGCTGGAGGTCCGCGCTGAGCGCGTCCGCGGACTTCTTGTCCATGCGCGCGTCGCTGCGCTTCGCGCGCACTGCGCTGCTTCCCGTGGACAACAGGGTCTTCGCCAGGCCGTCGTCCCCGCGGTTCCACGCCGCACGGGCGCTCTCGACCGTCTCACCCGCGAGCGCGCGGGTGGCCGCTAGGTCGGCGAGCGGCACCTCGTACTGGTCGACCTGCGCCGCCGCGACCCGCGGGAACGCCCCGGTGTCGGCTTGCGCGCGCAATACGTCGCCGGTTGGCGCGGTCCCGGTGACGGTGACGGTCCCGAGGTTGCCCGAGAACGCGGCGTCCACCGTCACGGGGATCACGATGGTGCGCGTCTGGCCAGCGGAGAGGTCGCCGATGTGCACGGCCAGGCCGAGGTCGACCGGCCGGCTCGTCCACGAGCACGCGTGGTCCGCGTGGACGCCGGCGGGGAGCGCGAGGTCCACGTCCACGTTGGTCGCAACGACGCTGCTCGCAGACGCGATCTCCTCGGAGTACACGGCGGCCAAGTCGGTCCCGGCGCCGACGTAGTGGTACTCGCCGCCCCCGGAGTCGGCGACCGCCGCGAGCATGCCCTCGTCGTAGTCGAGCCCCACGCCGATCGTGGAGACCGAGAGCCCGTCGTGGCTGCGCGCGAGCTTGGCGAGGCCGTCGCTGTCGATGATGCCCTGGTTGGCTCGCCCGTCCGTCATCAGGAGCACGCGGTGAACACGTCCGCGCGTGTTGGCGACGGAGGCGAGCGCTGCGAAGCCGCTGTTGAGGCCGCCCGAGAGGTAGGTCGAGCCGCCGGGGTTCGTGCGGTCCAACAA
>CALQBK020000115.1 GCA_943328795.2 Bifidobacterium breve
CCGGCCGCCACGAGGCGTTCGACCGTGCCGTCGGTTCGGCAACCCGCGAGCACCGACCAGTGCGCCCCGGCCTGGCGCGACAAGACGCCCGCGGAGCGCACCCGCTCGATGACCATCTCGTGCGCAAACTCCCCCTCTGCGTCGGCGGTCGCCCAGCTCCCCAGCGCACGTTCCGGCAGGTCATAGATTCGCTCCGCCCGCCCTCTTCGTCCCGAAACCACCAGGGCACAGCGGGACCAGAGCTCCTCGGCCGCCATCGCCGAGCGGGAGCTCGTGCTCTTCCAGCCCGACCAGTCCATCGGCTCGACCTTGCCGCGGTCGCTTAGCTCGCGGGTCGTCAGCGGTCCGCGCTCGCGCACCTCGGCCAGGACGTCGTCGCACACCTCGATCCCCACGCGTTGGAGGCGCTCGGAGGTCCGCCACCAGCCGGTCTCCACCCGCGCCCGGTTCGCCTCGCGGTAGTGCGGCCAGAAGCGCGGCGCTAGCAGGCACCGCTCCTTCGCGAAGTGCTCAAACGCGTAGTTCGCCGTTTGCTTGTACACGTCCCCGAGCCGTGCGTGCGGCAGCCGCGCGAACGCCACGAGGTCCGCGTTCGTACCCACCCGGTCGAGCGGATCGAGCTGTATGACGCCGAGCGTGTCGAGCAGCTCGCGGCAATCTGAAAACGCACGACCAAAGCCGGTAGCGTTCAACAACCGGGCGCGGACCTCCTCGGGCGACAAATCAACCATGCCCCTGCCCTAACGGCGCCCTTTGGCAGGTGCCAACCTGTTCAGTAGTCGGAAACGTCGTCCGGGGTTCTGACTCCCGCGTGACTTGGCTCGAAGGCGCGGCGTCGGCTACCCCGGCGAGCACCGCAGCGTCAGCGCGCTGAAGGTGACCGGCCCGCGGTGACATCGACGCCGCCGACCGCTGAACTCCGCGAACTTTGGAGTGGACGCTTGCGCTTCGGAAACGGGTGCGATACCCTCCGGACCGAAGGCGGGGAAAAATCAATGATCGGAGACATACTTACTCTGCGCCGCGCGCGCGGATTTGCGGTAATTGCCGCGCTTGGAATCGGCGTCATAGCATGTGCGGGGGGCGCGGAGAGCGCACAACAGTCGACCCGGGCGAAGCTCGAAGCAGGCGGGATGAGGGTGATTAGCGTCGAGTTGGAACCACACCACACCGATTCGTTCATCTATGCCGGCGAGCGTGGCGACACCTTCTGCCTTGGGTGCAGCGACCCGGCCAGGCCCGAACCTGGCCCCGGGCGCGAATTCTGCACCCGGCGTGACGGGGACGTGGAGATCGGGTTCCGGTGCGAAACGCTCGACGATGTGCCGGCGTGCCTGGACATCGGGAACCGCGCGTTCGCGAAGGGCACGGGGAACCCCTGGCAGCACTTCCGGGCGGCGTGCGACTTGGACAGCGCAGAAGGGTGTGAAAAGCTCGGGATCATCAGCCGGGATGGGCTGTCGCGACACAAGCCGGATCCCGTCGAGGCTCGGAAGTGGTTCGAGAAGGCGTGCGCGCTTGGCAGCGCGACAGCGTGCGCCCAACTGAACTGAGTTCAGTGCTGCCCGTAGAAGATGAACGTCTCCCCGGTCGTGGAGCCGCTCGGCGCCGGGCGGTAGTACGACGAGGCCACGATGTCGTCGCAGCCGTCCCCATCGTAGTCCTCGACGACCAGCCAGTACCCCTCGCCGAGGGCCTCGTTGGCGATCGATCCGCTGAAGGTCGCGTCGGCTGCCGTGACGCTCAGCTCGGCTGACCAGGAGGTCCGCCCCCGGAACAGGTAGGTTGTGCCGGCCCGGTCCACGCCGTTGGCCGCCTCGTACGGGTCCCGGAGCAGCAAGTCATCGATGCCGTCCCCGTCGATGTCGCCGACCTGGTCGGGCTCGGGCGTACGCAGGAGCTCCCGCATGTCAGCCGTGCGGGCCACGTGTACGTCTGCGTCTGCGAGCGTGATCTCGGCCGGCCAGGTGGTACGCCCGAAGAGGACGTAGACGTCCGTCAAGGAGGCCCCGTCCTGGTTCACCATGAAGCCGAGATCGCCGATGCCATCGCCATTGATGTCGCCGAGCCAAGCCGGGTCCCAGGCGGTCTCCCCCGCGGCGATATGGACGTCCGCAGCGGACAGGTCGCTGGCGCCCGATCGGCGGGTGCCACCCACGAAGAGGTAGAGCCCGTCATTGCTCGCGGTCACTGCGAGCTCAGGGAGACCATCCCCGCTGACATCCTGGAGGACATCGGGCCAAGCACCGTTCGGGCTGGTCACGCTGGCGACCGCTGTCCCCTCGACCGTGGCGTCGTACGGCGGCGCCGCTGACCCGTAGATGAAGCTGAGCGTCGCGTTGTCGCTCGCCTGGTCGACGATGTCGGTCAGGCCGTCCCCGTCGAGGTCCCCGAACGCCGGCGCGCCCGCGCCCGTGAGCCAGAGGGCGGCGTCTCCAGGTAGCGTGAGCGCCCCGCTCGCGTCCGCCCCGGAGACGACGTAGCTCTCGCCGCCGTGCACCGCGTTCGTCCACATGAACCAATCGGCGAGGCCGTCGCCGTCCATGTCACCGAACGGGCCCTGGCTCATCACGTCGGTAGAGCCGTCGGTGTTGTCCGTGTTGGTCGTCGCAGCGTCCGATTGGTCTGTCGGCAACGACGACGTCCAGGCGCTTGCCCGCCCCCGCACGAGGTACTGCCCCCCGGGGGGTGCGCTATTCTGGTAGCCGGGCCGAACCGCGACGTCCGCGAGGCCATCGCCGTCCACGTCGCCCAGCGGGAAGGTGATCGCGACCTCCATGGAGCCGATGCTGCCCGTGACCGAGGGCCGTCCCGCGAGAGACTGGGACCGGCCCCTGGGGCCGCTGCCCACGATGAAGTAGGCCTTCCCCGCACCCGACGCCCGCTCGGTGCGGAACGGCGCGCCGATCACCAGGTCATCACGACCGTCCCCGTTCATGTCGCCGGGGTTGGTCAGCCAAGCGCCCGCCCAGTCCCCGACGCTCTCGCCGACGAACGAGGTCTCGGCGGTCTCCACGGTGTTGTCCGCACCCCAAGCCCACGCGGCCGCGGCGCAGGTCGAGGGCGCGGGCCACGTGCCCGTGTCGGGGACCGGCTCTCCGTCAGGGGCGCTATCCGGCTCGGTGTCGGCGTCCGTGTCGGGCTCGGTGTCAGGGTCCGTGTCGGCGTCTACGTCCCCCGAAGCGCCGGTGTCCAGGGCGGGCGGGCTGACAGCCGTTTGCGGTAAGCAGGCCAGGGCGAGAAGGAGGAGCATGGGAGACCTTGGGGTAGCGTCATCCTACACCCACGGACGTCGCAGGCCACCCCGCTCGCGTCCAGGTGTGCTCGCGAGCATCGTTTCACGCCACCCGGCGACTACCAGAGCGAGAGGTCGAGGAACGCCCGTCCGCGGAGCCCCATCCAATCGTCGAAGCGCTCGAACTGAATGGGGATCACCCACGCTCCGTCCACTCCCAGCGTCACGGAGCGACTGGAGTAGAGGTTTAGGCTCGCCATCGGGGAGAGGAACGCCGTCCGGACACGTGTCCCCGAGACCCCGCCGACCTCCAGACCGAAGTTGGGGACGAACGACGAGCGACCGGGACTGCGCTCGAACGAGAGCCCCACGCCAAGGGCGTAGAACAGGAGCGGGTCCCGCCCGCCCGCGAGCGGGGTGACAAGCCCTGCGACCCGCCCCCACGGGTCTCCGCGGTTGACCGCCACAACCCACTCACCACCTTCGTCGTAGCATGCTCGCCGATCACGATCGACCGCAGGGTGCGGCCAACACCACCGGTTCAACGGGGGGAGCTTGGCGGCTCATCCACCAGAAACTCGGAGAGGTCGAGACCGAGCTCGGCTTCGAGGGCGGTGATGAACGTGAGTTCCTCCGGATTGCCCCGGAAGTACTTTAGTTGCTCTGACTTCCCCCACCCGGCGTCCCTAAACAGCCCGGCCAGACGCCGGACGTGTTTGCGGCGTCTTTCAAAGAGTGGGCTGTCGTTGAAACCCAGGTAGTCGATGAGATCTCTGGCTTCCGCATCTCCGTCGTTTCGCTCGGCGTAGACGCGGTCTACCGCGACGTACTCGACACGGCGTTGGAACTGGGCGGGGTCCTGGAAAAACCGGGACTTGAAGAACGCGGCTCCCCGATGAGGCGCCTCCCGCTTGCGCTTGCGTTGGTTGATCAGCTGAAGCACCGCGTAGTAGTTGTCGTATCCGTCCGCGGCGGTGGCCTTGAGGTCGCGATCGAAGTGCTCCACGGCGAGCGTGTCGAGGCTCGATGCGACCTGCTCGCTGTAGGCGCAGAACCCTCGTTGTTCGCGGAGCAAGGCGCGCAGCAGCTCGTCGTTGTGACCAGCCTCTCGGTAAACAGCGCCTGCCGCCTTAATCGCCGAGGCCGGGTCTTTCCCCAGGAATTTCATCAGGACGTCTCGAAGCCGTAGCGTTGGGCGATGTCAGCCGCCCGAAGGACCAGGGCCTCCCGCTGACCCGGCGGCGCAGCGCGGATCTGCTTGCGGAGCGACAGGAACTCCTTCCAGGCCTTTCGGCCCTCGGGGCCCATCACCTCCGGAAGGTGGAAATCGTGTAGGAGCAGGTCATTCGGGTCGTCGCCCTTCGGCGCGGCACCTTTGCTCGCGGTGACGCCGCCGTCATCGCCCCACTCCAACACGATGCGCTCGTACGGCTCGAACTGGGCCGCGACGATCGGGTTGTGCGTGGCCATGAAGAGTTGGGTATTCGTGGCGCCCGGCGGCCCGAGGATCTCGTCGTAAAGCCCCATCAAATCGAACAGAAAGTCGGGAAACAAGCTGCTTTCAGGCTCATCGATGAGCACAAAGCCGCTCTCGATCTTGCGATGGAAGTAGAGCAGGAAGAGGTGGCCCATCCGGAACATGAAGTTCCGGATGCCGGTGCTGAGCTGGCCGTATGGAACCCTATCGTGTGAGCCGGATGCGAGTCGGATGTAGGCCTGAAGGTTTTCAGTGAGTTGGACCGGTATCTGCGCGTTCTGGACGTCGAACTCCAGTCCAGCGGGTGCCAGCAGACGGTTCCAAAGGTCGGCGAGTCCGTGCAGGACGGAAGGATTCGCCGCGTCGAACTCGGCGATGAGTTGGCCCTTTGTCTTCACGAGACTCTCTGGGCGTGTTTCGAACTCCTGGCGGTCGTTCTCCCTTTTCTTCACGAGGAAGATCAGGACCCGCCACATCTCGCTGATGTGTTCGGAAGAGATGGTGTGGCCGCGCGGGAACGACTTGAACAAAGCAAGCGCCTCGTTCAGCCTCGCAGACGGGACGTCGCCGAGGTCGGGCCCCTGGTTGGTCTGCGCTTCGGCTGGGCTGTAAACGCGCATGTCCCCTGTCGGCGGCGAGACGCCGTGCCCCTGGCCGTATCCAAGAATCTTCGCATGAAGGCGGTTCGCTGCGTGCTTGAAGCCCTCAGTGCCCTGCCCCGCCAGCAGCTCCCGTGGAATCGCACCTGTGCCCAACTCCGCCCACACAGGTAGGAAGAAGTCCGTAGCGTCGTTCGGACGAATGACCAAGCTCCGCGCGCGATCCACCTCCAGCTCGACGGAAACTCGGCCGGCGGCTCCAAACGGCTGGTACGGGGCCTGCAGGTACTGGTCAAGCATCCTCAACACCGTCGACTTCCCGGTCCCATTCCGCCCAATCAGGCAGATTCGGTCCAGCGCGTCCCCAGTCTCCGGGTGAGTGAAGTCCAGGACGACATCCTTGAACTGCTGGAACCCGCTGATGTACAGCTTCCGGATCCGGGTTCGCGCCATTCAGAGCCTCCGCACGTCTTCTATCACCTTGGCGGACAGTGGGCACGCACGGCCTGCTGGTGCGCACACGTCGCCCCTCGCCCGCAGCCCTGAGCCCTGCGACCCGCCCGCCCCTCCGGGTCTCCCCGTCTCCCGCCTCCTCCGTGCGTTCTCCCCACGTCTTCTCCCTCCGCAACCGCTGCGCCCCTCAATCAAACAACGCCGCGATCTCGTCCCGCGTGAGTTGGCTCGACAGCGCGGCGTCGTCCAACGCCGCGGACGCGAGCAGCCGCTTGCGGGCCTGCAGCTCGAGGATGCGCTCCTCAACGGTGTTCTCGCTGACGAGCCGGGTCGCGACCACCGGCCGTGTTTGGCCAATGCGGTGCGCGCGGTCGGTCGCTTGGTCCTCGACGGCGGGGTTCCACCACGGGTCGAGCAGGAACACGTAGTCGGCCGCCACCAAGTTCAGCCCCGTGCCGCCGGCCGTGAGCGAGAGTAGGAATACGGGCGGCCCGCCGGCGCCCTGGAACGTGGCCACCACCGCCGCGCGGTCGACCGTGCTGCCGTCGAGGCGAACGAACGGGATCCCACGCGCACGGAGGTGCGGCTCCACGCGGTCGAGCATCGACGTCCACTGGCTGAACACGAGCACCTTGTGCGGCCACTCGGCGGTTGGGTCCACGCCGTCCTCGATGTCGAGGATCTCCTCCAGCTCCTCCATCAACAGGTCCACCTTCGCGCTGCTCGCCGCTTCCTTCCCCGGCAATAGCCCGGTGTGGCACGCCGCCTGGCGCATGCGCAGCAGCACCTCCATGACTTGGAGCGTGCGCCCACCGCCCAACATCCGCGCGACGTCGGACCGCGTGAGCGAGCGCACCGACTCGTACAGCGCGCGCTCTTCGCTCGACAGCGCGCACCGGAGCACGCGGTCGGTCCGCTGCGGGAGGTCTTTTGCGACTTGGGACTTGAGGCGGCGGAGCACGAACGGCCGGATGCGGCGGCGGAGGTCGTCCCGGGAGCGGCGGTTGCCGTTCGCGATGGGGGTCCCGAAGCGGTCGGCGAACGCGGCGCGGCTGCCAAGAAGACCGGGCTGCACGCAGTGGAACAGCGACCACAGCTCCTCGAGCTTGTTCTCGACGGGCGTGCCGGTGACACACAACTTCAAGCGCCCTTGGACCCGGCACGCGGCGACGGCGGCCTGGGAGCCCGGGTTCTTCATCGCCTGGGCCTCGTCGAAGATCACCGTGCCCCAGCCACCGGGGGCGTGGGCGGGTGTCGCCAGTTGGTCGATGTCGAGGCGCAGCAGCGCCCACGTGGTCACGACGATGTCGGCGCGGGGGTCGAGCGCGCGCTTCGCCCCGTGGTACACGTTCACGCGCAGGCTTGGGGCAAACTTCGCCGCTTCGCTCTCCCAGTTTCGCAGCACGGACGTCGGGGCGACCACCAACGCGGGGCCCACCGCCCGCCGGTCCAGCAGCGCCGCGAGGCACTGGATCGTCTTGCCGAGCCCCATGTCGTCGGCGAGCACGCCGCCGCCGCGCTCGGCGAGCCCACCGAGCCAGGTGAGCCAATCTAGGCCGCGCTGCTGGTAGGGCCGGAGCGCGCCGACGAACGCCGCGTGGAGCGGGGTCGCGGGGACCGCGTCGAAGTCGCCGGCCAGCGCCCGGAGGGCGTTCAGCGCCGGCGGCATCGGCAGGGCGAGCGCCTCGGCGGCGTCGATCAGCACCGCCGCGCGGTCCTTCGGCACCTTGCCGTCTGGGTCCCGCGCGTCCAGCAGCTCGGCCAACACCGGGCCAAAGCGCTCGAGCCAGTCCCTGGGCACGGGGCGGTAGCCCCCGTCCAGCAGCGGCACTAGCGCCACGTGGTCGTGCCAAGCGGACAAGAGCGCCCGGGGGTCCGCGCCGCCGGCGTCGATGCGCACAGTAAGGCCGTCCTCGCCGATCGCGATCTCGGGGTCGCCGTTCTTGCGGTCGATCCGGAACTGCGGCGCCTTGGCCAAGATCGCCGAGCGCACCGCGGGCTTGAGCCCCTCGATCCACCGCGCAGCCTCCGCCCCGGTGCGCGCAGACCCCGAGCCCGCGCCCATCTTCATCTCCCCGAGCTCGGCCTCCAGCTTCCGCTCGGCCGGCAAGTCGCGGGCGGGGATCTCCCCCCCGAGCCGCACGAGCACGCCGCGCTCCACCCGCGCCACCGGCGGATCGCCGTAGACGATGCGGGGCGTGACCGCGATCGAGGCCGCGCCGTCGATCCCGCAGCGGACGTCCCACTCCAGCCGGGGCGGCACGCGCACGACGGAGGGGAGCTTCGCCGAGCGGCGCTCCACGGGGACCAGCTTCTCCAGCCGCGGCAAGAAGCGCGTCAGCAGCTCCTCGAGCTCGCTCGGCCGGAACACCATGCCGCTGTTCAGGCGGTTCTTGAGCTCGGTGTCGAGGCCCCCGTTCGTGAACGGCCGCAGGACGGTCCCGAGGCGCACGACCCCGTTGTGGAACGCCTCGTCAATCCCGGCAGCCCGCACGAGGCGCACGCGGAAGCCACCCTCGTGGTCCTCGACGATGGCCTTGGGCACGACAGGCTCGGCGCTCGCGGTGATGGGCGACCCGTCGAGCGTCAATGGCAGGCCGCCGAGCGCGGCGAGCAGCTCGTGGAGGATGCCCCGGGGGACGATCGGCCGGCTATCGGCCGTGCCAAGCCACTCGCGGGCGAGGCGCTGGACCAGCTTGTCGTCGTCGGTCCAGACGGCGTCCCGGGGGGCGTCGACCGCGAGGCGGAGCCCCTCTGGGCTGCGGGTGAGCCGCCAGGTCACCCTCGCTGCGGCCTTCTTGTCGAACTTCCCGGCCGCGCGAGCGATCGCGACCGCGCCGAAGTGCACGCACCCCGGGCTCTCACAGGCGCAGTACCAGTCCTGCTCGCCGGGCCACAGCGTGACCTCCCAGGGTGCTGCGCGGGGGGGCACGTCCACGAGCCAGCTCTCTTCGGCCGGGGTGCGCTTGACCAGGCTGACGGCGCCGGCGTCCGCCAGCGCCTGCGCGCGCGTCCACGACGTCGGGGCGACTACCCGCCGAGCCTTCTCCAGCATGGCTCAGCCCGACGTCGGCGTGGCGCTCGGGGCCCGCCGGTGGGACTCCGCGATGAGCCACCCCGCCATCACGACGCAGTACCCGAGCAAGAGCCACGCCATCCACCCGACCAGGTACACCCGGTGATCGACGTGGACGACCTCCGACCAGTTCGAGAACAGCTCGATCCCCGCCAGCATCGCGAGACCGGCGACGTGCCGCGCACGCGACTCCGCCGTCTCAGCCTTCGACAATGCCCCGGCGTGGAGCACCCACAGCGTCCAGCGGGCCACGTAGTAGTAGTAGCTCGCCGTCGTGAGCAGGAAGAACGGGACGAACCCGTACGCGAAGGTCTCCTCGTCGCGGCTCTTCCGCAGGCCCCACGCGAACGCGAGCATGACGGCGCCCGCGATCGCGAAGCGCAGGGGCTTCTGGCGTTCGACCAGCTGCTTCTCTTCCTCGGTGATCAGCTTCGGCTCGAGGTCGCCCCGGAACGGCAACGCCAGGGCCAAACCGATCCGGCGGGAGGACAGGTTCTCCGACTTGTTGTGGTCGGTCATGTTCTCAAAATGCGTGCGGACGGCGTCTACGCCGAGCACCGCCGTGGCCGCACCTTGCCAGGCCCCGACGCCGAGCGCGAACCCCAGCGCGAGCCGGAGCAGCGGCTTGTGCACCTTGCGCTTGGCGAGGCCCAAGAACCCCTTGGCGCCGGGGCCGAACAGCCACATCGCCGGGAACATACGCAGCGTCGCGGACCAGCCGGTGAGCACGCCGGCCAACAGCGGACGGCCCTTTCGCATGCACGCCATCGCGATCACCAACAGCGAGACGTAGTCGTAGCGAAACAGCGCCCAGGTGAACGTGGGCCAGCGAGCGGAGTAGGTGAGCATCAAGAACAGCGCCGCCCACAGCGCGGTCGTGCCGTCCCAGGCCCACGCTACCGCCACCAGCGCCGCGGCGAGGAACCCGAGGTCCAGGTAGCAGATGGTCTTGATGTACTCGACGGGGACCTGCACGAAGGGGAGCGCCTGGAGCACCCACACCGTGGTGCCGTTGAACCCGTGGTCCTGGATCAGCTGCCGCCAGAGATCCGAGTCGAGCCCCTCGACGTTGCGCTGCAGGAACAGGAAGTCGTGGCTGAACATCGCCCAGCGCTCGGGCGTGAACTTCGTGGCCTTGACCTTCTCCCCCTCCTCGATCGCGACGGAGATCGGCGCGTAGTGGTGCCCCGAGTCGTCCTGGTCCATGAACTTGGACCCCTCTTTGAAGTAGGGGCCGTTTGCCTGGTGATCCGCGAGGATGCAGGCCGGGTAGAGGTCGTAGTACCCGAGCTCGTCGAAGTACTTGGCGTTCAAGTAGTAGTGGATGAGGTCGTAGGTGTCGATCTTCTCGAACGGGAGCTTGAGCCCGAACCGAGCGTAGTTGGCGGTGCTGACCACCAAGAGCCCCACGAGGAAGCCGCGGCTGACGCGGGCGGGCAACCAGGCCCACGCGATCGCGAGCACCATCGCGCCGCCGCAGAGCCAGATCTTGTAGCCTTCACTGACGCTGCGGGAGATGTCCATGGGCTATTTTCCGGGTACGGCTTCGAGCGGGACGGCGCGGGCGGGGGCTCGGTTCGAGGCGCGAGCACGGGCCCGGAGGGTCTCCACCCCGACCCACGCGTAGCCGAACCCGAACAGGCCCAAGAAAGGGAGCGTGTCGAAGTGCTGGTTGGCGACCGCCCAGCAGGCGACGCCCAGGTGCAGCGCCCCGAGCCCGAGCTCGACGGGGAAGCGCCCGACCTGCACGGCGTAGCTCCCTTGGCCGCCACCGTTCTTCGGGGTGCGGACGAACTCACCACGGCCACCGAACAGGCCCTCAAGCGCGGCGGCAGCCTGCGAGGGCCCGATGCCGACCCCCAGCGCCAACACCCCCGGCAGGTCCCTCCAGGACGCGCCGCCGGCCCGGTAGAAGGCCGCGTTGCAGAGCAAGGAGAACCCGACGACGGGCAAGTCGAGCCACGCGTGGCCGAACGACGCGCTCCCGCGGGTCAACACGACGAGGGGCAGGAGGACCCCGACCAGCACACAGAAGGGCCAGGCCAGGTTCGCAGTGAGGTGCGCGGTCGCCTCGGCCTTCACGCGCATCGGCAACGGCGCGACGAGGAGCCGCCACAAGAGCTTTCGCGCCGTCTGGATGCTGCCGCGGGCCCAGCGCCGCTGCTGGGCCAAGAACGCGGCGACGTCGTCCGGCACCTCGGCGGGCACGGTGACGTCCTCCAGGTAGAGGAACCGCGCGCGGCTCAACAACGCCCGGTAGGAGAGATCCAGGTCCTCGGTGAGCGTGTCGTGCTGCCAGCCGCCGGCGGCCAGGATCGCGTCGCGGTCCCAGGTCCCCGCGGTGCCGTTGAAGTTGAACCACGCCCCCATCGCCTGCCGCGCGGGCTGCTCCACCACGAAGTGCCCATCGAGCAGCGCGGACTGCGCCCGCGTGAGCGCGTTCTCGCCGCGGTTCAGGTGCGCCCACCGGGCCTGCACCATGCTCGCCCCCGCGACGAGGTGCGGCACCGTGCGCTCCAGGTAGTCCGGCCGCGGGACGAAGTCAGCGTCGAAGATGGCGATGTACTGGCCCCGCGCCTCGACGAGCCCAGCCGCCAAGGCGCCGGCCTTGAACCCGGTCCGCGTCCCGCGATGGATGACGCGCACGGCGATGCCCCGCGCGGCTGCCCGTTGCAACGCGGCTGCAGCGGCTGCAGCGGTGTCGTCCGTCGAGTCGTCCAGCAGCTGGATCTCGAGCTTGTCCGCCGGCCAGCGCAGGTCTGCGACGGCGTCCACGAGCCGCCCCACCACGTCGCGCTCGTTGTAGACGGGCAGCTGAACGGTCACGAACGGCCGCTCTTTCAGGGCCGGGGCGTCGGGGTCCCGCGCGCGGCGACGAAACGCGAGCACCAGCACCAAGCGATGCAGCCCGTGGATCGCGAGGAGCGCGACCACGGCGAGATAGCAGCGGTAGACTACCTCAGTCATGCCGGCCCCCCTTCACCTGCTCGACGCCGGTTCGCCACCCCCCAGCGCGCGGGGCCCGGCCGCCGACCTGGACTCCTTGCTCCGGGTCGTGCTGTACTTCGACGTGTTCCGTCACCCGCTGCGGCCCGCAGAGGTCGGGTGGATGGCCGGGCTCGCCGACCCCGGGCCCACGATCGCGGCAGCGGTGGCCCTGGGCCTCGTCGAAGCGCGCGACGGGTACCTCCCGCGGGCAGGCAAGTCGGCGGACGTCACCCGCCGCCGCGAGCGTGCGGCACACGCGGAGCGGATCTGGCCCGCAGCGATGCGCGCCGCGAGGGTGCTCGCCGGCCTGCCGTTCGTCCGCGGGGTGATGCTCACAGGCGGGCTCTCCAAGCTCTCCGCCGAGCCCGGCGGCGACGCCGACTTTCTGCTGCTGGTCGAGCCCGGCTGCGTGTGGACCACGAAGTCGGCGCTCCAGGTCGCCCGCCGCGCGATGCCCGAGGCCGTCCGGCGGCTGTTCTGCACCAACTACCTGCTCGCCACCGACGCCCTCGCCCTCGACGACCACGACGTCTTCACCGCGTTCGAGCTCGCGACGGCGCTCCCGCTGTCCGGCTCGATCTGCGCCGACTTCCTGCGGGCGAACCCATGGGCGCGGACCTGGGTGCCCGGCCTCGACCACGCGGTCCAGCGGGCAAAAGACGCTCCCCAGCGGGACCGCGGCCCCTCGCGGTTGACCCCCCTCGCCCGCCGGCTCGACCCGGCGATGCAGCAGCGCTGGGACACGTTGTGGAACGAGAAGTACGGCTGGCTCGACGACGACACGCGCGCCCGCAGGTTCAAGCGCTCAGCAGTGCGGGCGACGAACCACCTGCACGACTTCCGCGGGTTCGTCATCGACAGCTACGTCGCGAAGTGTGCCGAGCTCGGCGTCGACCCGCTGCAGGCGCCTACAATGCCTGCGCTGGCCCCGGATGCCTAGGGGCTCGCTGCGGATCGCGATGGTCGGGCTCCGCGCTCCCTGGGGGGTAGACGGCGGCGTGGAGGCCACCATCGCCGCGATGGCGCCGCGGCTCGCGGCGGCCGGGCACGAGGTCACCGTCTACTGCCGGACCCGCTACAACCCGCACGGGAGCGGCGTGAGGGACGGTGTGCGGCTGGTGGACGTGGACACGGTGTACGGGCGGGCGAGCGAGGCGTTCGTCCACACGCTGCTCGCGGCGCCCCGGGCGGCGCTGCGGCACGACATCGTCCACCTGCACGCCGCGGGCCCAGCCCTGTTCGCGCCGCTGCCGCGCGCGCTGGGGAGGCGCGTGGTGGTGACCCTGCACGGCGAGGACTGGGAGCGGGCGAAGTGGGGGCCGGTCGCGCGGGGCGTGCTGCGCGCGGGGGCGGAGGTGGGCGGTCGCGCTGCACACCACGTGATCACGGTGTCCGGCGCGCTCGCCGAGTGGGCGGCGCGGTTCGGGCCGAAGGTGACGCACGTGCCGAACGGGGTCGACAGCCACGAGCCTGCGCCATGGGACGGCTCGGCGTTCCCGGGGCTGCAGGCGGGGCGCTACCACCTGTTCCTCGGCCGGCTCGTGCCTGAGAAGGGCCTCGACCTGCTGGTCGCCGCCGCCCGGCTGCACGCGGGGGAGCCGATCGTGGTGACGGGGGGCGCGTCCCACACCGACCGCTGGGCGACGGAGCTAAGGCGCACCGCGCCGGCCAACGTGGTGTTCACGGGGAGCCGCCACGGGGCCGAGAAGCGAATGCTGTTGTCCCACGCCCGGACGTTCGTGGCGCCGAGCCGCACCGAGGGCATGCCCCTCGCCGTGCTCGAGGCGATGGCCGCGGGGCTGCCGGTGCTGGCGAGCGGCATCCCGGCGATCGCCGAGGTGCTGGCTGGCACGGGCACCGTCGTCGCAGACGCACCCGGCGCTTGGGCCGCGGCGCTCGCGGCCGCGGAGGCCGAGCGGCCCGACGGCGAGCGGGGACGGGCGCGGGTCTTGGCCGAGTACAGCTGGGCACGCGCCGTGGATGCCCACCTGGGCGTGTACCGGGAGCTGCCGTGAGCGCGGGGCTGGAGCGGCGCACACCGCGCATGCACGTGCGCCCGCTCGTCACGGGCGACCGAGACGCGTGGATCGCCGCGTGCGTGGCGAGCGACGCGTTCGTCGCGCCCTGGTCGCCGGCCCGCCCACCGGGGTTCACCTGGGAGGGCCAGTTCGACCGGGTCCTGGCTCAGAACGCGACTGAGAGCGCGCTGCGCCTGGCCGGCTTCTTGCCGGACGGGCGGGTCGCCGGCCTGTTCAGCCTGACGGAGATCAGCCGCGGGCCCTTCCAGAACGCCTTCGGCGCCTGGTCCGTCAACGCCGGGGTAGCTGGCCAGGGGCTCGCGACCGAGGGCGTCGCAGCGATGCTGGAGATCGCCTTCGACCCCGCCGGGCTCGCGCTGCACCGGGTGCAAGCGAACGTGATCCCGCGCAACCTGCGCAGCGTCCGCGTCGCGGAGAAGTGTGGGTTTCGCCTCGAAGGGACCGCGCTGCGGTACCTGCAGATCGCGGGCCGCTGGGAGGACCACGCGATGTACGCGCGGCTGTGTGACGAGGGGTAGCTACTTCAACCAGGCCGGGGCGGTCGCAGTCGCGCCCGCCGCCAGCGCCGCCCCGGTCCGCAGGTCGCCCCCGCCCGCCGCCGCGACGCGCGTGCCCTCGTAGAGCAGCGTGCTCCCGTCGCGCAGCTTCACCGCGCCGACCCCGTCTTGCACGCAGCCATCGAGGTCGTGGGCCCCCAGGAACGCCGCGAGGTTCCGGTACACCTCGCCCGTTGGCTTGATGACCCGCTGCCCGCCTTCGGTGAGGCGGAACAGCGAGTGGTCGGCCATCGGCATCGTGCGGCCGCCCGCGGCGCGCGTCGGCGGGTCCCCGAGCGTGTGCCAGAACACCTTGTCCGCCCCCTCGAGCGCGCTGCGCACGACGAAGGTCACCACCATCCGCGCCTGGTCCTCCTCGGTGATCCCGCCCGCCAGGCCGAGGCTGGTCTCGGTGACCCACGTGGGCTTGAGCGGCGCGTAGTAGCGCAGGTTTCGGATGCCGATCGCGAGGCGCTCCCCGTCGAGATCGTCGTGGTAGGTGTGCACGGACAGCACGTCGAAGGCCTCGAGCACCCCGGGGATGGCCACCAGGTCGCGGAAGTAGCTTGCCCCCTGCTCAGAGTGCGGGCGGTACAGCCCGGCGTTCAGCACGCGCGCGGCCGGGAACGCCGCGCGGATGGCCTTCCCGGAGGCGATCAGCACCTGGGCGTACTCGGCGGGGGTGCAGAACAGCTTGGGGTCGTAGTCCACGCTGGCGCCGCGGGCGACGTTCGCGTTCTTGAGGTCCACCTCGTTGTCGACCTCCCAGTACCGCACGGGGTGCAGC
>CALQBK020000116.1 GCA_943328795.2 Bifidobacterium breve
CCTACCTCTCCGCCGAGGAGGACCTTCTGGCGGCGGGCGTGCTCCGGCGCGCGAACCCGGCGATGCAGAACGTGTTCGCCGCGATGGCCCCGACGTGGAAGCCCGCGGAGTTCGTCCGCGACGGGCAGTCGTGGGCGCTGTTGGGCGAGCCGGAGAACACGCTGTGCGAGCTCGCGCAGGTGTGGTCTGGCGCCCGCGCGCCGGAGAGCGTCGCGGGTCTTGGCTACTGGAGCGGCCGGCAACAGGAGCGCACCGGGTTCCGTGACCTGCTCGACGTCCCCGGGTTGCCGATCCCCGACCGGCGCTTGCTGCTGGGCAGCTACCGGGCGAACCGCCTGGACAAGTACCCGGTGACCGCCGCCGTGTTCTCGCGCGGCTGCGGCTTTCGGTGCACCTTTTGCACGCCGAACGCCGTGGACCAGACCATTGAGCTCGAGTTCAAGCGGCTCCAGCCAACGTACAAGGACCGCCCGCCGCTCCGGAAGCGCACGGTCGACCAGGTGGTCGCCGAGATGGAGGAGATCCACGCCCTCGGCTACCGGGCGGTCGAGATCGCCGACAACGTGCTGACGTGGGGAAAGACGCGTACGACGGAGATCTGCAACCGCATCGCGCCGCTGGGCCTGCAGTGGATCGGGCTCGCCCGGGCCAACATGCTGCACGACGTCGAGATGGTGCGCGCGATGGCCAAGTCCGGCTGCACCATGGTCTACATGGGCTCCGAGAGCTTCGACGACGGGCTCTTGGACGACATGGCGAAGGACCTCAAGGTCAAGGACGTCGTGAAGGCCGTCCAGGTGTGCCGGGAAGCGGGCGTCGAGCCCGAGGTGAGCGTGCTGATGGGCGCGTCGCCGAAGGAGACGTGGCGGACGCTGTTCCACTCTTGGCGCGCAGCGCGCCAGCTCGGGACGCGTTTTGTGCACTTCTCCGTCGCGCTCCCCTCCCCCTCCACCGAGCTGTACGACATGGCGATGGAGAACGGCTGGTTCATCGAAGGCGACTTCGTCCCGGCGGACAACAGCAAGGACGTGATCGTCGACCTGCCGCACCTCTCGGCGTGGGAGCTGCGCCTCGCGCTCAAGCTCGCGTACGCCACCCAGTACTTGTCGCCCCGCGGGATCCGGCAGCAAGCGACGCACATCGGCTCGCTCACCGACTTGCGCCACAAGGGCCAGAGCGCGATCAAGCTTCTCAAATTCCTCGGAGAGCGCGACCAGGCGCGCTCCGGGGCGATCCCGCCGGGGCGCGTGACGGCAGCCTGAGCACGCGCGGCCGCCGGGTTTACAAAAATCGTGTATCCTTCCCCTCCCAACCGATACACTGGCGCCGTGAACAGCTTCCCCCTCCCGAGCCCCCCCGCACCGCTGAGCCCTCGGCTCCGCGTCGCCTGCATCTTGGCCCTCGCCGCGGCCCCCGGCTGCCAGTTCGGGATCTACGACCCCGACAACCCGTACCTGCCGGACACGAGCTCTCTCGACTCCGAGACGGACGCCGACTCGGACGCCGACGGCGACGCGGACTCCGACGCGGACGGCGACGCCGACTCAGACACCGACTCAGATGCCGACGGGCTCAGCGTCAACAGCGTCACCCCCGCGTACGGGACCACCGCCGGGAACGCCCAGGTCGTGATCGCTGGCGGGCCGTTCGACGACACGGTCTCCGTGCGCTTCGGGGGCAGCGCCGCCACCATCGACTCGGTCACCGCGAGCCAGATCCACGTCCACACCCCGTCGGCGTCCGCCGAGGGCGCGGTGGACGTGCAGGTGTCGACGAGCGCGGGCTCGGGCACGCTCACCAGCGGGTTCTACTACTTGGAAGACGGCGCTGGGAAGACCGGCGTCCTCGGTGCCCACAGCTGGTACCACTACGTCGGGACGTACTGGGGAAGCCCGCCGCCCACCGATTTTGGGTTCTCCGACTTCACGTTCATCGTCCCCGAGACCGTCGACTATGGGAAGTACTTCTACGCTGCGTCTCTCGACACCTGCAGCGCGAACTACTCGTACTCCGGGCCGGACGTGTACATCTACGACTTTGGGCTCACGTCCGCTGGCTTGAGCGCGCCCGACGGGTCGACGATCACGCTCCCGTGGGACAACACCGCCGGCTTGTTCCTGCTCGACAGCATCTCCAACGCCCAGTTCCAGCAGGCGGGGAGCTACGACCTGCAGACGGTCACGTCGAGCTCGTTCCCCAGCTTCGCGATGTCGAACATCCTGCGCACGCCCTCGAGCTTCTCGGTGTCAAGCCCGGCGATCACGGGGTCCAGCGTGCCGAACCTCCCCCAGGCCGGCATTAACTTCACGTGGACCGGCACCGGGGGCGACTACATCCTGATCGAGATCGGGATGTTCAACAGCGGCGGCACCGGCTACCAGACGGACGTGACCTGCGCCGTTCGCGACGACGGGAGCTTCACGGTCCCGAGCAGCGTCTGGACCTCGTGGCCGGTCAACCGCCAGCTGGACATCCTGGTCGGCCGCGCGACGAAGGGCACCGGCACCGTGCCCTACAACAACGCGGACAGCGGGTACGTGGGCATCTACTGGCTCTACGGGGCGGCCTTCACCCGCTGAAGCCGCGCGCTCGCCCAAGCTGCGCGCGAGGCGCAGCCGTCAGTTCCCGAGCGCGACCAACCCGAAGACAACCACGACGTACGCGAGCATCGCGCACAGAAAAAGCCCAGAGAGCACGGCCGCGACGCCGCCGGCTACCACGCCGCCGACGCCCATCGCGCGCTCCGCCGGGTCCCCGCTGCGCACTTGGCTGCCCGCGAACATGGCGTATCCGCCCAGCGGCAAAGCCACGAAGTACGGCGCGTAGCACAGGCAAGGACCTACTGCAGCGAGCACCAGCGCAAAGATGCCGGTGTACATCGCCTGTGAGGCAGAAGAGGCTGCGGGCTTAGCGACCTCCCCGTCATACCCGTACGGGTCGGCCACGCCGCCTTAGAGCGCGTAGCTGACGGACCGGGTGAACAGCAAGGTCGGCTTCGTGCTCCCGGAGGCCAACTTGGACACCTTCACCTCGAGCACGCCGCTCGTGCCCGCCACCGGCGTGAAGAACCGGATGAACTCGACCGACGGGCCCTTGGCCGACACGGTCTCCTTCATGACCTGGGTGCGCTGCTCCCCGATCTTCTTGCCGTCCGCGTAGACTTCGCCGATGAGCCAGTACGCGTTGCCGTCGAACCCGGAGCCGTTGACGGCGTAGAGCACGGGCATCTCGATGACCACGGCGTCCGCCGTCTTGTACACGATGCTCGGGCCCCAGTTGTCAGCGAGCGGGGCCTTGCCGTTGAAGTCGAGGCCCATCGCGGTCGGCCCGGTGGGCGCGACCGCCTTGGGCGCGGGGGGCTCGACCTTGATGGGCGCTGCGATGGTGAGCTCCTCGTCCGTGTTGAACGCGCTGGCGTCCGGCACGTCCGGGGGCTTGGGCTTGTCGTCCGTCTTGAAGAAGTCGTCGTCTTCCCCCGCCAGCACGTCGTCGGCGTAGGCGTGCCGCGGCATCGCCCCGAGCGAGAGGAGAGCGAGGAGGGCGGCCGAGGCATACGAGGAAAGGCGCATCGTGGACTCCCAAGAAGTGGACCCGGGCAGAGTACACGGCATTCCCCAAAAGTCAACGGATTGTCTGCCCGGCGCTCACCGGCCCTGGGCGCGTTGCGCGCGCTCGAGCAGCCGCCGTCGGCCCGCCGGAGCGTCCGGGTGCTCGGCGCCAGCCGCGACGAGGGCCAGCACGGCCTCGTCCGCGCGACCATCCGCGAGCTCCACCAGCGCGAGCAGCTCGTGGATCCGCTGCGCCGGCTCGGTGAGCCCGTTGTCGACGAACGCGTCCAGGGCCCCCTGGAGCAGGTCTCGCGCCTCGCTGAGCCGCCCCGTCCGCCGGCAGATCTCGCCGAGCTCCAACAGCGCCGTGGCCTCCCCCAAGATCTCGCCCTGCGCCTGGAACAGGCTCACGGCGTCCCTCAGCACCGGCTCGGCACCCTTGAGCTCCCGCGCCGCGACGAGGCTGCGCCCGAGGCCGACCCGCGCGCGGGCGCCGAGCAGCGGGCGGTCCCCGAGCCCGTGCAACAGGCCCGAGTAGATCGCGATCGCGCGCGCCGTCCGCCCCCCCGCCAGCTCGCTCTGCGCGGCGATGAGCCCGACCTGCGCCTGCTTCCCTACGCTGCCCTGCGCGAGCTCCGCGGCCGCCGACAGCCACCGACGCACCGCCCGCCGCTCCCCCGCGGCGAGCGCGAGGCGAGCGCCAAGCAGCCGGAGATCGAACAGCAGCGACGGGTCCGGCTTGCGCGCGATGTCCGACAGCGCCGCCAGCACGGCCTCGCGAGCCGCTTGGAGCTGGCCGCGCGCTGCCAACGACGCCGCGAGCGCATACCCGATGCGGCCCGCGTTCAGGCGATCCCGCTGTGTCCGGGCGGCGCGGCGGAGCGCCAGCAGGCTCTCGGGCTCGTCGTCGACGACGGGACCGGCCCACACCGGGCGCGCCCAGTCCGGCCCAGGCGGCTCGGGCGCCAACGTGCGGGCGTGCGCCCGCACCGACCAGAAGTCCGGCGCGTGCTGCCAGGTGAACGCCAGCCAGTCCCCCGACCCACACCACAAGATCGGGAACGGCGGGCGCGCAACGGCGTCCCGTCGCTGGTTCAACAGGCGCAGCGTCCCGGCCTCCCGCTCGGTCCCAGGCGAAGGGCCGGCGACGATCACCCCCGTCGTCCGCTCGGCGAGCACGCCCACCAGCGCGTCGTCCACCAGCTCACACGGGAGCGGGTGGCCGTGGTGGCGTAGCCAGCGGTGCAAGCGCCGAGCGCCGACGACGCCCGAGAGCTCCACCGGCACCAGCACGAAGCCTTCGGTCGTCCCGAGGACCCCGAGCAGCCCGCGGTAGCCGTCGAGCTTCATTGCCCCGGGGCCACGCCGAGCCCGAGCATCTCGCTCGCGACGAGGGGGTGCACGTCGTACCACCGGCGGTCGTCGCGGTAGGCGAGCACCAACCACCGGTCCAACAGCCGGCCGAACGCCTCCGTCTGCTCCCTGTCGCCGAGCGGCATCGCGTGGGTGCGGCGCACCTGGTGCAGCAGCTCCACGTCGGTCGAGCGCACGACCTCGCTGTAGCTCTGGGCGAGCTGCGCGATCACGCGGTCGACGGCGGGCCGGCCGACCGGGAACTCCTCGGTTTGGAACAGCACCTCGCGGACGAGCCGCAGCAGGTCTCGCGGGTACCCGCGAGACGCCTCGAGCAGCGGGCGCAAGCACCCCTCGTCGGCGAACACGCGCCCAACGTCGAGCCGGCGAGCCACGATCTCCCGCAGGCGGGCGAGGCCCGGCTCCCAGGGCTCCCGTCGCGGGTCCGGACCTTCACCATCGGCAAGATCACGGCCTCCTGGTTGTACGCAGACCCGAGGCCAGCCGTGCGGAAGCCGAGCCAGAACGGGAACGTGTAGACCACGTGGCACGGGATCTGGAGCAAGCGCGCGTGCTGCAAGAACAGCGCCTCTACGCTCGACTCGACCAGCCGGCGGTCCTCCTCGCGCACCGGGGTGAGCTTCTCCAAGCTGTCCGCCAGCACGACTACGCGCTCGCAGAAGCCCGCCTTCCGCAAGCGGACGACGGCCTGCGCCATCGTGCTCACGGCCTCCTCCGCGAACTGCTGAAAGCGGAGCGACATCACCTCGCGCGCGCGGTCGCGGAACGTCGGGTTGTCCCGGAGCTCGAACAGGAGCTCGGGGCCCATGTTCGAGTAGCCGAAGTCCTTGAGGTGGACGTCCGACTGTAGGAACTTCCAGAGGCGCTCCAGGTAGCCGGCCTTCGCGTCGGGGTCCTTCGACTCCGCGATGGACGCCTCGCGGTCGAGCACGTACGCGAGCACGCGCAGCACGTCGGTGATGTTGATCGGCGAGAAGCGATCGATGTAGAGCTCGAAGTCCACGTAGATCGCGCGGGTGGCCTCGGCGGGATCGGCCTCCAGCGCGCGCTGGAGCCGGTGCAGCTCGGTCGTCTTCCCCGCGCCGGGGAACCCCGTGAACAGCTGGCAGGTCTCCTCGGTCGGCCCCGCGAGGTCGAGCGTGCGTTTGAGGCGCCCGACGCAGCCCTGGTCGCCCCCGCGCGCGTCGGCGTCGAGCGGGACGTAGAAAGGGTGGTCGGCCGAGAGCGGCTGGCTCGGGTCGCAGTTCTTGACGAAGCGCCGGAGCTCGGAGATGGGGAGCATCCCACGACTTAACCGCAAGCGGCCTACCGGAACACGCGGTCCGTCGCCGCGTGCCGCCCTGCGACGCGCCCGCCGAGCACCACGGCGCTGAGCGACCCCGTGAACCCCGCGTCCCCGACCAGGCTACCCCCCGCCATCCCCGTCAGCTCCCCGGCCGCGTAGAGCCCGGGGATCGTGCCCCCGTCCGCCCGCAGCACCCGCCCGTCGAGGTCGACGTCGATCCCGCCGAACATCTTGGCCACGGAGACGGCGACAGGCAGCGCGTAGTACGGCGGCTCGTCCACCCGCCACGCGGTGGTCATCGACGACCGCCACGCGTCGCCCCCCTGCGCGTCGACCGCCGCGTTGTAAGCCGCGAGCTCCGCAGCCACCGCGGCGCCGTCCACCCCCAACGCGTCGGCGAGGCCCTCGGGGTCGTCCCCCTCCACGGCGCCCATGTCACCCCAGTCTACGAACGAGTAGGGATCTGTGTGGCAGTCGAGGCCGCCCGGCACCAGCGGCGCGTCGAAGATCATCCACGCCGCGCCCCCGGAGTCCACGATCGCCTCGGCGCTGTGGAAGTCGTTCCGGAGCGTCTCGTCGACGAACCGGCTCCCCGCGAGGTCCACCCAGGGGACGTCGAACTGGAACGGCACGGGCATCTCGACGGTGGCGTCGGTCGGGCAGCGCAACGCGTGCGAATACAGCCCCACCGCCGCGAGGTTTTGGGTCGCCGCGCCGAGCGCGAGCAGCATGTCGAGGCCGTTCCCGTCCGCGCCTTCCCAGGACGCGTGCGTCAGCACCACGTCGGCGAGCTCCGGCCGCACCTCGCGCACCTTCTCCAGGCTCCAGCCGAAGCCCCCGGTCGCGACCACGACCCCCCGCCCCCGCAGCTCGCCCACCTCTCCCGTCGCGACGTCGCGCCACTCCACGCCGACCACTCGCCCCGACGCGTCCTGGGCGAGCCCCGTCGCCTCGACCCCCATCCACACGGCGTCGTCCGGGAGGTGCGCCCGCAGCAACGTGACCAGCTCCGCCCCGCCGCCGATGATCGAGTGGATGCGGGCGGTCTGGCCAGCAGACGGATCTTCTGCCGGCCCGTTCCACCCAACGCCCATCGCCTGCAGCCAGTCGTGCACGTCCGGGACGTTCTCCTCGGCGAACCGCTGCACCCAGGCATCGCTCACGTCCCCTCCCGTGAACGACGGCCACTCCGCGAGCAGCTGCTCCGGCGAGTCGCTGACCCCGCTCGCAGCTTGCTCGCTCGACCCGCTGAAGATCATCAGCGACGCGTCGTTCGCGGCACCTCCCACCAGGTCCTCCTCGCGCTCCAACACGACCACGTCGGCCCCCGAAGCGAGCACCTCGATCGCTGCGCTCATCCCGGAGACTCCGGCGCCCACCACGACCACGCGGTTGGGGAGCGGGCTCGGCACGCCCGGGAGCTCGGGCGGAGCAGGCTGGACGTTGGACCCGGCCCGCGGCGGAGCAGGGCTCGGGGCGGGGGCGCAGGCGGCCAGGAGGGCGAGCAGCACGGGGGCAGTGTAGCCTGGCCGACGATCCCCCGGGGGTCGCGGTCCAGCGCACGAGGATCGTCGCCCTGGCCGACGATTGGGCGGAGGTCGCGGACGAGCGCGCGAGGATCGTCGCCCTGGCCGACGATTGTGCCGAGGTCGCGGTCCAGCGCGCGAGGATCGTCGCGGTGGGCGGGGCGGGGCTGGGAGCCACGCCTGTCATGCCTCCGACTGGGGCACGGGCCTTGGCCTGCTCCGCGGACCCGGACGCCGTGCTCGGGCGGGGGATTCGGGACCGGTCCGCGGGTTGAGCGGGGTCGGGGTGCTGCGCGGTGCGTCTCGTGCATGTGGGCAACCGCTCCGCGTTGCGGCGGCGGATCGGCGGAGCGGGGCGGGGGCGGTTCGGGTGGAGGGGGCCGCGTGCCACGCTTCCGGTACTGCAGGACGAGCGCTCCGCATTGGGAAGCCGGATCAGCGCTGGTGGCTCCGCGCTCCGGGCCCGGCATCAGGAGGGTCTGTTCGCTATCCAAGCCATGAACCGACTCCAAAAGTCACCCATGAATACGCCGCCTTCCCTGAGGCCAAGTCCAGCAAGCGGCAAGTCCGCCCCCGGGTTGCCCCACACCTGCACCGTCGGCGCGACGTCCCCGTCGTCGATCACCACCGGCCGCCCGAAGGCGTCCCGGACGATGTCCGCCGTCGCCGTCGCCGTCGCACCGAGCACCGCCAGCTCCGCCCCCCGACGGCTTCCAAGGGCTCCGCTCTGCACCGTCGCTGACATGCGGCCGAGCGTATCGTACTCGTAGTCGAGGGTGGTGTAGTCGTCACCCCAGCAGCCAGCGCCGTTTCGGGGTATCCGGTGATGTCCTGGAGTCCTCGATGCGCCTTCTCTCCGTCTACGCCCTCCCCGCCTTGGCGATGCTCGTACTCAGCGCGTGCGACGCCGGCAAGAACCCCGAGGACAGCGTCCCGACCGACACGGACACCGACAGCGACACGGACACGGACACGGACACGGACTCCGACTCGGACAGCGACACGCAGGTCACTGACGCCGACGGCGACGGGTACACGACGGAGGACGGCGACTGCAACGACGCGGACGAGTACGTGTACCCAGGGTCCGCCGAGAAGTGCGACGACATCGACAACAACTGCAACGGCCAGATCGACGAGGGCGCCACCGACGTGTTCTACGCGGACGCCGATGGCGATGGCTATGGGCTCGAGAACGAGGCGACGACGGCCTGCGACGCGCCCAGCGGGTACGCGGCCGAGTCCGGCGACTGCGACGACGGCGACGCTGCGTACCACCCGGGCGCGGCCGAGGACGACTGCACGGACCCGAACGACTACAACTGCGACGGGTCGGCCGGCACCATCGACGCCGACGCCGACGGCTTCTACGCCTGCGAGGAGTGCGACGACGCCAACCGGGCGGTCAACCCGAACGCCGCCGAGGTCTGCAACGAGGTCGACGACGACTGCGACGGCACGATCGACGTCGGCGCGACGGACGCCGGGACCTGGTACACCGACGCCGACAGCGACGGGTACGGGGACGACGCCTCCGCGACCGTGACCTGCGAGGCGGCCGCGGGCGACGTGGCGGTCGGCGGGGACTGCGACGACACCGATCCCGCGTTCAACCCCGCGGCGAGCGAGACCGACTGCGCGGACCCGAACGACTACAACTGCGATGGCAGCACGGGACTGGACGACGCGGACGGAGACGGCGAGACCGCCTGCACCGAGTGCGACGACAGCGACCCGGCAGTGAACAGCGCCGCGGCCGAGGTGTGCGACGGCATCGACAACAACTGCGACGGGTCGATCGACGAAGCCGGCGCGACCGGCACGACCACGTTCTACGTGGACCTCGACGGCGACGGGTACGGCGATGACACGGTCACGGTCGAGAGCTGCACCGCGCCCGATGGCTACGTCGCGGTGGCCGGCGACTGCGACGACCTCGACGAGAACTGGCACCCGGCGGCCGCCGAGGACTGCTCCGACGCCAACGACTACAACTGCGACGGCAGCACCGGGTACGCGGACGCCGACGGCGACGGCACCGCCGCGTGCGAGGACTGCGACGACACCGAGGCGCTGTCCTACCCAGGCAACCTGGAGATCTGCGACGGCGTCGACAACGACTGCGATGGCTCGGCCGACAACGACGCGGTGAACGCCAGCACGGTGTACGCGGACGCCGACGGCGACGGGTATGGCGACGCGACCTCGCAGCTCCGCACCTGCGACGACGTGGCCGGCTTCGTGTCGAACGACGCCGACTGCGACGACGCCGACGCGACCTACAACCCCGGCGCGCTCGAGACCTGCACCGACGTGGTGGACTTCAACTGCGACGGGAGCATCGGGACCGAGGACGCCGACGCCGACGGCTTCGCCGCCTGCGAGGAGTGCGACGACAGCGACGGCTTGGTGAACCCGGACGCCGTCGAGGCGTGCGACGGCGTCGACAACAACTGCGACGGCACGATCGACGAGGCTGGCGCGACGGGCGAGACGACCTGGTACGCCGACGTCGACGGCGACGGGTACGGCGACGCGAGCGACGCCGTCACGAGCTGCTCGAGCCCCGCCGGGTACGTCGCCGACGACACCGACTGCGACGACACGTCCACGCGCTACCACCCGGGCGCGACCGAGTCGGACTGCAGTGATCCCAACGACTACAACTGCGACGGGAGCGCGGGGAGCAGCGACAACGACGCCGACGGGTTCGCCTCGTGCGAAGACTGCAACGACCGCAGCAACGTCGCCTTCCCCGGGGGCACCGAGGTGTGCGACGGCGTGGACAACGACTGCAACGGCGTCTCCGACGGCCCCGACGCCACCGACATCAGCAACTGGTACCTGGACAGCGACCTCGACAGCTACGGCGACCCCGCGGTGCGCATTACCACCTGCGACGCCCCGGCCGGCTTCGTCTCCGACTTCGCCGACTGCGACGACTCGCGCGACCAGGACCACCCGGGCGGCACCGAGGTGTGCGACAACCACGACAACGACTGCGACGGCACCGCAGACGACAGCGCGATCGACGCCGACACCTGGTACGCCGACTTGGACGGCGACAGCTACGGCGACCCCGACAACGCGAGCGTCGCGTGCGACCAACCGACGAACTACGTCGCGGACAACTCCGACTGCAACGACGACTCGGACAAGAGCTTCCCGCTGGCGACCGAGCTGTGCGACGGGCTGGACAACGACTGCAACGGCATCGTCGATGACGGCTTGTCGTCCCACTGGTACGCAGACATGGACGGCGACGGGTACGGCGACGCCGACTCGATGGTGGACAGCTGCGTGAAGCCCACCGGGTACGTCAGCAACGCGACGGACTGCGACGACCTGGACGGCACCACCCACCCCGGGGTGATGGAGACGTGCGACGGCGTCGACAACGACTGCAACTCCCTCGTGGACGAGGGGCTCACGATCCTGCAGTGGCCGGACGTGGACAGCGACGGGTACGGCGACATGGACAGCCCGACGATGGTGTGCGGGTCCACCCCAGGCTTCGTCGCCGACGACAACGACTGCGACGACGCGGACGCCGCGATCAACCCCACCGCGGCCGACGTCTGCGACGGCGTCGACAACGACTGCACGGGGCTCGCCGACGACGACTACACGTACACCGCGACCTGGTACGACGACCTGGACGGCGACGGCTACGGCGACCCGCTCGCGCAGACCGAGAGCTGCGACCAGCCGCTCGACACCGTCGCGAACGACACGGACTGCGATGACGGCGCAGCGAGCGCGCACCCCGGCGGCACCGAGACCTGCGACGACCTCGACAACGACTGCAACGGCCTCGTTGACGACGGCGCGACCGACCTGCAGACCTACTACGTGGACGCCGACAGCGACGGCTACGGCACGGCGATCTCCACCGTGTCGTGCTCGACCCCGTCCGGCTACGCGGCGCTCACCGGCGACTGCGACGACACGCTCGCGACCCGGAACCCCGGCGAGACCGAGGTGTGCGACGGCATCGACAACGACTGCGACACCGCCGTCGACGAGGGCGCGTTCGACATCACGACCTGGTACCAGGACCTCGACCACGACAGCTACGGCAGCACGGTCTCCACGGACTCGTGCGCCGCCCCGTCCGGCTACGTCTCGACGGGCGGGGACTGCGACGACGGCTCGTCCGCGGTCAACCCCGCGGCGTCCGAGGTGTGCGACAGCCTCGACAACGACTGCGACACGCTCGTGGACGACTCGCCGATGGATGGCACCAAGCTCTACTACGACTACGACTACGACGGGTACGGGGGCACCAGCTTCACGCACGCGTGCTCGGCGTCGTCCGGCTTGTCCGCGACCTCGACCGATTGCGACGACGCCGATGCCAACACATACCCGTCTGCGCCCGAGGTGTGTGACAGCACCGACAACGACTGCGACTCGAGCGTGGACGAGAGCGCCGTGGACGCCGACAACTGGTACTACGACTTCGACGCCGACGGCTACGGCGACTCCACGATCGTGACGGCGTCATGCACCGAGCCCGCGGCGTACGTCGCAGACGCGACCGACTGCAACGACCACGCCGCCTCGGTGAACCCCGCAGCCGCGGAGACCTGCAACGGCGTCGACGACGACTGCGACACGCTGATCGACGACGGCGCGACCGGGGGCACGACCTGGTACTACGACGCCGACGGGGACGGCTACGGCGGGAGCGCGACCACCCAGGTCGCGTGCGACCAGCCGGCGTCCTACTACGCGACCAGCGACGACTGCGATGACGCCGCGATCGCGGTCAACCCCGGCGCCGCCGAGGTGTGCGAGGACGGCCTGGACAACGACTGCGATAGCAGCGGGCTGGACTGTCGCTACGCGACGGCTTCCTCGCTGGACAGCGTCGGGTTCGGCCTCGACGAGGCCTCGGCGGCGACCGACGCGTGGTTCGGCTCCGGCGTGACCGGCGGGCTGGACGTTTACGGTGACGCGACCATCGACGTCGCGGTGGGCGCCAGCGGCTCTGGCGGGGTCGGCGCGGTCTACCTGTGGGACGGGAACGCGCTCACGGCGACGAGCGCGGGCGCGGCCGCGACGTGGACCGGCGCGGAGTCCGGTGAGCACTTCGGCGACGCGGTGGCGTTCACGCCGGACCTCGACAGCGACGGCCTGGCGGAGATCGTGGTGGGCGCGCCCTTCCGCACCGGGTCCACGGGCTCGTCCTCGGGTGGCGTTTACCTGTTCCCGGGCGGCAGCGCGGGCGGCGACGCGACGACGGCGTTCTCGACGATCACGGGCACGACCGCCAACCAAGCGGCTGGCTACGTCGTCTTCGGCGGCGACTTTGGCGGTACGACGTCGGGCGACATCGGCCTGACGGCCCCCGCCAACCTCGCGTCGTCCACGACGCCCGGGACCCTGGACGTGTTCTACGACGGCGTCGGCGCCGGCACCGTGCTCACGTCCGCGGCGGACCTTGTCATCACGGGCAGCGTCGTCGGCGACCGCTTCGGGTCCGCGGCCTCCGCGGGTGACATCGACGGCGACGGCTTCGACGACATCGTCGTCGGCGCGCCGGCGTCCAGCAGTGGCGCGCCGAACGCCGGGCGCGCGTACGTGCTCCTCTGCGACGGCACGACAGGCAGCGTCGCAGCCAGCGCGGTGGACCTGGTGCTCACCAGCTCCACGAACAACGCGTCGCTCGGCGCGGGCGCCGCGTTCCTCGGCGACGTAGACGGCGACGGCTACGGCGATCTCGCGGTCGGCGCCCCGGGCACGACCAGCGGGAAGGGCCGCGTCTACCTGCTCGACGGGTCGTCGATCGCGAGCGGGAGCCTGTCCGGCACCAAGGCTGCGTCGTCCTCCGCGAGCGTCACCCTGGACGGCGCGACGGCCGGGGACGGGTTCGGCACGACCATGGCCACCGCCGGGGACGTCGACAACGACGGCTTCGCTGACTTCCTGGTCGCAGCCGCCGGCTACGACGCCGGGACGACCCCCAACACGGGCGCCGTCTACCTGGAGTACGGCAGCGCCTCGCTCACCCCCTCGGCGAGCGCGACCTGGTACACGAGCAACCCCGAGTCCGGCTCGGCGACCACCGACATCTCGCTCCCATTCGCGCTGTCTGGCATCGGCGACATCGACTCCGACGGCTACGACGACATCGGCATCGGCGCGCCGCTCGACGACGGCGCGATGGTCGACTCCGGGTCTGCCTGGGTGGTGTACGGGACGGGGGAGTAGGCGCGCTACAGCTGCGCCTCGCGCACACGTCTACGGCGCCTTCTCCTCCCCGTCGTCCAAGTACCCAAGCGCCTGCAGCATCTGTTGGGTCTGCCCGTCTTGGGCCGCGCCTTGCGCCGGGGCGCCGGATTTCAGCGCGCGCACCAGCTCGTCGAGCGCGTCCCGCTGCGCGCCGCTCTCCAGTGACTGGAGCTCGCCCGGGTCCGTGAGCAGGTCGTAGTACTCGGGCGCCTTGTCGGAGTGGAAGATCAGCTTCTCGGTTGGCAAGCGCCGGCTGTGCGCGACGGGCGGCACCTCGACCATGCGGCCCGCGACCGTCGACGAGAACACCGGCAGGCTCTCGCAGGCCCCGCCCCCGAGCGCCGCGACGAGCGAGTGACCGTCGCGTTGGATGCCGTCGTCCAACTGAAGAAGCGCGAGCACCGTCGGCACGATGTCCTCGCCCCCAACTTGGCACGCTACGCGCACGCCGGCCTTCGCGCCCTTCGGGTAGCGCACGATCAGCGGCACGCGCAGCGACGGGTCGTACAAGTTGTCCCCGTGGTCGAACAAATAGTCATGCTCGGTGAAGCTCTCGCCATGGTCGGCGGTCAGCACGAGGATTGTGTTGTCGAGCTGGGGGCCGAGCGCGTCCACCACTTGGGCCACCGCGGTGTCGACGTACTCGATCTCCTTGTCGTACGCCTGCTCCAACCACGCAACGTCGGTGACCCGCCGGTCTGGCGCCGGCCAATAGAACGGCAAGTTGAGCGGCGCGCCGTCGGTCGGGGCGGGCGGGAGTTGGCCGTGGCTGTCGTAGGGCCCGTGCACGTCGTAGAAGTGCACGAACGCGAAGAAGGGCTTGTCCTCGTTCGCCTTGATCCACGGGATCGCGCGGGACAACGTGAGGTCGGCCGTGCGCTCGCGGAGCGCGTGCTCCTTGATCGCGACTTGGTTCCACGCCTTCACCAACGAGAGCGACTGGACGCCGGCGACGCGGCCGAAGTCGTCGTCCCCCACGTCGATCCCCTGCCCCCCGTCGTACTTCCCGTGCAACGGAAAACCGCTGACGAAGCCGGCCGTCGCGTAGCCCCGCGCCGCCAGCGCGCGCCAGAGTAGGGCCGGGCGGTCCCCCAGGACCGTGCCGTTCGCGACGATCCCCGACATGTACGGCGCGATCCCGGTGAGCATCGCCAGGTGCGACGGCTCCGTGATCGGCGCGGCGGCGATCGCCTGCTCGAAGGTGAC
>CALQBK020000117.1 GCA_943328795.2 Bifidobacterium breve
CGCGGAGCCGCTCCTTGCCACATCAGGAAAATCCCCCGGACGGGCTCGTCACCTGCACGCGCCGGCTCGAGTGGGACGCCATGCACCGGATCCCGAGGCACGAGTCGAAGTGCGCGGCGTTCCACGGTCACCGCTACGCCGCCGAGCTGACCTGCCACGCCGCGTTGGACTCGCTCGGCCGCGTCATCGACTTCGGCGTGGTGAAGGAGCTCGTCGGTGGCTGGATTGACCGGCACTGGGACCACACCGCGATTTTGCAGCGCGGGGACCCGGACCCCGCGATCGGGGAGATCGCGGCGTCGAACGAGCGCCATGGGCGCCCGGTGTACTGGATGGAGGTCTCGCCGACCGCGGAGAACCTGGTCGCCGAGCTGGCGAGCGTCGCGGCGGGGCTGTTGAAGCCCACGGGGGTGACCCTGGAGCGCATCCGGCTGTGGGAGACGCCGAACGGAAGCGCGGAGTGGGTCCGCAGGTGAGCTGGTCCGGAAAGGCGCTCGGGGGGCTGTTCGGCGCGCTGGTGGGCGGGCCCGTCGGGGCCGGCGTCGGCGCCGCGGTCGGGCATTACCTGGGGGATGCCGCGCGGCCCGAGCGTCCGCTGGAGCTCGTGCGCCTCGGCTGGGTGCACCACGCGTTCCGGGCGAGCGGGCCTGGCGTCGTCCTCACGCCCACCTGGCGCGCGCGCGGGCTCGTGGACGTCGACGTCACGGTGCGCATCGACGTCCCGGGGACGTGCGCGACCTCCGTGGTGACACCCGACCACCCCGTCGAGGAGATCGACGCCCCGGCGTGCTTCATCCCGTACTCGAGCCTGCCCCAGGCAGAGCACGCCACCGTGGTCGTCACGCTCCGCGGGCGTCAAGGCGAGCACGACCGCGAGGAGTTCGTCGTGCCGCTCCCCCAGAGGGCGAGGCGGCTCGGCAACAGCGGCCCGGGCCGCGTCGTGATGGCGCTGGTGGCGTGCGCGCGGGCGGGCAGCCGTCCGCTCACCGACGACGACGTGGCGTACATCCGCGAGCGCTTCCTGGACGGGCAGGCGCTGGACGCCGGCGGCGAGGCCTGGCTGTCGGCGTGGATCGCTGAGCTCGAGTCGGCTGACGTACACCGCCTCGGCGCTGATCGCGTCGCGGCGCGGATCGCCGTGCACGTGGACGCGCTCGGGGCCGAGCGGGTGCTGACGTGGCTGATGCACGGCACCCGGGCGAGCTGGCCCGGGGAGAGCGCGGAGGAGTTCATCGACGATCTCGCGAGGGAGCTCGGCGTAGCCGCCCGGCTCGACCCGCTGTGGGAGCGCGTGAACGCCGAGCCGGACCCGGTGGCGCTGGCCCGCGCGGCCGCGGTGCTCGGGGTCGCGCCGGGGACGGACGTGGAGCAGGCCCGGAGGGCCTACCGTGCGCTCGTGCTCCGCTGGCACCCGGACAAGGCCCGCTCGCCGGTGGAGGCCGCGTCGTTCACGGCCCACACGGCCGCCCTCAACGTGGCGTGGGCGCTCTACTCGCGCGCGACCCGGTAGCGCCCGCAACCGGTACGGCGGGCGACCGCCCGGGGGGTTTTGCCGTCCGCGGGGTTTGCGGCCAGGGGGCTGCGCGATAGCCGCCGGCCGTGTTCACCGGCTTGGTCGATCATTGCGGCAGGATCGCGGCGTCAACGCCAAGCGGCTCGGGTCGCACCCTCCGCGTCGAGAGCGAGTTTCGCGAGCTCGTGCTCGGCGAGAGCATCGCGTGCGACGGCGTGTGCCTCACCGTCGAGAGCTGGGATGACCGCGCGTTCGTGGTCACCGCGGGCGACGAGACGCTGCGGGTCACGACCCTCGGCGGCAAGCGCGCCGGTGAGAGCGTGCACCTCGAGCGCGCGCTGCGGGTCGGGGACCGCCTCGGCGGACACCTCGTGCAGGGCCACGTCGACGGCGTCGGGGTCGTGCAGCGGATCGTGCCGGGTCCGACCTGGACCCGCGTGGACTTCTCCGTACCCGTGGCGCTCGCCCGGTACATCGCGCAGAAAGGCAGCGTCACGGTCGACGGCGTGAGCCTGACCGTCAACGACGTGCACGACGCCGCGTCCGAGCACACGTTCTCGGTAGGGCTGGTGCCCCACACGCTCGCGGTCACCCGCCTCGGCAGCTTCGCCGTCGGCACGAAGGTGAACATTGAGACGGACCTCCTCGCTCGCTACGCCGAGCGGCTGTCCGCGTTCCCCTCCCCGCCCGGGGTGAGCGCCGAGCTCCTGCGCCGCTCCGGGTTCTCCGGCTGATCTTTCTCTCCCCGTTGTCTCCCAAGCTCCCCCAAAGGAGGACCCCATGTCGTTCGACGTCATGCCCCGCGACCCCGAAACCCGTGTCAAGGTGGCCCTCGAGGACATCCGCGCCGGCCGCATGGTCATCCTCATCGATGACGAGGACCGGGAGAACGAAGGCGACCTGACGCTCGCGAGCGACCGCGTCACGCCCGAGGCCATCAACTTCATGGCGACCCACGGCCGGGGCCTGATCTGCGTCACGATGACCGAGGAGCGCGTCGAGCAGCTGAACCTGCCGATGATGGCGACGAACAACCGCTCTCCGTTCTCTACGGCCTTCACCGTCTCGGTCGAGGCGCGCGAGGGCGTGACGACGGGCATCTCGGCGGCGGACCGCTCCCGCACGGTGCAGGTGCTCATCGACCCGGCGACCGGCCCGAACGACCTCGTGACGCCCGGCCACATGTTCCCGCTCAAGGCGCGGAACGGCGGCGTGCTCGTGCGCACGGGGCAGACCGAGGGCTCGGTCGACCTGGCGCGGCTCGCTGGGCTCACCCCCTCGGGCGTGATCTGCGAGATCATGAACGAGGACGGCACCATGTCGCGGCTCCCGGACCTGGAGCGGTTCGGCGCGAAGCACAACATCCACATCGTCAGCGTGGCGGACCTCGTCCGCTGGCGGCTCACCTACGAGCAGCTCGTGACGCCGGTGCTCGACCTGCCGATCGTCACCGAGGAATTCGGCTCGTTCCAGGCCCGCGTGTACAAGGCGATGGGCGGGGGCCTGCACATCGCGCTGTGGACGGGGGATCTCAAGGGCCCGGTGCTCACCCGCGTGCAGGCGTCGAGCGGCCCCGTGGACGTGCTCCGGGCGCTCGCGAGCGGCTCACAAGGCGCGCTGCGCGCCGCGATGGGAGCGATCGCGCGCGAGGGCAAGGGCGTGCTGCTGTACCTGCACATCGACGGCAACGGGCCCGACGCGCTGCTCGCGCGGATGCGGGGCGAAGCCGCCCAGCACGACCCCCTGCGGGAGCTCGGGCTCGGCGCGCAGATCTTGGCGCACCTGGGCGTACGCGAGATCCGGCTGCTCACGAACAACCCCCGCAAGATCGTCGGGCTCGACGCGTTCGGCCTGCACATCGTCGAGCACGTGCCGCTCGGGTAGCGCCCTCAGCCGAACGTGATGTCCTGGAGCCGGATGTTGAGCCGGCCAATCCGGTAGTTCAGGTTCGACCGGCTGATGCCGAGCTTGCGCGCGGCCTGCGCCTGCACGCCGCCGGCCTCGGTGAGCGCCTCGATGATGAGCTGCCGCTCGACCTGGTCGAGCGCGCTGGGGAGCCCGCCCGGGCCGATGTCCTCGATGGACACGCTCGTGCCGGCGGGGCGAGCGGGTGGCTCCACCTCGGGCAGCTGCGCCGTCGTGATCTCGCCGCCGGCGGCCAAGAGCACGGTGCGCTCCATGAAGTGCTCCAGCTCGCGGATGTTCCCGGGCCAGCTGTGGGCTTGCAACGAGCGCATCGCCGCGGCGCTGATGGTCGGCTCCTTGCGCAGGTGCCGCTCGCTGAACTTCTTGCTGAAGTGCGAGACCAGCAGCGGGATGTCGTCCCGGCGCTCGCGGAGCGGGGGCAGCTTGATGTGGAACACGTGCAAGCGGTAGTAGAGGTCCGCCCGGAAGGTGCCCGCCTGCACCTCTTTCCGCAGGTCCCGGTTGGTGGCGCAGATCACCCGGACGTCCACCTTGACCGGGGTCTCGCCGCCGACCCGCGTGAACGTGCCCCCCTCGAGCACACGCAAGAGCCGCACTTGCACGCTCGCGGGGATCTCACCGACCTCGTCGAGGAACAACGTGCCGCCGTCGGCCTGCTCGAACTTGCCCTGGTGCTGGCGCGTCGCCCCGGTGAACGACCCGCGCTCGTGACCGAAGAGCTCGCTCTCGAGCAAGCTCTCGGGGAGCGCGCCGCAATTCACCGCGACCATGGGGCCCTGCGCGCGCCGGCTCCGGTAGTGGATCGCGTGGGCGATGAGCTCCTTGCCGGTCCCCGTCTCGCCGTTGATCAGCACGAGGGCGTTCGAGTCCGCGACGGCCTCGACCTGCTCGTACACCGCCCGCATCGGCGCGGAGATGCCGATCATGTTGGCGAAGCCGTACTTCTCGGTCACCTCGTGGCGGAGCTGCGCGAGCTCGCGCTGCAACGCGCGGGTGCGCAGCGCGCGGTCGAGCAAGAGCAGCAGCTCTTCCCGCTCGACCGGCTTGATGATGTAGTCCGCAGCGCCGGCCTTCATCGCGCCGACGGCGTCCTTGACCGAGCCGAAGCCGGTCATCACCACCACCCGGGTGTCCGGCCAGTGCGTGCGCACCTCGGCCAGCAGGTCGAGCCCGGAGCCGCCGGGCATGTTCACGTCGGTGAGCAGCACGTCGTAGGACGACTCCCGGAGCAGCTGCAGCGCCTCCGCGCTCGCGGACGCCAGCGCGACGTCGTACTGCGCCTTTCGCAAGTTCACGGACAGCGCAGTGCGCACGGCGCGGTCGTCGTCGACGACGAGCACGCGCGCGGCGCGCGGTGGCAGGCTGTCGCTCAGTGGATCTCCAGGTGGTACGGCAGCATCGCGAACACCGAGGTGTCCGACAGCGCCGAGAGCTCCCAGAAGGGCTCCAGCTCCTTCGGGACCTCGATCCGGCGCCCGCCGAACACCGAGCCTGCGCCGGTCACCTCGCGGATCCCCGCGCGGATGAGCGTCGTGGGCAGGTCCCCTCCACCGCCGCCCCAGGGGTCGAACTCGACCACCGTGTACGGGGCTCCGGCCTCGATCTGGGCCTCCTTCCGCGCGCGCTCAACCGCGTCGTACAGCCCCCCGTAGGCGTCCACCAGGCCTCGCTCGGACGCCGCCTTGCCGCTCCAAACCCGGCCACGCGCAACCTCCTCCACCTGGGCATCGGAGAGGTGTCGGCCAGCGCTGACCTTGCCCTTGAACTGGCTGTAGGTCTCGCCGATCATGCGGTCCAGCGCCGCGAGCTGGATCTCGTCGAACGGCTTCGACATCGAGTACATCGACGCGTTGCGCCCCCGGTCGAAGCTCTCGGTCTCGACGTGCAGCTTCTCGTACAGGCCCTGCAGGTTGTACTTGCCGCCGTACACGCCGATGCTGCCCGTGACGGTGGACGGCATCGCGTAGATCGCGGTCGCGTTGGACGCGATGTAGTACCCGCCGGAGGCCGCGTACCCGCCCATGCTGACGACCACGGGCTTCCCCTGGTCCTTCAGCCGCTGCACCGCGCGCCAGATCTCGTCGGACGCGAACGCCGACCCGCCAGGGCTGTCGACTCTCAGGACCACGGCCTTGATCGCGCCGGTGTTCCGGGCCTGGTCGAGGGCGCGGACCACCGTGTCCGAGCCGGTCGCGCCGCCCGACAAGAAGCCGCCGGAGCTGCTCTCGCCCTCTGAGATCGCGCCATCCACGACGATGACGCCGATGGCTCTCTGGGGCTCCCAGCCGGACTGGTCAGGGAGCTCCTCGTACCCCGAGTCCACGAACAGCCCCCGCTGCTCAAACACCGTCTCAAGCTCGTCCTCGACCTCGTCCGGGTACAAGAGGCCGTCGACGAGGCCGTTGGCCAGCGCCTCCTTGGCGGTCCACGGCCCGCCGTCGATCAGCGCGCGCACCTCTTCGACGGACTTGCCGCGGCCGTTGGCTACGCCCTGTTCCAGCTCGCTCGAGAGGTCGTCGAGCAGCGCGTCCATCTCCTGCCGCGCGGGATCCGACGACTGCGTGTTCGTCCACTGCTCCGGCGCCGACTTGAACTCCGCGCGCTTCCGGTACTGGGCCTGCACGCCGACCAGGTCGAGCGCGCCCTTGTAGAACTGCAGCTCGGCGGAGAGGCCCACCAGGTCCACCCCGCCCGCGGGGTGCAAGTAGACGCGGTCCGCGACGGACGCGAGCAGGTACGTGCCGTTCGACGCCTCGCCATCGACGTACACCACGACTGCCTTTCGAGCGGTGCGCGCGTCGAGGAGCAGGTTCCGCACCTCCTGGATCTGCGCGAAGCTGAAGGGCGTGTCCCGGACGCGCACGAGGATGCCGCGCACCTGCGGGTCGTGCGCGGCGGTCTTGAGCCGCCGCAGCAACGTCAGGTAGCCCTCGGGGGCGGTCTGCAGCAGCCCGCCGTGCGGGTTGTAGGGGTAGGCGCCGTCGAGCGAGAACTCGGCGACCTTGCGCCCAGGCACGAACAGCTGGTCGGTGCGGGCCGTGGTGGTCAGGTAGCCGCCGACCGAGGGGTTCGTCGGGTCGGTCAACCCGGCCGCCCCGTCGACGCCGATCGCGACGTCGGCGAGGTGAAACTCGAGCGCCGCGCCGACCGTGACCGCCGCGGGGGCAGCGACCGGCACGTCGCCGTAGGCGCGCACCCACAGGCCACGTGCCGGCTTCACGCGTAGCGAAGCCACGCCATGCTGCTCGACGGGCTCGTCTGGCGGGACCACCGCTCGCCAGTCGAGGCCAAGCGTCACGGCGTCGTTCCAGGGCCGGAGCGCGATGCCGCCGCCGTACTCGGACGACACGCCGAGGTCCGGCGCCGGGCTGCCGATGTTCAGCACCCGGCCGGCGATCCCGAGGAACGGCACGGGACGCCAGCCGAGGCCGAGGTCCCAGGACACGAAGTTGTTGGCGCCGCCGTCGGGCAGCTGCCAGTGGAGCCCCGTGCCGATCGCGAGCCCCTTGACCAGCCGGAGCGACGCGCCGGTGGACACGGTCCACCAGCCGGCTGGCTTGCCGACGGCGTCCTCGAACTGCCGATAGCCGATGCCGAGCCCGAGCCCCTGGCCCGTGGTCGCGATCGTGAACGAGTTCAGCCCCTGGTCGATCGCGCTCCGCTGGTAGTAGAAGCCGTACCCGGCATCACGGTCGAAGTTCATCAGCGCCGGGTTCTGGAACAGCACGTGCACGCCGTCCTCGCCCGCGAGGCTCTTGAACGGCAGGTCGGGGCGCTCGGCCGAAGACGCGGAGTCCGCTGCGTGGGCGAACGGCGCAAACAGCGCGAGCAACGTCAGCATCGGGGCCACGCCGCCCCAGTGGGCAACGACAGGCAGGGGGTTTGGGGGCATCCGGGCTCCGGTCCGGCCAGCGTAACGCCCCGGTGCGGTGCGCTCGTCCGCCGCACAGGCCTTGCTACGTCAAGAGCACTGGTTCCAGAAGGTTGAAAGACAACCGCCCTAACTGTTCAAAAGATTTTGATTATCTGCCAAATACCCCTTGAATCTATCTGAACCGTGAGTGAGAATCCGGAACGCGCCTCGCGCGTTGTACTCCTGTCCTGCTCGCCCCGAGCTCTGTCTCTTGGGATGCTCCCCGCACCCCCCTCTCCCCCCGAGGTCGTCATGCGGCTCCACCTGCTCGCGCTCCCCTTGCTGCTGTCGCTGTTCACGCTCCCCAGCGCATTTGCGACGGACCCCGCAGGCGCCGAGCCGGGCGACAACGCGGCAGCCGAGCCCACGGACGTGCGGGTCCCCGCGCAGATCCAGCCGCTGCAAGAGGCGCTGGCCGAGCTCGCGGCTGACCCGATCTTCAGCTCCGCCGCGGTGTCAGTCCAGGTCGTGGACGCCCGAACCGGCGTCCAGGTGTACCAGTGGGGGGACGACAAGGCCCTCGTGCCCGCGAGCACGATGAAGGTGCTCACGTCGGCGACGGCGCTGCGCACGCTCGGACCGGCCTGGACGTTCCCCACCTGGGTGATGACCCCCGCGACGGTCGACGATGCCGGGCTCCTCGACGGCTCGCTCTACATCAAGGGCCAGGGGGACCCGACGATGGTGGTCGAGAAGATGTACCGTATGGTCATGGATCTTCGCCTCCACGGCATCAAGGAGATCAAGGGCGACGTCGTGTTCGACGACGGCTACTTCGACGACACCACGCTGATCCCCGGCTGGGACAGCGAGGACGACCTCGCGGACGGGCCGACCTACTTCGCCCCGCTCGGCGCGCTCTCGGTCAACTACAACATCGCGGCGATCGTGGTCCGGCCGGGCGCCGCGTCGGGCGCGCTCGCCCACGCGGACTTCGAGAGCCCAACGCCGGCCGTCGTGCTCGAGAACAAGCTCACCACGGGCAGCAAGACGAGCCGCAAGTGGGTGAAGATCGAGCGCAAGCTCGATGACACCGGCAAGATCACCACGTTCACGCTCACCGGCAATGTGCCGCTCGAGAGCGAGACCGACACGTTCTACAAGACGCTCGCGGACCCGCTGGGCAACTACATCGGCGTGTTCACGTCGCTGCTCAAGCAACAGGGCATCAAGGTGCGCGGACGGATGATCGCGGGGGTCACGCCGTCCGACGCGAAGGTGCTCTTCGTCCAGCGCAGCGAACCACTGGTCAACATCCTCGCCGAGATGAACAAGCACTCGAACAACTTCATCGCCGAGCAGGTCGCGCGGTCGGTCGGGGCCGAGCGCTATGGCCTCCCGGGCACCACCGCCAAGGGGACGCAGGCGATCGCCGAGTACCTGGGCCAGATCGGCGTGCCGGCGAGCGACTACGCGCTGGTGAACGGGTCGGGGCTCTCCCGCGACGTGACGCTGAAGCCGTCGGTGCTGGCAAAGGTGCTCGTGGACATGTGGAACAACCCGTCCGTCGGCCCCGAGTTCGTCACGACCCTCTCCGTCGGCGGACGAGACGGGACCCTGCGCTCCCGCTTCCGGGAAGAGGCGATGGCGGGCCGCGTGCGCGGCAAGACGGGCACGCTCAACGGCGTCCACTGCCTGTCCGGGTACGTCCGCTCCCAGGACGACCACGTCTACGCGTTCGCGTTCCTGGTCAACAACATCGATGGGGCCTTGTCCCGCGCGCGGCGCGCCCACGACCGTCTCGTCGACGCCCTCGCTGGGACGACCGGCGACGTCGCGGACAGCGCCGGGGACGTCGACGGCACAGACAAGTGACGGCTCGCCGCGGCCGCCCGCGGCAGCTCAAAACGAGTACGACCTTGGTTAACACTGTCCAGAAGGGCATGGCAAAGCCCGACCGGACGCGGTACTTCGGAACGCAACGTTCTGTTCGCGCGCCTCGTCTTCGGGGTCTCGGACGTGGTAGAGGTGCAGATGCGTCGCTCAAGCTGGGTTCTTTTCTCGAGTCTCCCCCTCATCGCGGCCTACGGGTCTCTGGCCTACGCGGGGACCACGACGCCCGCGACGCCGGAGTCCGGGGTGGCCGCGCCGTCGCCGACGACCGCGCCCGTTGGGCCCGCGCCCCAGAGCGCGGAAGCGAACGCCGCCGCCGAGCAAGACGCCTTGGCGGCTATCAATCGTGACCTGCTCACAGCAGAGGAGCAGGTCGACCAGACGAAGGAGCGGGTGTTCCGCGCAAAGTCGACGCTGCAGCTGCTCAAGGAGATCGTGATCGAGGGCTCCTCGAACGGCGGGCAGCTCCTGATCCTCCACGAGAACCGGCTGGCCGGCGGCTTCACGCTCGAGGCCGTCACGTACCTGCTCGACGGGCAGACCAAGATGACGAAGGCGGACGTCTCCGGGGCGCTGGACGAGAACCGCGAGCTGAAGGTCAGCGAAGGCACGATCCCGTCGGGAAACCACACGCTCTCTGTCGAGTTCAAGGTCCGGCCTACCGGCTACGGCGTGTTCAAGTACGCGCAGGGGTACACGCTGGACGTGCGGAGCACCTACCAGTTCGCCGTCGATCTCGGTCGGGCGTGTACGTTGCGGACCACGATCTCCGAGAAGGGTGGCGCTGTCCAACAGCTGCAGGATCGTGCAAAAACCAAGTTCGATCTCCAGTGCGAGACTGTCGATGGGAAATGACCTGAAGCGAGCGCGGAGCTTCGTCGGCGCGGGTTCGGTGCTGTGCATGCTGGCCCTCGCGGCGCCAGCGTTCGCGGCCGACCGGAACGCCGAGCGCCTCGCGGGCGTCAGCGCGGACACCCAGAGCCTGCTCGCACAGGTGACGGACATCCGCCAGAACTTCACCGAGCGAAGCGGGCTCATCGGCGTGACCGACGCGCGCGAGCGGTACGACGAGGGTGTGTACCAGTACCTGATCGGGGACTACGAGGGCGCGGCGACCACGTTCTACATCATCGTCCAGTCGCGGGCGTTGGCGAGCGCTGACCTCGAGCACGACTCCGAGTGGTACCTGGCCGAGTGCTTGTTCGAGATGAACAACTTCCGCACGGCGATCGAGGCGTATGACGCGATCGCGAAGACCGGCGCGTCCCACCCGTACTACGCGGACGCCGTGCGGCGCTTGCTGGAGACGGACGCCTTGTTGAAGGACAGCGCGGCGTTCGACGAGGTGTACAACACGTACATCGCGTCGGGGAAGGTGAAGAGCACTGACCTCATCACGTACACGTTGGCGAAGTCGTTCTACCGTCGCGGCGAAGGCGCCCGGGCGAAGGCGATGTTCGAGAGCCTCGCGCCGGCGACCGTCTACTACTCGCGCGCCCGGTACTTCCTCGGCGTCATGATGATCGAGGAGAAGAACTACGACCAGGCGATCGACGAGTTCTCGCTCGCGGAGAAGGACCCCGTCGTCGATGACGACCACAAGCGCGTCCACGAGCTGTCGCAGATCGCGCTCGCGCGGCTGAGCTACGAGAACGGCGACAAGCCGGGCGCCCTGGACCAGGCCGTGTTCTGGTATGGCAAGGTCAGCCACAACAGCCCCAACTACGCCGACCAGCTCTACGAGACCGCGTGGGCCGACATCAAGGCGGCGAACCAGCTCGAGCAGAAGATCCAGGCGGACTTCATCGCGGCGGGCGGGGATCCGAAGGGCAAGCCTCCGGTGAACCAAGGGCTGTTGAACTCGTGGCGCACGGCGTCCGATACGGTCTCGTTGTTCCTGGCGGAGTTCCCCCAGCACCGCTACACGGCGAGCATGAAGATCTTGCAGGGCCACCTGCACATGAAGCTGCTCGACTACGACGGCGCCGAGGAAGGCTACCAAAAGGTCGTCGCCGAGTACGAGCCCGTCGTCAGCAAGCTCGAGCAGATCCAGGGCGACCCCACGGTCACCGGCCGCTTCCTGGACCAGCTCACCGACGACCGTCGCGGCTCGACCGAGGACCTCCTCCCCGGCTACGCCGAGGAGATCCTGCTGTCCCGTCCCGAGGTCGGCCGTGCCGCTGGCTCGTGGAACGACCTGCGGCACCAGCGGCAGGAGCTGCAGGAGAGCGACGCGCTGGTCGCGCTGCTCAGCACCGCGCTCGCGGACAAGGACCGGCGGCTTGGCACGTTCGTCACGGCGTCGTCGCAGCTCGCCGCGCTGGCTGGGAACGTCCTCTCACTCGAGGGCAGGCTCATCGACGTCGAGATCGCGAGCCTCAAGGCGGCTGACTCGACCCACCGCACGGAGCTGGCCGCGCTGCAGAAGCGGCGCGACACCGCGTACCCGGACGCCGCGACGTCTACGAACATCAACGCGGCGGTCGCGGCCACGTACGGGTCGATTCGAAAGGACCTCGCGGGCTACCGCGGGGGGCTCACCGACACCACGCTCTTGGGCGCGATCGACAAGGAGTGGGCGAACGTGCAGTCGCTCAACGCCCAAGTCGGCCAGACCGAGACCGTGTTGGCGAACGCCGAGAGCCGCGAGCTCGACGCCGTGCGCAAGAAGCTCGAGGTGACCAAGCTGCGGGTCAACGAGCTGCACTCGGACGTGTCAACGCAGTCGGCGAACGTCGAGACGCTCGCGAAGTCCGCCGTGCAAGCGGGCGTACACGCGGTGGCGGCGAGCTTCCGGACCGACGTGCTCACCGCCGACAAGGGCATCGTCGACGTCGCGTGGCTGCGCAAGACGTCGACGACGGAGCAGATGGAGACGCTCTCGAAGGAGCAGCAAGCGCTGCTCAAGAGCATCAAGGAGCAGTACGACCGGCTCCGCAGGAATGCCAGTGACGGGGAGACCTCAAAATGACACGTTCCCGGCCCCCCGGGCCCAATTTCCGGGCCTCGCGCCTGTCCCCACGCGGCGCCGAGCGCTTCGCGCTCGCTACGCGTAGCGCGGGCCTGCTCGCGCTGGCCGGCGTCGCCGCTCGACCCGCGGCAGCGCTGGACGTGCCGAAGGGCGTCAACGCCGCGGAGTTCCAGGCGTTCCACGACACGCTGGACCGCTTCAACGACCGGATGCGCGAGCTCCAGGCGGACGCTGCGACCATCGTCGATCAGCACCAGAAGGCCGAAGAGGACCGCATCGAGTCCATCTACGGCACGATGCTCAAGGACCTGCGCGAGCAGGAGAGCAAGGAGCGCAAGGGCGCGATCGCCCGGCTCGAGAGCTTCCTCCGGAAGTACCCGGTCAGCCCCTACTCGGCGGACATGAAGTACCGCCTGGCCGACCTGTACTTCGAGACGTCGGAGCTCGAGTACGCGACGGCGTTCGAAGAGTACACGCGCCTGCAAGACGCCGCGAACGCGCACCCCGAGATCGTGATCTCCGAGCCGCCAAGCAAAGACTACGGCCGGTCGATGACGCTCTACAAAGACATCATCGCGAACAACCAGGACTACGACAACCTGCCCGAGGCCTACTACATGCTGGCCTGGTGCTACAACGCGGCGGCCAGCGGACAGTACGACCCCGAGGAGGGCCGTCGCCTGAACGAGACCATCGTGAGCCGGTACTCGGGCACCGCGTTCGCGAACGACGCGAACATGATGCTCGGCGAGTACTGGTTCGAGCTGCCGGGGCCGCGCAGCAACCCCGTGGTGAACGTCCCAACCGCGATCAGCTACTACCAGACCGTCCTGAAGGACGGCCCGACCGGCCGAAACTACGACAAGGCCATCTACAAGCTGGGTTGGTCGAACTACAAGCTCAACAACTACGACGCCGCGCTGTCGTACATGGTCGACCTGCTCGACTACTCAGACAAGCTGTTCCTGCAGACTGGCAAGCCGTCGAACATGCGGCCTGAGGCGATCAAGTACCTCGCTATCTCCTACGCGGACATCGGTTTCAACCAGGCGAAGCGGCCGGTCGACATCGCCGTTGCGCACATGGGCAAGGTCGGCGATCGCCCGTGGCAACACGAGGAGCTCGAGACCCTCGCGGACATCTTGGGCCGCCAGGCGAAGTACGAGGAGGCGATCGACGTCTGGGCATACCTGCAGACCAAGTGGCCGCTCGACCCGAAGAACCCTGTTTACCAGTACAACATCGCGCAGTCCTGGATGCGCACGGGTATCCCGGACCCGGCGAAGTCCGACGCCGCGATGAGCCAGCTCTCCGAGGTGTACCGCGAGGGCGGCGAATGGTACGTCGCCAACCGCACAAACCCCGACGCGATCGCTGTCGCCCGTGGGTACATCGAGACCTCCTTGGCCGCAGTGGCCGGCGAGATCTACATGCACGCCCAGGAGACGGGCGACGTGAAGGACTACGCCGCGGCGGCCGAGAAGTACCGGGAGTTCCTGGAGAAGTACCCGTTTGGCGCCGACTACAACGACGACGAGTGGTACTACGCCTCCGCGCTGTACGCGTCGAACCAGTTCGAACCGGCGTTGCTCGCGTACGACCAGGTCCTGAAGAACGACCACTCCCCGTACCGCGACCCCGCGCGCTACCAGATCCTGCTCGCCCGCCGCCAAATCGTCGAGGGCAAGTACGGCAAGCTCACCGACGTCCCGCCCGGCCAAACCGTGGAGCGCACGGTCACGTCGGCGTTTGACAAGGCGATCACCGTCTACACCGTCTCCGACGAGCAGAAGTCCTTCATCGCCGCGTGTGATGACGTCGTGGATCGCCAGTTCACCGACGCGGACACCGCGGCCGCGGTCGAGAAGCTGCGGGCCGCGTACCTGTACACGCCCGGCCAGATCTACTTCAACCACGGCAACTACGACGAAGCGCGCGCCCGGTTCAACAAGGTCATCGAGCGCTACCCGGCTACGCAGGAGGCCGGGTTCGCCGCGGGCCTGTTGGTGCAGACCTACGTGAACGAGGGCGACCTGGAGCGCGTCGCGACGTTGATCGACGAGCTCAAGGCGAAGCACCTCGGCGAAGGCGGCAGCAGCGACGCGCTGGCGAAGTTGGGCAACGTGCAGGAGCAGGCCGTGTTCAACCTCGCGCAAGCGATGGCGGACAAGGGCAAGCACACCGAGTCGTCGCAGGCCTACCTGTCGTTCTTGACCCGGTTCCCCGAGTCGCAGTACCTGAACCTGGCGCTCTACAACGCGGCCAACCAGGCCGACATCGCCGGCCAGGGTGCTGACGCCATCAAGCTGTTCGAGCGCTACGTCACGCAGTACCCGGACGACTTGCGCAGCAAGGACCTGTACTTCCGGATCGCCGAGACCTACTCCGCGACCCTGGAGCTGGACAAGGCGATCGGCTACTACACGAAGCTGTACACCAAGTTCCCGGACCACCAGGACGCCGCGAACGCGATGTACAACGCCGCGTTCCTGATGGTCGGCACGGGCAACCACCAGGACGCTGCGAAGCGCTACGAGCTCTACGCGAGCACGTTCAAGGACCGGCCGGACGCCGAGGACACCTACTGGCGCGCAGGCGAGCAGTGGGACCTGGTCAGCGAGGCCGACGGCTTGTCGTTCTACAAGCGGTACCTGGACCGGTTCGGGGCGACGCAGCCGAACCACGCGATCGAGGCGCTCTACAAGATCGCTACCGCGCAGGAGAAGAAGGGCGACCGCCAAGCCGCGGCCACCTGGGCGCGCCTGCAGGACACGTTCCGCACCTCGAACGGCGCGTTGATGAGCCAGCACACGCGGTCGCTCGCGGCCGAGGGCGCCGTCAAGGACCTGCAGAAGCAGTTCGAGACGCTCAAGACGGTCAAGTGGACGACGTCCGAAGAGAAGAACGTCGAGATCATCACGACCACGATGCCGAACAAGGTCAAGGCGTTCAGC
>CALQBK020000118.1 GCA_943328795.2 Bifidobacterium breve
GATCGCGGCGGACGGTGTGCGCACCCGGACGTTGACCTCGCCGCTCGGCTCGAACCCCGCCGACGGTCGCCGCCGAGCTGATCGACAGAAACGCCGAACCCCCGCCTCCGGACTCGCCGAAAGCGGGGGTTCAACTGTGCTGGTGGGGGCGGCGAGACTTGAACTCGCAAGGACTTACGTCCGGTCGATTTTGAGCCGACTGCGTCTACCATTCCGCCACGCCCCCGTGGCGGCCTCCCCTTAGCCGATCCCCGCCCGGTGACAACCCCGCGGCGGACTTTCCGCGCCGGCCTTCACGCCGGACTCGCGCGGACCCGAAGGTTGCGCTACGATCGGCCCATGCGCACCTTGAAGCTCCTGCCTTTCCTCACGTTGCCGCTGCTTGCTTGCGGGACCAAGTCGGTGGGTCTCGGCCGCGGCGATGCCAGCGACGCCCGCCTGTACGCGGATCTCTACACGTGGCAGTGCGCCCACGAGGACACCGGCGGCGGCGCGGGGGAGCAATGGGAGGGGGTGTACGCCTACAACATCACCCTGGAGTACGCGCCGGACGGGCTCGTGGACCGAGACATGCCCGACACGGGCTGCACCGACTCGCTCGACCTCTTCCCGCAGGACTCCGGGGCGAGCGGGCACGACTTGCCGAGCACGCCGGGGTGGTCGAACAGCGAGACGTACGCGGGCTCCTTCGTGCACGAGAACACCGGCTTCTACTCGGGGAGCGCCTTTACGAGCAGCCACTCGTGCACCTACCCGGAGGATGTCCTCGCGGACGGCACGTCCGTCACCAACGCCGACGTCTTCTCCGGCGCCCGGTCCCCGGCGCCCGGCACCGTGTCCTCAGTCATCGACGGCACCGACGGCGCGAACGACGGGCTGCAGTACGGTGAGGAGGTCGACGTCTCGTGGGAGGCCTCGGGCTGGGACGAGAGCTGGGTCCAGATCCGCCGCGAGACCGGCGGAGAGCTCGTCCAGGGGCTCACGTGCAAGACGACCGACACCACCTCGTTCACGATCGATGACTCGATCTGGTCGCAGCTCTCCGACGCGATCGAGGTCGACGTGACGAACATCTACGTCGGGTTCGGCAAGCACGACAGCACGATCGCCTCGGACGGCGAGGAGATCCAGACCTGGACGCGCGAGATGCACACCGCCGTCATCCAGGACTGATCCCGGCCGATTCGAGCGGTCTCGAGAGGTGGAGCCCGTCAGTGGGGCGTGGGCTGGCCCCCGGCTCCCCCGTTCGGCTACCGAGCGAGCCAGCGCTCGCCGGTGTGCTTGACCTTGCCCTCGCGCTCGAGCCGGCGGAGCACGACCTTGATCTCTTCGTCGGTCATGTCCTTGTACGGCGACCGGTGCTTGATGCCGCCGAGGAAGATGCTCTCCTTCAGGCCGCGCTCGGAGTACTCGGACGCGTTCAGGCGCGTCACGGCGTCGTCCCGCACCCACTCCGCACGGCGCGGATCGACCTGCGCCGCCGGCACCTTCGGCACCTTCGGCGCCTTGACGGCCTTCGGCGCCTTGACGGCGCTCGCCTTCGCCCCGCCGGACGCCACGACAGCGGCCACCTTCGCGTTCGCGCGGGCCTTCTTCGGGAGCACGATCACCTCGGGCGGGGACTCTTCCCAGCCGACCGCGAGCGACTCGATCTGCTCGATCACCGCACCGCCCGACACGGGCAGCAGGGCCTGGATGGCCTCGCGGAGCCGCGTGGGGACCTTGGCGGGGTGCAGCGAGGACAGGTCGTTCAGCCAAGCGCCGCGCGTGCCGTTGTCCGGCATGTCCCGCAGCTCCTGGGAGGCGCGGGAGCTCCAAGCGCGCAAGTCAGCCGCGAGGCTGGTAGGCAACGTGAGCTCGGAGAGCGCAAAGAGGTCCGCCACGCACTCCGGGTGGATGCTATCCAAGTGGTGCCGCAGCGCATCTCCGACAAGGGCGTGGATCTTCGTGGGTTCCGAAGAGCGTAGGCCGTCAATGTGGATACGCTGGATGTTCGTGCTCAAGCTAACTCCGCAGGGGAGCGCGAACTAACCGGTCCGGCGTGAGCCCGCCGCTGTTTCTGTCAAACCTCTGGCTTCGGGCGCTCCCACAACGGTTCTGGCTCGTTGCCCTGGTGCGCCGCCCACCGGCCCGCTACGAACAGGTAGTCCGACAGCCGGTTTAGGTAGCGCATCGGGCCGGCGCCGGCGTCCGGCTCGTCGTGCATCAGCGCGACGCACTCGCGCTCCGCCCTGCGGCACACCGTCCGGGCCTGGTGGAAGAACGCGCCGACCTTGCCGCCACCGGGGAGGATGAACTCGGTGAGCGGCCCCACGGCCGCGTTCAGCGTGTCAATCCAGCCCTCGAGCTGCGTGACGTCGCTGTTGCCCACACGGTACATGCCGGGCCAGCGGTCCGCTGGGAGCGTCGCGAGGTCGCTGCCGACATTGAACAGGTCGTTTTGGATGCGGTGGAGCTGCCCGTCCAGGAGCAGCCGGCCGTCTGCCTCGATCGGGCTCTCACGCAAGAACACCCGGATGATGCCGAGGATGCTGTTCAGCTCGTCCACGGTGCCGTAGGTGGCGATGCGGATGTGGTCCTTCGGGACCTCTTGGCCTCCGACGAGCCGGGTCGTGCCCTTGTCGCCGGTGCGGGTGTAGACGCGGGTGATTCGCATCCCACGCTCTATGCCGAAACGCGCGCCCGGACTCGCGCCGGCAGCATCCGATCACAGCCTGTCACGCAACGGGCACAGCCCTACCCGCCGCCCGTCTCGGCCAGGCAGCCGTCCGTCGAGCACCGGAGGACAAGGCGCTCGTCCGCGTGCACCTCGACGGTGCCCTCGTCGATGAACTCCTTGCCACCGTCGAGGAGCACGAACAGCGTGTAGCGGCCCGCCGGCACGCTCCCGATCGGGAGGCGCGTGCCCACGCGGTCCAAGTACGCCTGTCCGCCGGACACCAGCACGAGGCCGGTCTTCGGGGGCTCCGGTGCCGCGGGGGCGACGGGCGCTGGGACGGGCACGGGCGCCTCTTGCCGAGCGGTCACGAGCAGCGAGGTGATTTGCAGCCCGATCCCCACCAACTGGAGCGCGATCATCACCGCCACCCCGACCCCGAGCCAAGCGGGGAAGCGCGGGCCGATCCGCCGGGAGACGCGCAGCGGGTCGGGCCGGTTGTCCCGCGGCACGGCTGGCGGGGCGGGCGGCAAGCCCTTGGCGTTCCCGTCGCGGACGACGTCGCTGAGCGGCGCGCTCTCTCGGTCCTCCGACGGCCGCTGGATGATCACGGGCGCCGGGCGGGCGTTCCCGCCGACGATCACGTGCTTCTTTGCGTCCGCACCTTCGGGGCCCTTCGGCGCGGCTGGGGCGCTCGCCGGAGGAAGCGAAGTGCCCGCCGGCTTTGGCGACGCGCGAACCGGGTCATCGTTGGCCGCAGGCGCCCGCAGGCGCACCCCCTCCGACCCCGGCGGAGGCCCGGCCAACGGGCGGACCCCGGTGATGTCGACGGGGGCGCTCACCTCGTCGTCCTGGAGGCCTACCAGGGACGGCCCGAGCGCCGCTAGCCCGGCGTCGGTCGCCAGCGACACGCGCGTGGCCTCGATCCCGTCGTCCACGCGGCCCAACCGGGCGAGCGCCGTGAGCGCCTCCGCCAGCTCCGCGGTGTCGCCGAACCGCTGCTGCGGGTCGATGCGCATCGCGCGGTCCAACAGCGCCAGCGTCGCGTCGATCACCACGGTCTCGTGCTGCGGCGCGAACGCACCCTTGAGCGCGTCGGCCACCGCCGCGCGGTCCTTGTCCGGCAAGCGCTCGGCGCTCGTGAACTGGGAGGGGTCGAGCGCCTTGTCGATGAACAGCGCGGGCTTGCGTTGGTGCAGGTCCGACACCAACGCGGTGCGGTGCGAGCGGAACTGGCTCGAGTGCGTGCCGTTCAACGGCATCCGCCCCCCGTCACGCAAGTGGGCGTGCATGCGGAGCAGCGCGAACAACGTCGCGCCGATGGACCACGTGTCCATCGCCTCCGGGTGAGACTTCCGCGCGTTGAACAACCCCTCCGGCGCGATGTAGCTCTCCGTGCCGAGGATCACCCGCGTGGCGGACCAGTCCCCGACGTCCATGTCGCGCGACTTGGACGCGCCGAAGTCCGTCAACAGCCACCGCGCGTCCTGCGCACGCAGCAGGTTTCGCGGCTTGACGTCCGAGTGCGCAACGCGCTGCCCGACCGCTGCAGCGCAGGTCTGCTGGTACTCGCGGAGCCGCAAGCAGACCTCGGCGAGCGCGTCACACAGCTCTGAGAAGGCCCAGGGGCGACCGTGCACGTCCGCCCACCACCGCTCCATGTCCAGCGGGCACCACTCCATGACGAGCCCGACGGGCTGGCCGCGGTCGGTCAACACGACGTCGTGCAAGCGGGGGCACGGGGGCATCCCGAGCGCGCCGCGCAGGGTCAGGAACACGTCGGCCTCCCGACCGAGGGCCTCCACCGAGAGCGGCTCGTCTGCCCGCGCGAGCTTCAGCGCGAGGAGCGTGCCCGCGGCGCTCTGCGAGTCCCCTGCGGGGGCCCCGACCGGGCGCACGCCGAACACGCTGGCCATGCCGCCCTCGCGCCCGGCGCTTTCGTCGCGCACATAAACCCTGCCGCTGCGTCCGGTCCACGGCCCGGATCCAGGGTCAGAATCGGCCGCCAAAGCTGAACCCCACAGTGTTGCCGTCCAGCACCACGCCCCAGTACCCGATCCCGGCGCCGACCAACAGCGACGCGCCGGAGGCGATCACGAACGCGTGGTTGGACGCCTGCAAGCGCTCAAGCTCGTCGGTCGTCGTCGCCTCGTTGAAGTCCTGCTCGACCTTCCAGGAGTAGGCGTACAGGCCCACCGCCGCGGCCAGGCCCACCCCGCCGACGATGATCAGCGGCGTCTTCTCCTTCGGCCGGGTGCGCTGAACGGTCATGTGCTGCACGCCGTCCTCCCCAGTCACCGAGGTGGTCGAAGCGACCTTCGAGTTGGCGGGCTTGGTCTCGGACTTCGCGGGCTCAGCCTTCGCCACGGGCTCCGGCTTCGACTTGACTGGCTCGGCCTTGGCCACCGGCTCGGCCTTCGGAGCAGGCTCCGCCTTGGCCACCGGCTCCGCCTTGGGCTTCGGCTCGGCCTTGACCACCGCCGGGGCCTCTGTCGGCTTCGGCGCGGCCTTCGGATCGGTCTTGGGCTTCTTCCCCTTCGGGTCCTCGACCACGACCGCCACGGGGGCCGGCACCTTCAGCGTCTCGTCGGGGAACGCGTTGCCGTCGAGCAACCAGGTCCCATCGGCATGCCGACTGTTCACCACCGCGGACTGCAGCAGGTGCGGCCGGTCCAGCGTCGCCCGGGCCTCCACGAGGTTCCGCCCGTCGAGCAACATCGCGGAGCCAGACGGGATCGCCAGCTCCTTCCCCTTGACCAGCTCCCCCTCGGCCTGCGCGTTGGGGCGCTCGGCCTCCCAGGCCTGCCGCAGCGGGTTGCCCAGGTCGAGCTCTTGCGCGTCCCACTGGTAGGTCGGCTCGAGCTCCAGCGAGCTGCGAAACCAGCGCCGAGCCCCGGGGACGTCGTTGTCCACGAGGAAGTGAACGGCGCCGATGTAGCGGTAGGCGCTCGCGTAGAGCTGGGGCGGGGCGGTCTGGTCGAGGCACGGCAAGCCGGCCTCGAGCGCCTTGCCCGAGCTGCTGAACGCGCTGTCGTCCATGTTTCGGAGCGCGCTCGCGACCGAGCCGAGGTCCTTGACGAGCGCTGCCCCGGTGTACGGCGCGGCGCAGCCAGCCTCGGCGCGGGGCACGAGCGCGGTGAGCAGGGCGGGGACAAAAGTGAAGACGAGCGCGATCAACGGTGCCTCTGCCCAGCTCGCCGACGACGAGCGCGGGACGCCGGGAGAATAGCACGGGGGCCAGAGCTGGGGGGGCGGCTCATCCCTTGCGAGTCACGGAGTCGAGCACCCCCCGTGTCTTGCGGTAGAGGAACTCGGCCTGCCGGGGGTTGTCCCCGATGCACACCATCCCGAGCTTGCCGAACTCGGAGAGCGCCCCGATGAGGTGGAAGACCACGCCGCGCTCTGTGGTCGAGTGAAAGTGCAGCTCCTCGTTCACCGCGATGTCGACGAGGTCCGCCGGGCCAATGCCCTTGTAGTGGTCCGAGTGCACCGAGTCGGACGCGTAGTAGTACTTCTCGCGCCCGGACTGCGAGTGGAACAGCCCCGTGTCGGCATCGTAGGTGCCGTCGGTGAGGAACCGCAGCGTGAGGAACGGGTGCGTGGTGCCGCCCTTGCGCAGGTTGACCTCGATCGCGTGGTGCTTCCACACCCCGTTCTCCTGGACCGACACGAAGTCTGTCGCGAACCGCCCGAGCACGCCCTTTTGCGCGAGGACCCGCGCGACGTCGAGGCCGTAGCGCTGGATGTCGGTGCGGTAGGCGTCGTCGGCCGGGAACGTGCACCCGAGAAACACCTGGCCGCTCGGTCCGCCGAGCACCTGGTCGTGCGTGGAGATCACCATCGCCTCGCCCACTGCGTTCACCCGGTTCTGGGAGGACGGGCTCCGCTTGATCTCCCCCTCGACGAACGCCTCGACGACGCCCTGCATCTCCTGGAACTTCGCGTGGTAGCGCTCCCAGTGCTCGCCGGGCGCCTCGAAGCGCAGGTGCGGCAGCCGGTCCGCGATCCAGCTCCGGAGGTCGGTCCCGCCGCGGGCCCCCGCCCCGTCTCCCGCGTACGGCCCCTCGAAGTAGAACAGCGCATTCCCCTCACCCGAGAAGCCGTCGTTGAGCTTGACGACCGCGCGGCGCATCTCGGGCTGGCTCTCCTTCAGCCGCGCGAGCGCCTCCGTGATGTCGTTGCCGTCACGCAGGTCCTCGAAGCCGTCGGGGAACAGCACGCCCGCCTCGCGGAACACCTTGCGGCAGCCGGACTTCGTGCCCAGGTCGTAGAGATCGGGGTCGTTCGCGTAGAGTGGGATGCCGAGCTGCACCGCGAGCGTGCGTTCGGCCGGCGACGTGTTGAAGCACACCAGGTGGGCGTTTGCAGCGTCTGCGATGCTCGACCGGATGCGCTCGACGAGCCGTGGCCGCGCGAGCACCTTCTGGGACAACGAGAGCTTCGAGGCGTCTGAGCAGTGATACAGGAAGAGGCGCTCGCGCGCGTGGGAGCTGGGCACGCCGGACAGCAGGTGCAAGAAGTAGTCGATGATGATCGGGTCGATCGCCTGGCTCGTCACGAACACCACGCGCGTGCGCGGGCGCCGGAGCAGCATCAACATGTAGAGCATCCGCTCTTCGTAGTGGTGCACGCCGGTGACCTTCGCCAACTCCTGGGGGTCGAGCGACAGGCTGGGGACCACCACGACGGTCTGCGGCTGCCGCCTGTCCGTGGTCACCCTGCGGAACACGTCCGGCAAGTGGGCCTGCAGCTTTTGAAATGCAGCGCGCTCTTCAGGCGAATTGGGGGCTGGGTACATCCCTCCTGACTTAACGCGGCGGCCGCCGAGCAGGGTGCGCCGGGCTGGCCCCGGCGGTGAACGTCACCAGCCGAGCGGCCCGCCCCAGCGGCCGATGTCGTTGCGCGTGCCGTCCAGGTCCGTGTAGGCCGCGCCGGTGCTCCCCGCGTCCACCAACGGGCTCCCGGCCCCGAGCGTCAGGTCGTCCGGGAACGAGGTGAACTGCGGGTCTGCGCTCACGACCGGGTTGAACACCGCGCCGCACGCGTTCGCGGTGTTGCCCCAGGCGGCGCTGAACGTCACCGAGAGCAGGCCGTCATCCCCCTGCACCCCGCACGCCGCGCCCGCCAAGACCGAGTTCACGACCTTCGAGGTGGTGTCGATGCCCGAGTACGACAACGCAGCGTCCGTGCCCCACAGCACGCTGTTCGTCACCTCCACGTGGACCAGCCGGGCGTCCATCCCTACGCTCCCGCCGCCCACCGCGCTGTTGGTGACCAGCTGCAGCTCGCTCGGGGTGTCCTCCTCGTCCTCCGTGTAGATCCCGGCGACGCCGCCGGTGATCGTGGACCGCAGGATGTTCATCTCGCCATGGTGGCTGTACAGGCCGTACCCGCTGGCGCATGACAGCGAGCTGTCGGTGATCAAGCTCGCGTTGTGTTGGTAGATCGCGTAGATGCCGTCCTCGCCGCAGTCCGCGGTGAGCCCCCGGGCGGTCAGGTTCCCGCCCTCGCTGAGGATCGCGGCGCCGCCGTCGATGAAGTCGTTGTTCGCGATGGTCACGTCCGTCATGTCCAGGAACCCAATCTCGGACAAGATCATCGTGTAGCCGTCGTCGCAGCCGGTGATCACGACGTCCTCCAGGTCCAACACCGCCGACGTCAGCTCAATCGCCGCGCCGCCAGCGGAGTCGAGGCCCCCGGTGATCGTGAACCCTGCAAACCGGGTGCCCTCGCTCTCGCTCTCCTCGATGTTCAGCACGGTCCCGCCGAGGTCCCCGTCCAGGATAGTGACCGCGGAGCCATCGGTGCCGTAGATCTCCAGGGTCTTGCCGTAGAGGTGCAGGCGCTCATGGTAGACGCAGGGGGCGACCGCGATCATGTCCCCGCTCGTCGCCGCGTTGATGGCGTCTTGGATCAGGGTGTAGTCGGCGGCCCCGTTGCAGTCCACGCGGATGTCCGGCAGCACCATGGTGTCCACGTCGGTGTCGGTGTCGGTGTCGGTGTCCGTGTCGGTGTCCGTGTCAGCGGGCTCGCCTGTGTCCGAGTCGAGGGAGTGGCTCGAGTCCCCCGTCTCAATCAAGATCTTCGTGGTCCGGCAGCCGAGGAGCAAGAGGCAAGCAACGCCCGAGTATGTGCGCATTACCAACCCCCGTCCATGCTGCCGTGTCCGCCATACACGCCGATGTCGTTCCTCGACCCGTCGACGTCCGCGTACCCGGTGTCCTCCGGCCCCGCGTCGATCACTGGGCTCCCCGCCCCGGGGTGCATGTCGTCCGCGTCGAAGTCCGCGAACAGGGGGTCGCCCGCGATGTTCGCGTCGATGCCGACGTAGGTGTCCCCCGTACAGTTGGGCCTCGTGACGTCCCAGAACAGGTTGTTCCGCACGGTGAACGGGTCCACCGGGAGGGTAGCGGCGGTGTCCGCGGTGTCGGCGGTGTCCGCGATCACGATCAGCGCCCCGGTGATCGCGCAGGTCGCGCCGGTGAACACGTTGCCCTCCAGCACCGTGGAGGTGTACGTGTTGGTGGCCGTGACGCGACCGTCGATCACGCTGTTACGGACTACCAAGCTGCCGTAGTTCGCCGAAACGTCCCCGTGGACGATCGAGTTCTCGACCACCATCTTGTCGTCGTAATGGTCGAGCTCGGACTCCACGAGCAGCGTGCCATCGACCACCGAGCGCCTCACCTGGCCGACCGTGTGCTCCCAGTACTGGGCGTAGCCGGCGCTGCACGACAGCGAGGAGTCGTCGATGTACGCTGAGCCGTGGCCGCTGTACACGATGTAGCTGCCGTTGTCGCACGCGAACGTGCTGTCCTTCGCGACCAGCCCGCCCCGGTCGGAGTACACGAGCACCCCGCCGCGCAGGCTGTTCCCCGCGAAGGTCACGTCGTCGAGCTCGAGGTCGCCCGAGACGCTCTCGACCAGGTACGTGCCCTCGTTGTCGGTGATCAGGACATCCTGCAGGCTCAACGACGCAAAGTCGATGTAGACGGCCGCGCCGTCCGACGCGTTGCCGCCAGACAGCGTGAACCCAATCATCGCGGTCCCGTCGCTCTCGCCGCTCGCGACGCGGACCACCGACCCACCGCGCGCCTCGATCACGGTGTCCGACGAGTCCCCGGTCGAGCGCAGCGTGAGGGACTTCCCGCCGAAGTCGATGTTCTCGGCGTACGTGCAGGGCCGGACATCGATCGTCTGGCCCGGCTCCGCGGCGTCGATCGCCTCCCCGATGCTCTCGAAGTCGGCGCCGCCGTTGCAGTCGACCAGCCAGTCCGCGACCGTGTTTTGATGGTTTACGCCCCGTGGGGCGTTCGCCGAGCCACCGACGTCCGAGAGAGGAACGGAGATGGCGCAGGCCAGCAGGGAGAGGATCATCGCCGAAGGATATACCAACGGGCCGACTGACACTCGGAGTATTTCACCCAAGACAAGGGCCAGCGCGCCCACGGAGTCCTCGATGGCTGGCTACTACGACCGCGAACACCTCGCCCACTTCGGCAACATCAAGGAGGGTGCGCCGGCGCTGGCGGCGAAGTTCTTCGACTACTACGGCGCCGTGTTCGAGGAGGGCGCGCTCTCGCAGCGCGAGAAGGCGCTGATCGCGCTCGCGGTCGCGCACACGGTGCAGTGCCCGTACTGCATCGAGGCGTACACGAACGAGTCGCTAAAACACGGCTCGGACTTGGAGCAGATGACCGAGGCCGTGCACGTGGCCACCGCGATCCGCGGCGGTGCATCGCTCGTGCACGGCATGCAGATGATGGAGCACGCGAAGAAGGCCGGGATGTAATACTCTTGCTTCGCGGCGGGGAGCGGCTGGATCTCAGCCGAGCTCGGTCAACAACCGCGCGAGCCGAGCCCGCACCTCGTGGACCCGGCGCAGCGCGTCCTCCAGCGCGGGGCGTTCAACCCCGACGCCGCTGTTCTGAGGCGAGTCCGCACCCTCGAGCAGCACCTTTCGTGCGCCCGCGATCGTGAACCCCTCCTCGTGCAGCAGCTGCCGGACGCGCAAGAACCGCGACACGTCCGACTTGCGGTAGAGCCGCTGCCCGCTCGAGGACCGGTGCGGCCGGAGCTTGAACTCGGTCTCCCAGTAGCGCAGCACGTGAGCCTCGACCCCTACGAGCTCGGCGACCTCACCAATGCGGAAGTAGAGCTTGTCCGGGAGGTCCGCCACGCCCTACTCGTGCCCGTGGGCCCGGTTCAACGCTTGCCGGAACACCAGCGAAGGCTTGAACGTGAGCACGCGACGCGGCGTGATGGTGATCTGCTCCGACGTCTGCGGGTTGCGGCCCCGACGCGCGCGCTTCACGCGCACCAGGAACGACCCGAACGCGCTGATCTTCAGGCTGTCACCAGCTTGGAGGGTCTCTTTCATCGCCTCGAGCAGCGACTCGACGAGGCCTGATGCCTCACCCCACGACAGCCCCGTGAGCTCGCGAACGCTCGTGACGATGTCTGCCTTGGTGAGCGTACGTTGGCCCGCTCCGGCTTCGCTCGCCTTCATCCGCTGTCACTCGACGTGGCGTCTTCGGTCCAGAGTCGGAACGTGAGCGTGTCGGTGCGGGTCTCCCCTTCGTCGCCGACGCTCTCGAGCTGGATGACCCAGTACCCCTCGCCCGTGGCGTCCTCGTCGAGGGTGTACTCGTCTTGCCCGCGGTCGCCCGAGTCGAGGCGGACGCTCGCGCGGTCGATGTCCGACGCGTAGTCCTCGTACACTTCGATGGTGACCGTGTGGGTGGTCCCGATGGGCCCACCCGCGGGGTCGACCGTGCCGGTGCCGATCTCGACCGACCCGGTGTTGCTGGTCAGGGTGACCGTCGCAGCGTCTTCAACCTCGGCCGCCCCAACGTCGATGGACAGGGTGTTGTCCTCGGCGTTGTACTGCGTCCAGGTAGTCTCTTCGTCCTTGTTGCAGCCGGAGAGGCCAGCTAACGCGAGCACCGCCCCGGCGAGCATGGCTCCGGGGCGGGTGTCGGGTCGTTGAGGCACGCAGAGCCAGTTCATCATGTTCCTGGGTCCAGGTACTACAGCGCTGCGCGAGCCTTCTCGACGACGGCTGCGAAGGCGGGCGCATCGTTCAGCGCGAGGTCAGCCAACATCTTGCGGTCGAGCTGGATGTTGCTCTTCTTCAAGAGGTGGATGAACCGGCTGTAGGAGATGCCCGTGGTGCCGAGCGCCGCGTTGATGCGGACGATCCAGAGCGCGCGGAAGTGGCGCTTCTTCTCCTTGCGGCCGCGGAACGCGAACCGCTTCGCGCGGTCGGCGTGCTCCATCGCCTGGCGCAGGCGCTGGCGGCCGAGGAAGAAGCCCTTGACGCGGGCGTAGAGACGGTTCTTGCGAACACGAGATAGGGCAGCGCGCTTTACACGAGCCATGGCGGACCTCTTTGAGCCCTCGCGGGCCTGTCTTTACCGGGTCCCGAGCCGCCGGACGGTCCGGCGGATGGTAGCGGCGAGTGGTGCAGCCCGGGAGGATCCCAGGCGTGCGGAGAACCTACTTGTACGGGATCATCAGCTTGACGTTCTTGCCGTCTTGCTTGTTGAGGTAGCCCGCCTTCTGGAGGCCACGCTTCGTGTCCTTGGACACGTGCTCGAGGCAGTGGCGCAGGCCGTTCTTCTGGTACTTCACCTTGCCGGAGGCGGTGACTTTGAAGCGCTTGGCGGCGGAGCGGTTGGTCTTCATCTTGGGCATTCGAAACTCCGATAGTGTGCGCTGGAGGGCGCGGTGGAACGGCTGGGCGGACCCGGGAGGGGCCTCTACCCCTTCTTCTTCGTCGGGGCGAGCAACATCGAGAGCTGGCGCCCGTCCATGCGGGGCATCTGCTCGACCGTGCTGACGTCGTGGAGCATCTCCGCGAACTTCTTGCACTGGTCTTCGCCGATGTCCTTGTGCGCGATCTCGCGGCCGCGGAACCGAACCGTGACCTTGACCTTGTCGCCTTCCTCAAGGAACCCGCGCGCGGCGCGCTCCTTGACGGCGAAGTCGTGATCGTCGGTCTTCGGGCGGAGCTTGATCTCCTTGATCTCGACGATCGCCTGGTTCTTCCGGGCAACGGCGTCGCGCTTCTTCTTCTCGTACTTGAGCTTTCCGAAGTCCGTGATGCGGCAGACCGGAGGACGCGCCATGGGCGCGACCTCGACGAGATCCAGCCCCCGTTCGCGTGCGAGCGCGAGCGCGTCTTCCGTTAGGAATTCACCGAGCTTCTCGCCCGTGTCGTCGATGACGAGGACACGAGGGACGCGAATACGCTCGTTGACCCGAGGCTCGTTGCGCTCGGGAGCAGAGGGGGGCTGACCACGGGGAGGACTCCGCAATGCGGCTCCGGGGAGGGAGGGGAATGCGCGGCTGCGCGATCGGTGAGGCGAGAAGGAAAAGCCCGGGGCCGTCGGTGGGACGGCGCCCGGGCAAGGTGGTTGGCACGGCCGGGATTGAACCGGCGACCACCGCCGTGTCAAGGCGGTGCTCTTCCACTGAGCTACGTGCCAGAGCGTTCCGCGCTTTAGCGAACCCGAGGGGGCGCGTCAAGGGGAATTTGTGCGTCCGCATCGAGCCGCAGCGCGGCTTGCAGGGCCACCGCGAGGGACGACCAGGCCTCGATCGGCGAGATCACGGCGCCGAGCCGAGCCGCGGAGGTGACCGTCGCGTCCCGAATCCCGCACGGCGAGATGAGGTTGAAGCCCGCCAAGTCGTTGACGAGGTTCAGGGCGAACCCATGCATCGTCCAGCCTTGGCGCACCTGCAGGCCGACCGCGGCGATCTTGGCGCTCCCCCCGTCCCCGTGCACCCACACCCCCGGCGCGCCCTCCCGCCGCCCGGCCACGATCCCGCGCGCGCCGAGCCAGTCGATCAACGCGCCTTCGACGGCGTCCACGAGCCGCTTGACCCCCAGCGCCCGGGCGTCCACCACCAGGTATCCGACGAGCTGGCCTGGCTCGTGGCACGTGGCGAGCCCGCCACGGCGCGTGCGCCACACCGCGTAGCCGGCAGCCGCGGCGCCAGGCAGGTCAACCTCCCCTCCCCGCTTCCCGAGCGTGAGCACTGGCGCGTGTTCGAGCCCGAGCAAGCACGGCTGACCACGCAGCACGCCACGGTCGTGGGCGTGCGCCTGGACCGCCAGCCCCTCGCCATAGTCGAGGGTCCCGAGCCAGCGCCGCTCGACCGGCACGTCAGCCAACGAAGAAGTGGCTCTCGCGGTACCCACGCAAGAGCGCCGACGCGAGGACCGAGAGCGCAGCTGTGATCGGCACTGCGAGCAGCACGCCCCAGATCCCCACGAGGTTGCCGCCCGCTACGACGGCGATCATCACGACGAGCGGGTGCAACCCCACGCGCTGCCCGACGATCCGCGGCGTCAGCACGCTCCCCTCGAGGCCCTGCACCACCGCGAACGTGAGCAAGCAGCCGACCACGTGCCAGTCGAGCCCGAACTTCAGCACGGCGAGCAGCGCGGAGAGCACGACGCCAACGACCGTCCCCAAGTACGGCACCACGAACAGGGCGCCCGAGAGCATCCCGATGGTCACGGCGAGATCGATGCCGGTGATGAGCAGCCCGATGCTGTAGAGCACGCCGAGCAGCGCGCACAGCGTCACCTGGCCCTCGATGAAACCGCCGATGCGGCGGTGGATCTCGGCCGAGAGCTCGTGCACGAGCGGGCGATGCCGAGGTGGCACCATGCTGTCCACCCCGTCCAGGATCCGCGGCCACTCGGACGCGAGGTAGAACGTGAACAGCGGCAACAGCAGCAGCTGGAGCAGCGAACCGGCGACGGCGAACCCGCTCCCGAGGAAGCCCGCTAGCCACGCCTGCGCGGCGTCCCGGGCGTCGGGGGCGTCCACCAACTGCCGCACGTACTGCGGCGCGACGTCCAGCAGCCCCTCCAGGTCGAGCGGGATCTTCTCCCCCGTCCGGGCCTCGACCTGGGCGATCCACGGCTCGACCTGGACCCGGAGGTTCAGCAACGCCGGCTTCAGGCGCACCGTGAGCTCGCCGACCTGGTGCGCGATGGACGGCGCGACCACCGTGATCAGCAGCAGGAGCGCGGCCGTCGCGA
>CALQBK020000119.1 GCA_943328795.2 Bifidobacterium breve
ACCTGCACGCCAACTGGATCGCCGGCCAGCCGCCCGTGCGCACTGTCATCCCCTGGACGTTCTCGACGGACCGCTACGAGGCGGCCCGCGTGTGCAGCGAGTAGAGGGCGAGGATGTTCCAGCGCCGCTTCCTGGCCCACGACCCCGCGCGACCCGCGCTCCACGACCCGGCCACCGGGTGGCTCACGTACGGCGACCTCCGGGCCCGCGGCGAGGCCGCCGCGCGGGGCCTCGCCGCAGACGGCGTCGCGCCGGGGGACGTCGTGGCGATCCACCTGGAGAACGGCCTCGACCTGGTCGACGCGCACCTCGGCTGCATCGCCCTCGGCGCCGTGCGCTTGCCGCTCAACGCCCACTACCGCGAGGCGGAGCTGCGCCCGATCCTCGAAGACGCAGCCCCCGTGCGCGTCCTGACCCGCTCCCCGGAGCGCTTCGGCGGGCTCGCGACAGCCCCAGCGGCGCGGCTCGTCCCGGGCGGGGCGTTCGGGCCCTGGGCCGAGAACGACTTGACGGCGCTGCTGTTCACCTCCGGGACGACCGGGCGCCCGAAGGGCGTCCCGCAGACCTTCACGATGTGGCAGGCGAACCTCGACGCGCTCGCGGAGTGCTGGGCGCTCTCAGCCGACGATTGCCTGCTGCTCGCCCTCCCGCTGTTCCACACCCACGGCCTGGTGCTCGGGCTGCACGGCACGCTGCTTCGCGGCGCGCGGGCGGTGCTGCTCCCGCGGTTTGAGCCGGTGCCCCCGCCTCCCGAGGTGACCCACGTGTACGGCGTCCCGACCTGGTACCGCCGCTGGCTCCCCGTCATGCAGGCGGACCCCGCCCCGTTCCAGCGCCTCACGCTGCTCGTGAGCGGCTCGGACGGGCTGGACAAGGCGACGTCGGACGCCGTCTACGAGGCGACCGGGCACCGCATCCTCGAGCGCTACGGGATGACGGAGACCGTGATGATCTGCTCGAACCCGGGGCGCGGCGAGCGCCGAGCCGGCACGGTGGGCCCGCCCGTCCCCGGCGTGCGCGTGCGGCTCGTGGACGGCGAGGTCCAGGTGAGCGGCCCCAGCGTGTTCAGCGGCTACTGGGTCCCCACCCGCGATCTACCAAAAGTGCCGACGGAGGTCTTGGCACAGGATCTACCAGAAGTGCCGACGGAGGTCTTGGGGCAGCGCTGGTTTGCGACCGGGGACGCGGGGGAGTGGGACGACGCTGGCTACCTGCGGATCGTGGGCCGTAAGAAGGAGCTGATCATCGTCGGAGGGGTGAACGTGTCGCCGGCCGAGGTCGAGGCCGCGTACCAAGGGCTGCCCGGCGTCGCAGAAGTAGGGGCCGTCGGGCTGCCGGACGCCGACCTGGGCGAGGTGGTGGGGCTCGCCGTGGTGGTGTCCGGCGCGGTGGAGGCGGCGCTGGCGGAGGTCAACGCGCGGGGGGCTGCGCTGTCGGGGCTGAAGCGGCCGCGAAGGGTGCTGGTTGTCGCGTCGTTGCCCCGCAACGCGCTGGGCAAGCTACAACGCGCGGCGCTCCGGCAGCAGTTCGACGCCCCGCTCGAGCCCAAGGACCCCTCGTGAACCCGAAGACCCCGGCGCCCGCGCCGTCCCCGAAGCCCAAGCACGCCGCGCGGAAGGAGGCACAGGCGCTGGCGATGCGCACGTGCGTGGTCACGCGCGAAGCGCACCCCCAGTCCGAGCTGCTGCGCCTGTTCGCAGGCCCGGACGGGTCCGCGTACGTGGAGTGGACGAGCAAGCACAAGGACGAGGGGCGCGGGGCGTGGGTGCTGCCGACGGCCGCCGCGCTCAACACCCTGGTCGCCGAACCCCGGCGACTGGCGCGGGCGCTGAAGCTGCCGGAGGTGGACACCGCCGCGCTGGTGGACCGAGCGCGCGCGCTGGCCGCCGCGCGTGTGGCCGACTTCCTGTCGCTCTCAGCGCGGAGCGGGCGCCTGGCGAGCGGCGCCGACGCTGCGACGGGGGCCGTGCGGGCGGGCGAGGCGCGCGCGCTGCTGGCCGCCGTGGACGCATCCACCTCGTCGATCGACGACATCCGCGGGGCCCGAGACATCCCGGTCTACACGCTCCCGTTCGACAAGGAGGAGCTCGGCCGACGGATCGGCAAGGGCGCGCGAGCGGTCGTAGCGGTCCGCGCGGGGGGGCCTGCGAAAGAGCTGGTCGCGTGGCTGGATCGCCAGCGCGCGCTCGGCTAAATGGCGGACGGGGGTCCCAACGGGCCGGGTCGAAAGCGCCTCGGCGCGTCCACCAGGCCAGAAAAGCCATGCACTGCGGGGCTCCCCGGGTTATCGCCCGGTCCCCGGAGTGCTGCCGGTCCGGACGGGACCCTACCAGCGCTCGAAAAACCCAGACCGCAAGGGTCCGCATGTCGACCAAAGTCAGCATTGAACGGCTTCAGGAAGCCTCGGCTCAAAAGGCAGGGCGTCCTCCAGTCGCCGACACCAAGGCAGCCCCCAGCCCGGCCGAACGGGTGGGCCAAGGCGTTGTCCGGCGCCGGGCAGGCGAGCCCCTGCCGCCGCCGCCGCCTCCCCCGCCGGTCGCTGCGGTCCGCACGATCCGCCGCCCGGGCGCAGGGCTCCCCCCGCCTGTGGTCGCGCCCCCTGCGCCGCCCACGCCCCCCGCTCGCCCGGTCGTCGAAGCACGGCCCGCCGTAGCCCCGCGCCCCGCCCCCGTCGTGGCCCCCGAGCCCGTGGCCGTCGTCGCCCCGGTCGTCGAGCCCGTCCAGGAGGCCCCCGAGGCCCCAGCGCCCGTCGAGGCCGTCGCCGCCGCTGTGGTCGAGGCCGTCGCTGCCGTCGTCGCGCCGGAGCCGGTCGAGGCCGCCCCCGTGGTCGAAGCGCCCGCGCCCGTCGAGGTCGCCGCTGTCGTCGAGGCCCCCGCCCCCGTCGTCGTCGCGCCTGCGCCGCCCGCGCCCGTCGCGCCCGTCGCCGCCCCCGAAGTCGTGGTCGCCCCCCGCGTCGTCGAGGTTCGCCAAGAGACGCAGCCTACGCTCGATCGCGCCGTCATCGTCGACCGCCCCGGTGGCGCGGTGCGGCACTCGGTCGCCCCCGCGGCCCGGCCCGTCATGGCGCGCCTGCCCGACACGCCGATGCTCCCCGGCCTCGGCAAGGGCGTCATCGCGCTCCCGCCCGGGTTCGACCCGACGGACCCGCGTGGTCTCCGCGGCCGCCCGGGCCTCGCCCCCGGCGCTACGCGCTGGACGCCGCCTGGCACCACGCCTCGCCCCGGTGGAGCCGGTCACGCCGGCCCCCCCGCGCCCGCCGCACCGGGCGGGGACGCCAAGGATCGCAAGAAGGGGCGTCGCCCCGACCGCACCGAGCACACCATGTCGGAGTTCGGCAAGGTCCGGAAGCCGAAGGGCAAGAAGGGCATGGTCATGGCGCCCGTCGCCAAGATCAAGCGCCGCATCTCGATCGACGGCGACATCACGGTCGCGAACCTCGCGCACGAGATGGGCGTCAAGGGCGCCGAGCTGATCAAGGTGCTCATGCAGATGGGCACCCCGGCCACCTTGAACCAGACCATCGACTTCGCAACGTGCGAGCTGCTCGCGCTGGAGCTCGGTCACGAGGTCTACAGCGTCGCGTTCGACGAGTCTGAGCACTTGATCACGGCCGTCGTGGACGACCGCGAGAACCTGCCGGTCCGGGCGCCCGTCGTCACCGTCATGGGTCACGTCGACCATGGAAAGACCACCCTGCTCGACAGCATCCGGAAGGCGAAGGTGGCCGCGGGCGAAGCCGGCGGTATCACCCAGCACATCGGCGCCTACCAGGTGCGGAGCGGGGACAGGGACATCACCTTCCTCGACACGCCCGGCCACGCCGCGTTCTCCGCGATGCGGGCCCGCGGTGCGCGCGCCACGGACGTCGTCATCCTGGTGGTTGCAGCGGACGACGGCGTGATGCCGCAGACCGTCGAGGCCCTGAACCACGCGAAGGCGGCGAAAGTGCCCATCGTCGTGGCCGTCAACAAGATCGACAAGCCGGGCTCCAACCCCGACCGCGTCAAGCGCGAGCTGATGAACCACGGCCTCGTCGCCGAGGAGTTCGGTGGTGACACGATCTTCTGCCCGGTCTCCGCGCTCAAGGGCACCGGCATCGCCGACCTGCTCGAGAACGTGCTGATCACGGCCGAGGTGCTCGACCTCCGCGCGAACCCCGAGCGTCACGCCGAGGGCGTCGTGCTGGAAGCGCGGCTCGAGGTCGGCCGTGGCGCGGTGGTCTCGCTGCTCGTGCAGAACGGCACCTTGAAGCAGGGCGACATCCTCGTCATCGGCAACACCTGGGGCCGCGTGCGCTCGATGTCCGACGACACCGGCCGCAAGATCAAGGAGGCCGGGCCCTCCCAGCCGGTCGAGATCTTCGGCCTGCAGGACGTGCCGGCCGCTGGCGCCGACTTCTCAGTCGTCGAGACCGAGAAGGACGCCCGCACCTTGGCCGAGCACCGCGCGGACACGGCTCGCCAGGGCCAGCTCGCGCAGGCCTCGCGCCAGAAGATGACCGTCGACGACCTGTACAAGCAGTCCGGCGTCGCGATCCCCGTCCAGCACGTGGTCATCAAGGCCGACGTCGGCGGCACGCTCGAGGCGCTCAAGGGCGCGCTCGAGGGCCTCGCGATCGCCGGTACTCAGCTCAAGATCCTGCACGCCGCCATCGGCCCGGTCAGCGAGTCGGACGTCACGCTCGCGTCGAGCAACGCCGCGTACGTCATCGCGTTCAACGTGAAGTCGGACGCGAAGGCGCGCTCGGCGGCCGACCAGTACGGCGTCGAGATCAAGCGCTACGACATCATCTACAACATCCTCGACGACGTGAAAGCACGGATGCTCGGGATGCTGCCGACGGTGTACGAGGAGCGCAAGACCGGCGAAGCCGAGGTCCGCGCGCTGTTCAAGGTCACGAAGGTCGGCACGGTCGCCGGCTCGATGGTCCTCGACGGCGAGATCGTTCGCGGCGCAATCGCGAAGGTCATGCGCGAAGGCAAGGTCGTCCACGAGGGCAAGATCCAGGCCCTCAAGCGCTTCAAGGACGACGTCAAGAAGGTCGAGAAGGGCTTCGAGTGCGGCATCTTCGTCGAGGACTTCGAAGGCATGGCGATCGGCGACGTGATCATCTGCTTCGCGCGCGTCGAGGTCCCTCGCACCGAGTGACCAAGTCCGCGCCGACACGGCTTTGCCCCCGCTCGCGCGGGGACCACCGGTGATCCCGTTCCTGCCTGCGCCGGACGAGGCGATCCTCGTGGGCGTGATGCGGCTGCGCGTGAGCGTGCCCGGGAGCCGATCTCTAAAGGACCGGCGCCACGGGGTTCGCTCCGTGAAGGACAGGCTCGCCTCCCGGTTTGGCGCGGCCGTCGCCGAGGTGGGGCACCTGGAGGACCACGAGCGCTGCGTGCTCGCCGTCACTCTCGTCGGCAACGACGCGACCGTGGTCCGCTCTCGCCTCGACCAGGCCCGGCGCGACGTCGAGCTGCACGCCGATGTCCTGCTGGAGGACAGTCACACCACGGTCACGCGCTGGACCGGGTGACGTGACACCCGCGTCGCGCACTGGATAGACGCCCGGCATGCCTTCGCTCCCCTTCGCGACCGTGGACTACGACCGGCTGCGGCGGACCGGGATGCCCGAGGCCATCTACGGCTCCGGCAAGACGGCCCAGCAGGTCATCGCCATCGCCGCCGGGCTCGTCGAGCGTGGGCAGGTGGCGGTCGCCACCCGGGTGGACGCCACCAAGGGCATGGCTATCGTGAGCGCGCTGGGCGGGTCCTACGACGCCACGGCCCAGGTCTGGTGGCTCGGGGTCGCCCCCGCGCGGCCCGGTCGGGTGGCCGTCGTGTGCGCTGGGACCAGCGACCTGCCTGTCGCCGAGGAGGCCGCGGTGTGCCTCTCGGTGATGGGCGTCTCCGTGCGGCGCGTCGTCGACGTCGGCATCGCCGGCCTGCACCGGCTCGTCTCTCGCTTGGACGAGCTGGCCGAGTGCGACGTGGTGATCGTCGTGGCCGGGATGGACGGCGCGCTCCCGGCGGTCGTCGCGGGCCTCGTGACCGCGCCGGTGATCGCGGTGCCGACGTCCGTCGGGTACGGCGCGAGCTTCGGGGGCGTGGCGGCGCTGTTGACGATGCTGAACGCGTGCGCGCCTGGGGTGGGGGTCGTGAACATCGACAACGGCTTCGGCGCCGCAGCGCTCGCTGGGCGGATGCTGCCCCGCACGCTCCCCGCCGAAACGGCGACCGGTTGAGCCCGTGGGTGGCGCGAGGCGCACCGTGATCCTGTTCCTCGACTGCTTCGCCGGGGTCGCGGGCGACATGCTCGTCGCCGCGCTCGTGCACGCCGGGGCGCCGCTCGACGCCGTGCTCCGTGACGTCCGCGCCGTCGGGATCCCCGGCTGGGCCGCCCGCGTGGAGCGCGTGCACCGGGGCGCGTACGCGGCGACCCGGTTCATCGTCGAGCCGGACGGCGCAGCACGGCCGGCGGGGCCAGCGCACGACCAGGACCATGGCCACGACCACGGGCATGGCCACGACCATGGGCACGGGCACGACCACGGCCACGCGGTGCCGGACTCGTTCCCCGGGCAGCCCCAGCGTGACTGGGCCACGATCCGCGCCCTGCTCGAGGCCGCGTCGCTCCCCGCTCGCGTCAAGGCGCGCTCGCTCGCGACGTTCGCGCGGCTGGCCGCGGCCGAGGGGCGGGTCCACGGGGTCCCGGTCGACCAGGTCCAGTTCCACGAGGTGGGCGCTGTCGACTCGATCGTCGACATCGTCGCCGCGTGCTCCGCCATGGAGCTGCTCGGCATCGACGAGATCGTGGCCACCCCGCTCCCGATGGGGCAAGGCGCGGTCCGCACGCAGCACGGCGTGTTGTCGATCCCGGTGCCGGCGACCGTCGAGGTCCTCCGTGGGTACCCCGTGATGCCGAGCCCGTTCGGCGGCGAGCTGGTCACCCCCACGGGCGCGGCGTTGGTCGCGACGCTCGCGCGGCCCGGCTCGATGCCCGCGATGGTCATCCAGTCCGTCGGCTACGGCGCTGGGACCCGGGACCCGGCGAGCCACGCCAACGTGCTCCGCGCCGTGGTCGGCGACGGGCACGCCGGGAGCATAGTCGACGTGATCGAGCTCTCCGCGCAGGTCGACGACCTGCCGGGCGAGTCGGTGCCGCCGCTGCTGGATGCGCTGTTCGCCGCGGGTGCGCTCGACGCGTTCGTGGTGCCGGTGCTGATGAAGAAGGGGCGCCCGGGGCTGTGGATCCAGGCTTTGGCGAGCGAAGACGGCCGGGTGAGCGTCGGAGAGGCGCTGCTGCGCCACTCCGGCAGCTTCGGGTACCGGTTCGGCCCGAGGGCGCGCGAGGTCGTCGGGCGGCGGCACGAGTCGGTGACGACGGACTTCGGCGTTGTGCGGATCAAGATCGGGGAGCGCGAGGGGCACCTGCTCCACGCCGCGCCCGAGCACGACGACTGCGGAGCTGCAGCGCGCGCGGCCGGGGTCGCCGTCGGCGAGGTGTACGGACAAGCGCTCGCGCGCTGGACCGCGGGGAGGAACACGTGACCGACGCAGATCTGCTGGTGCCGTTGCTCGAGTGCTTGCCCGAGGCCGTCGTGGTCGCCGACCGGCGTGGCCGCATCCTCAAGTTCAACTCGGGGGCGTCGCGCTTGCTCGGGTGGTCCTCGAGCGAAGCGATGGAGCGGCTGCGAACGCCGGAGCTGTACGCGGACGTGGCGGACGCGCGCGCGGTGATGGTGCGGCTCCGCCAGCGGACCGCCGGCCTGCCCGGCGCCGCGGAGCCGATGAACGTGGACCTGCGCAGCCGAGATGGGTCGCGTGTGCCCGTGCGGCTCACCGCCGCGTGGATCCGGGATGGGAACGAGGTCGTCGGCACCGTCGGCGCGTTCGCTGACCAGCGCCCGTACCGCGCGATGGAAGAGCGGCTGCGGCTGGCCACCGAGCTGGTGGCCAACCGGGAGCGACGCGTCGAGGCGACCAACATCGGCCCGCGCATGGCGTCGGAGCTCGCCCAGCCGGTGACCGCGGCGATGGCGCACTTGGACCTCGCGGTGGAGACGGGCGACCTCCCCGAGGTAGCCGAGGACCGCGTCATGCAAGCGCTCGAGCAGCTCGAGCGGGTCCGCAGCATCGTCCACGACCTCACGCGCATGTCGACGCACTGGAAGACCTGATGTTCAAGAACCTCCTCGCCCTCGTGGCCCTCGGCCCCGCCGGCCCGGACCTGGCCGTGATCGAGGCCGTACGCACCTTGGCGACCACGTTTGGGCCTGGAGGCGGCCGCGTCCACGTGCTCAACGTGACCGAGCGCAGCCGCGGGTTCTTCGCGCAGGGCGTCGTCGCAGCCCCTGCCCCCGAGCTCTTGTTGGCCACCGCCCGCGCGCTGCAGGCCGAGGGGATCGACGCGCGCGCCGTCCACGTCAGCGGCCGCCTGGCCGAAGCCGTCGAGCGCATCGTCCAGGACGAGCAGATCGACCTGGTCATCGTCGGGCGCCCCGCCCGCGGGTGGGGCGACCACGGCCTCCGGGTCGTCCGGCTCTCGGACGCCCCCGTGCTCGTGATGCCCGAGGGCGCGCGGCTCCGCCGCGGCCGGGCGGTGATCGGCATGGACTTCTCGTCGAACGCGCTCCGCGCGTACGCTGTCGCGCGCGAGCTGTTTGACGAGGTCACGCCCGTCGCCGTCGTCGACCCCGAGGGGGAGCAAGCGGACATCGACGTGCTGCAGCGGCAAGTCCGCGAGACCTGGACGAAGCTCGCCGGCGCCGACGCCGCGGAGCTCCGCATCGACGCGTCGCCCAAGCCCGCGGAGGCGCTCCTGGCCGCCACCAAGGACGCCGACCTCCTGGCCGTCGGGTCGCGCGGGTTGACGCCCCTCGCGGCGGTGCTGCTGGGGAGCACAGCAGAGAAGCTGGGCGCGCGCTGCGGGCACCCGCTCCTCGTCTACAGGGACCCGGGCACACGCAAGAGCCTACTCCAGAGCCTCATGGGCGCCGCGGGCTGAAGCCGGTCATATCAGGGGGGCGCGGGGTTCCACTCGCCCGAGCCCATGGTGGGTGTGCCGCTGCCATCGCCCGCGGGCTGCGGCGGCTGGGCGCCCTCCTCCGGCTGCTGCGCCTCGGGGGTGCGGCCGGACCCCGGCTGCCCCGACACGCCCATCCCCGGCGCGACGTCCATGTCCGACAGGTCCGCCCCGGGGTCCGGGAGCTCCCAGACGGCCATGTGGTAGACCGCGGGCGCCTTCTCAGGCGGGAGATCCATCGGCTGGGACGACCACGGCACGAGGTCGCCGACAATCGGGACGCCGAGCTGCGGGTGCTTCGGATCGCCCCGCGTCAGCTCGTCGTACTCCGTGCTCTCGAGCCCGATGGCCTCCCCGAGCCGCCTGCGCGCGGTGTCGTAGAGCAAGCCGCCGCGCTTGGGGTCCACCAGGTAGTACCCGCGCTCGTGGAGGATGATCCGCCTGTAGTTGTTGGTCTTGCTGAAGGCCTGCAGGCTGTCAAGGGTCAAGGTCGACAGATCGGCGTCCTGCACGTCGCGGGACAGCGCCGCGAGGGCGTCCGGTACTGGGCCGCTGATCGCGTCCTGGCGGGCCTGGTAGCGCAGGCGCGCGCCGTACTCGCCCCCGACGTTCTGGGCGCGGAGCGCCGGAGGCACCGCGGCGGGCGACGCCCAGGAGCGGTACACCCGTTGCCCGTGGACGATCTGGTAGAGGTACAGCAGGTCCTGCTGCTGGTCGAACGGCAGCTCGATGATGCCGGAGAGCGCGGTGGCGTCGATCTGCTTGTAGTAATCGGGCACGATGATGCGGTTGATCTTCAGCGGAGAGCGGAACCAACGGCTGTCCGCGTCACCCTCGTTGACGGCACCGCGACCCCAGCGCCCCATCGGCTGCATCACCGTGGCGGCGATCACCAGCGGCGCGATCCACGCCCGGAAGCGCGTGCGCGCCAGCCCGGTCGCCAGCAGCACCACCGACGCGACGATCACGTAGCTCCCGAGGCGGTACGGCGCGAACATGCGCGACATGCCGGGGATGTACTGGAACATCAGCGTGTACGGCAGCCGGAGCACCATGTCGTGGTCGGCGCCGAACCGCGTGACCTCCTGCGCGTCGCCCGTGCCGATACGCAAGAACGGACCGAGCGTGCCGACGTAGAAGAACAGCCACACGCCGAGCCACCCCCAGCTGCGTGAGCGGAGCAACGCCGGCAACAGGCCCAGCACCAGCACCGTCCACTGCAGCGACTCGTTCAGGGACGGGTCGAACGGGTACGTCGCGGACCAGGTCGACCCGATGGTGCGGTGGATCGACGCCAGCAGGTTCTCCGCGTACGTCTGCGGGCGCAGCGGGGCGGTCGAGACGGTGTCGTACGGCGGGTACGGCAAGAAGAACGTCATCTCGGGGAGCGCCGACGCCCCGCCTTTGCTGCCCCCGGCGCCGGGCATCGCGTACGGCAGCACGAACGCCCCTGCGAGCACCACGGTGCCGAGGAACGCGCCTGCCGTCGCCCGCAACACGCCGGTCGCGTTCACGCGCGATCGCTCCGCGAGGATGTGCTTGAAGAACCACACGGCGCTGAAGATCAGCGTGAACAGCCCGTAGAACCAGTAGTAGGCGCCCGCGAGGCCGAACACCGCGCCTGCGACGACCCCGGCCCCGAGCGTCCGCCGGCGGAGCGCGCGATCCAACACCGCCGGGTACAGCAGGACCCACCACAGGATCGCCTGGCGCAGGCCGCAGGCCTGCACCTCCTGGATGCACAGCGGGTTCACAACGGCGAGCGCAGAAGCCGCGATCGACGCGCTCACGCTCCCCGAGAAGTAGCGGGCGAGGCCGTACCCAGCGAGCCCGTTCAGCGAGAGGATCAGCAGCACCTTGACGTTGTAGGAGGTGGGGAAGCCGAACAGCTTCTCGAGCGGGTACGAGATCGCCAGCACGTCCAGCACGTTGCCGGTCTCCGGGTACCGGCCCAGCCCGACGAACTCGACCCACGTCGCGATCGGCCCCAGGTTCGTCTGCATGAGGCCGTCGAGCGACATGTAGTGCCAGTTATAGCGCCACAGCCAGCCGCCGAGCTCGCCACCACCGAGCACCACCTGGTCGATGTTCGCGGCCATCGGCCACGTGATCGCGATGGCGGACGCGACCGCGACCAACAGCGCCGCGGCGAACCCCGCGACCTCCCGGGGGGTGCCTTCAAGCCGCTTCACGAAGCCTCCTTTGACTCGAGCCGCCAGACGACTTCGCCCTCGCCGGTGTCCAGCGTCTCCGGCCCGAGCGCCGTGCGCAGGAGCGTGAGCACCGCCGCCAAGCGCTCGGCCGGGTACATGCGCTCGTGCACGACGATGTAGCGCACGCCGAGACGCGAAAACGCCCGGCCCGCGACCACGAGGTCGAGCGAGCCCAGCGACGGCGGCAGCGAGTCCAACTGCCCGCCTTCGGCCACGAGGATCGCGCGCGTGAGGTGCGACCGACCCAGGATCGGCGGCAGCGGCTCGTTCAGCGAGTACGGGCTCGGCCTGTCGTGGGCTGTCTGGTAGTACAAGTAGACGGCGCGCTCCAAGTTCGGGACGTTGATCGGGAGATCCACGACGGCCCCGGGGGTCGGGTCGTCACGCAGCACGGACGTGTACGCGGGCATCGTGACCACCGACGTAGCCAGCGGCCACGGCGCCGGCGAGCCCAGCAACGACTCGCCGAGCACCAGCAAGACGGCCACCCCGTGCGTCCACTGCGGCCGGCGCGCGAGCCCCCCGACAGCCAGCAAGCCGAGCCCGAGCTGCACGCCCATGACGAACCGGAACGGGTGCGAGATGCGCTGGAACGCCGGGATCGCCTTGAACAGCAGGTAGAACGGCAGGTAGACCTGGTGGTCGTCAACCGTCACGTACGCCCCGCCGACGTACAGACACGGGCCGAGCGCGAGGACCCCGAACACGCCCACCCACGCAGCCCAGTGGACGCCGTCCTCGACCCGCAGCGTCGCGAACCCGAGCCCAGCGAGCAGCGTGAGCGTCCAGCCCAAGTAGGTCACGATCAGCAGGTCCTCCCCGGTCATCGCCTTCAGGTCGGGGCTGTAGAACTTCCCAGGATGAAACAGGCTCACGACGTCCGTCATGTTGTGGTTCATCAGCGACTGCAGCACGAACGCCTCGTCGCGGTGCACGATCGCGTCGCTGGCATCCAACGTCGAGGCGAACGCCAGCAGCACCGGCGCGACCAGCGCGAGGCCGACCACCATGCCAGCGATGGCCGGCAGGGGCAGCCCACGCCACCGCACGCGGTCCCGCCGCGCCCACGCGTGCGTGAGCGTGATGACCACCGCGCCCACCACCGCGAACAGCCCGAAGTAGAAGTTGGCGATGACCGAGACGGCGCCTGTCCCGCCCGCGACCAGGGCGCGGCGCAGCGTCGGGCGCTCCAGGAAGCGCAAGATGGCGAGCGTGGTGAACGGCAAGCCCGCCGCGAAGAGCGTCTCGGTGATGCCGTTGTAGGCCTGGGCGACCAGGTGCGGGCTCGCCGCGAAGGCCACCGCGACGAGCATCGCCAGGCGGTCGGTGACCGGGCCCGCGCCCCTCCACGTCGTCAGCACGTGCCGGCCGAGCATCCAGGCGGCGAACCCCGCGGACCAGAAGCACAAGAAGACGACCGCGTTGATCGCCGCGACGGGGCCCAGGAGCCACTGCACCGGCAGCGTGAGGATCGCGCCGAACGTGTCGATGAAGAACAGCCGGCTCACGTCCGGGAAGTGCATCAAGTTGGTCGCGAGCGGCGCGCGCCCCGCCTTGAGCTCTTGCCACACCCACCAGTAGCCCCAGACGTGGTTCCAGACGTCGTTGCCCGGGTGCCCGATTATGCTCGCGGTCGGCTGCACCAACGTCGGCCACGTGATCAGCGTCGCGAGCAAGAAGGTAGCGAGGGCGGCCGGACGCATGAGCTCGTGGGGTGGGCCCCAGTATAGCTGTCTGCGACGCGTGGCCCGCGAATCCCGGCTATGGTGAGTGCCCTGGCACGGCGGAGTGTTGATGCGCCCCTTGTTCCCCCTCGCGCTCTTGCTGGCAGCTTGCCACCCGGACAACAAGATCCACCACGTGGACTCCGAGGATCCCGGCGCGAGCGATGTCCCGAACATCGTCGTCACCCCCGACACCCTGCTGTTCGGGAGCTTGCCGCTCGGCGAGTCCGCTACGCTCTCGTTCAACGTGCTCAACGACGGCGGGGCGGACCTCAACGTCAGCGGCCTCGACCTGTACGGGTCTACCGCCTACTCGATCCTCACGGACGCCTCGATCTTCACACTCGCGCCCGGGGAGGACCGCGACATCGACGTGGTGTACACCGCGCTCGGCTCCGAGGACCTGGGCCAGCTGCACATCTACAACGACGACCCCGGGAACCCCGAGCCCGTCGTGTTCATCGAGGGCAACGGCCAGGTGCCCGAGCTGCTCATCACGCCTGACCCGCTGTCGTACGGCAAGGTGCTGATCGGCTGCACGCGCGACGAGCCGATCACGCTGCAGAACATCGGCGACGCCGCGCTCGAGATCGACAACATCGTCCAGGTGGGCAACGGCTGGACGTTGGACGTGCCGTTCACCCTCCCCGCGACGCTCGAGCCCGGCGCGTCCCAACAGGTCACCCTCACGGTGGCGGCCACCGAAGGCGACATGGACAGCCAGGTGTGGGTCACCGCCAACGACGCCGTGGGCGTGCACGTCGCGGCGCAGACCGCCACGGGCGTGACCGACCCGAGCGTGGAGGAGGAGTTCTGGCAAGGCGACGGCCCGTACGACAAGGGCGACATCTTGTTCTACGTCGACCAGTCGTGCTCGATGCGCGACAACCAGCAGATCATCATGGAGAACTTCGAGGGCTTCGCCGAGCGGCTGGACTCGCTGGACCTGGACTGGCAGGTCGGCGTCGTGACACGCGACAACGGCTGCTTCGCGAAGGGCATCTTGACGCCCGAGACGCCCGACGTGGTCTCCACGTTCGTCGACGCGGTCGACGGCGTGTACGGCGAGCTCACCGAAGCGGGGCTGAGCCTCACGCTGGAGGCGCTGCAAAAGTCGACGTCGGGCGAGTGCAACGCCGGGTTCGTCCGCGAGGACAGCAAGGTCACGCTGATCGAGGTCTCGGACGAGACTGAGCAGTCGCCGAGCCCCTGGAACACCTACGTGGACGCGATCCAGGCCATCGCGCCGACCGCGAGCGTAACCGCGATCGTCGGGGACGTGCCGGATGGCTGCGGGTCCGCCGAGCCCGGCTCCGGCTACTACGAGGCGAGCGTCGCGACCGGCGGCGCGTTCTTGTCCATCTGCGCGACCGACTGGACCTCGTACTTCGAGACCATCGCGAACATGACGGCGTCGGGGCTCTTGGACACGTTCCACCTCGCGTCCGAGCCGATCGTCGAGACGCTGCTCGTCCAGGTGGACGGCCACACCGAGACGGCGTGGACCTATGACGCCGACCTGAACGCGATCGTGTTCGACGCGGACGCGATCCCCGAGGC
>CALQBK020000120.1 GCA_943328795.2 Bifidobacterium breve
AGCCCGCTCTCGAGCTCGCCGATCTCGTTGGATATGCCGATGAACACGAAGTTCACCGCGCTCACCCGCCCGCGCATCGCGTCCGGCGTGCCGAGCTGGATCAGCGTCTGGCGGACGACCACCGAGAGCTCGTCCGCGGCGCCCGACAGCGCGAGCGCGCCGACCGACACCAGCACGTTGGTCGAGACCCCGAACACGATGGTGGCGACCCCGAACAGCGCCACCGCCGCGAACATCTTCTTGCCCGCGCGCCCGCCGACGGGGTTGAACGCGAGCCAGATCGCCATCGTCGTCGCGCCGAGCGCCGGCGCGGCGCGGAGGACCCCGAAGCCGATCGGCCCCGCGTGGAGGATGTCCCGCGCGTACACCGGCAGCAACGCGACCGCCCCGCCAAGCAGCACGGCGAACAGGTCCAGCGTGATCGCGCCGAGCACCACCGGCTGCCCGCGCAGGAACCGCACACCCGCGAACACCTCGTCCCACACCTTGCCGCGGGGCGGCGGCGGCTCGGGCGCTCGCATCGCGACGGTCTGCGCCACCACCGACGCCGTCGCGCACAGCACCGCCGTCGTCGCGTAGACGCCCGGCACCCCGATCACCCCGACCAGCACGCCGCCGATGGCCGGCCCGCTGATGCTTCCGAGCTGGAACAGGCTGGACGTCCAGGTGACCGCGTTCGGGAAGTCCTCCGGCGGCACCAGGTGCGGGAGCAACGCTTGGCTGGCCGGCTGCCCGAAGGCCCGCGCGGCCGCGACCAGCGCGAGGGTCCCGAACAGCGGCGCGACGGACGTGACCCCGGGGCCGAACCACCCCGAGGACAGCGCGGCCAGCCCCGCAGCGGCGAGCGCGTACACGCCGATGCAGAACGACACGACCTGGCGCCGGTCCAGCCTGTCGACCACGAGCCCGGTCACCGGCCAGAGCGCCAGCACAGGCAGGAACTGCACGAGCCCCAGGTAGCCGAGGTCCAGCGGCCTCCGCGTGAGGTCGTAGACCTGCCACGCGACGGCCACCGCCTGCATCTGCAGCCCCAGGATCGTGGCGATGCGCACGAACTGGTATCGACGGAAGCCCGGGTGCTGCCAAGCGACGTAGGGGCGGGATCCGGCTGGCGTAGCGGTCACGGGCCTGCGGTGTAAGCCGATCGCCCTAAACGACACGTCACCCAGGCTACGAACCGCTCGCCTACAGGTTCACCGCGAGCAGCGAGCGGACCTCCCACTCGGCGTCCGCGCGGGTCTCGTCCGTCAGCCCGTACATCGCCGCGACGGTCCACCAGAACCGCCCCCCCTTGCCGGACACGTGGGCGTTCGGCCCTGCCCAGAACATCGGGCCCCCCTCGCCGAGCACCTGCTCGTACTTCGCCTCCGCGCCGACGCTGAACCAGGGCACGACGTGCACCCCGACGCCCAACGTGGGCTCAAACACGATCTCGGTGCCGGACTCGCCGAGCACCTGCTCCCCGGTCAGGTTCAGCGCGGTCACGAGGCGCTTGCCGAAGTCGCGCTCCAGGATGATCTTCTCTTCGAGCTCGCGGGAATTCTCACCGATGAAGCCCACGTACTCGGCGTACACCGCCACGTCGACGGGCCACGTGCCGACAGGCGCCAGGCGGTACCGGAACCGGCCCTTGTACGCCGAGAAGTTGAGCGGCCCGCCGCCGACTTGCTCGCCGACGATGTAGAGCCCGAGCTCCAGGTTGTTCGTCACGCCGTACTCGAGCTCGACCTGGTGCTGCCAGTCGGTCTTTGCGGGGCCGCCGTGGGTCTCGGCCGTCAGGTAGTGCTCGAGCTCAAGGCCGCCCTGTGGGACCGTACCGGAGCCGTAGGTCCACGCGAACAAGCGCTCCCCGGCGAAGGCGTGGGGGGCGAGGAGCAGGGCGAGGGTCGGGATCATTCACACTCCGAGGGGTTTCGATATTGACTTTCATTATCAATAACGAACGCCCCCGGTGGCGGCCAGCCCTCGTGGTGATTTTGATCATCATTATCAATACGCGTCCGCGTCAGCGGGTGTAGAGCTGGTCGATGAGCGCGGCGTGGGCTTGAAGCACGAACCGGCGGCGCGGCTTGAGCGTGGGGGTCAAGAGGCCGTTCTCGACGGTCAGCGGCGGGACCCACGCCCACGCCTTGATCCGCTCGAACGAGGGTAACCCCGCGTTGACGGCCGCCACGCGCGCCGCAGCGAACGCGTCGGGGTCGGCTGGCGGGGAGTCTGGGTCCGCCGCGAGCAGGGCGACCAGGTACGGCCGCTCGCTCCCGATCACGATCGCCTGGCCGACGCCCGGCTCACCGTCTCCGCCGCGCTCCAGCTTGCGCTCGATCGGCACCGGCGCGACGTTCTTGCCCCCCGCCGTGACGATGAGCTCCTTCTTGCGGTCGATGATGCTCAGGTACCCGTCCGCGTCGAGCTGACCGATGTCCCCGGTGCAAAACCACCCGTCCACCATCGCCCGCCGCGTGGCGTCCTCGTCCCGCCAGTAGCCGCTGAACAGCCCCGGGCCTCGCACAAGCACCTCGCCGTCGTCGAGCAGCTTCAGCTCGACCCCGGCCAGCGGCGTCCCCACGGTGCCGAGCTTCGCCTTCCCGGGCCGGTTCAGCGTGGCCGGCGCGCACGTCTCGGTCAGCCCCCACGCCTCCAGGACCTCGATCCCGACCGCCTGGAAGAAGCGAGCGGTCTCGACGTTCAACGCCGCCCCGCCCACCCCGACCTGCCGGATGCCCCCGAGGCGATCCCGGACCTTTCGCAGCACCAGCCGCTCCGCCACCGCCTCCTCCCAGCGCTCGAGGCGGCTCGGGCGGCCGACCCGGGCCTCGCGCCGCCGGCCGCACAGCACGGCCCACCGAAACAAGCGCTGGACGGTCCCCGATTGCTTCGCGACCGTGCCCTCGATGCGCGCCTGCATCTTCTCGAGCACGCGCGGCACCGCGACCAGCACCGTCGGGCGCGCGACCGCGATCGTCGCCGGCAGGTCCTCGATGCGCGGGCACCACCACGCCTCGATGTCGTCCATGAACGCGCGGTACACGGCCATGCGCTGCAACGAGTGCGCGAGCGGCAAGTAGACGATGCTGCGCTGGGGCCCGTCGAGCGGCATCACCTCGCGCGTCGCGAGGCAGACCGCGAGCATCGCCTGGTGCGTGATCATCGCGCCCTTGGGCTCCCCGGTCGTGCCCGACGTGTAGATCAGCGTGCACAACGAGCTCGGGTCGACGGCGTCCACCGCGGCGCGCAGCGCGGCCACCTGCGCGGACGTCACCGCCGCGCGGACAGCGACCCCTCCCGGGTCCCACGTGCGCGCGGGGACGTCCCCGACCCGCCCATCTACGCACCCGAGCCGCGCCAGCTCGGCGTCGGACTCCACGAGCAGCAGCTTGCACCCGGCGTGGTCGAGGATGTACCGGACGCTGTCCGGCAGCAACGTGGGGTAGACGCCGACCGTGACCGCCCCGGCCGCGAGGGTCGCCAGGTCCGCGGTCATCCAGGCGGGGTGCGGGTTCCCGAGGATCGCGACCCGGTCGCCCGGGCCCACGCCGTCCCGCCACAGGCCAGCGAGCGCGCTGGCGACCTCGCGCTCGGCGTCCGCCCAGGTGCAGGAGCGCCAGGCCCCGGCCTCCAGGTCGTGGAGCCCGGCGACGTCGGGGGCGCGCCGGACCCGGTCCAGGAACAGCTTCGGGAGCGTGTCGCTCACGAGCCCGCCGAGCTGACCGCGCGCATCAGCTCCCGCCCGAGCAGCTCACCTTGCCCGAGTCCTCTGAGCACGTGACCGTGCTCGAGCGGCTGACCTGCACCGCGCCGCGGCCCTGGCCGATCTGCACGAGGCAGGTGACCGTGCCGGAGAAGTTGAGCGTCGTCGCGCCGGTGAACTCCGCCGTCTGGCCATCGCCACACCGCACCTTGCCTTCGCGGCCCGGCGCCGTGAACTTGACCGGGTAGGTCGTGGTGCTGGTCGCTGTGGAGGTGGGCGCGGTGGTCGTCGTCGTGACGGCGGGCTTCGTCGTGGTCGCGGCCGGGGCGGGGGTGGTGGCCGCGGGCTTGGTCGTGGACGGGGTGGCGGCCGTCGTGGACGGGGTGGCGGCCGGCTTGGTCGTGGACGCGGCCGGAGGCGCGGTCGCGGGCGGCTTGGACGACGCGGCGGGCGCGGGGCTCGTGGTCGCCGGGGAGGTCGCAGCGGGGGACGACGAACCCGCGAGGGTCGCCGCGGGGTCCTCGCCGGCCGGGGTGCCAGCCGGCGCGTCGGTCTTGGCGGACGCGTCGGTCTTGGCGGTCGCGTCGGGCGGCTTTTCGATCCCGTCGGTGGTGCCCGCGGTGCCGGGCTGGCGCATGAAGAAGTACCCGCCGCCGCCGAGCAGCCCGACGCCGGCGCACACCAGCACGGCGAGGAGCGCGACCACGCCGACGATGAGCATCACGTTGGGGCCCTTCTTGGGCTCGGCGTCCTCCGGCTCCCGGACGGGCGCGGCGCTGGCGTTCCCGGCCTGGATGCTCCGCGCAGGCTGCACAACCTGGGGCTTCGCGGGGGCCTTCGCGGGGGGCGGCGGCGCCGCGGCCGGAGCGCCGACGTCCGTCGCGCGGTCGCCCGAGGAGTTCAGCTTCGCCGGGCTCCAGGTCTCCGCGGCTTGGAACGGCGCGGTCGTCGGGGACGCTGTCGGTGGCGCCGCCGGCGGGGCCTTGGGGGGAGCCGGGGGCATCGCCTGCGCGACGGGCCGAGCGGGCGCCAGGGACTCGCCCTGCGGCTTCGCCGGGGCCGGCTTGGCGGCGCTGCGCGGCGCCACCGGCTCGTCGTCGTCCTCCTCCGCGAACATCGCCGCGAGCTTCTCGCGGCTCCACATGGCGGTGCTCTCGCCCTTCGTCGACGGCGCCTTCCGCGCGCTCTCCTTCTGGCCCTCGCCCTTCTTGAAGTAGCCGGTCAACGAGACCGGGCCTGCGAGGTTCTCCTCGACCTGGCGCGCCGGCGGCCGACCGCCCGCGAGGCGCAAGTGCGCGCGCTGGGCCCACACCGCGATGTCATCGCCCGGGCACTGTCCGGCGACCGACGCCAAGACGTTCGCAGCGTCGAGCGCCGGCGGGCGCTCAGCGGGGTCGAACGCGAGGATCTTGCAGAGGAACTCGCGCACCTCGGAGAGCCAGCGCTTGGTGGACACCGCGCTGAAGTCCATCCCCAGCACGCGCTCGACGACGGCGTCGTCGTGCCCATCTGCGTCGTTCGGGAGGTTGCCCAGGCCCTCGCTGGACAGCGACGCGTGCATGACCAGGCCGAGCCCGTAGATGTCGGCCGGGAGCTGGTCGGGCCGGCCCTCGGGGGCGCGCGTGACGCGCCGCACGATGCCGTAGCCTTCGATGCTCACCGCCCCCGCCTCGTCCACCTTCACGTGCGCCGGCCGGATGTCCCCGTGCACCGACTTGTCCTCGGCCGCGATGCAGAGGATGTCCGCTACGGCCGACCCGATCTCGAGCGCGGCGCGCAGCGGCGGCCGGTCTCGCTCGAGCAGCTGGTCCAAGCCGACGCCCGGGGCCACGCCTTCCCCAGACAAGATCTGCCCATCTGCGCCGGGCTCACGGGTGTAGAAGATGCCGCTCACGCCGGGGGTCTAATACGAAACGCCCACACCTGGCGCCCACGAGCGCCGCCGCGGGCTACGAGAGCCCCATGCCCCTGCGCAAGAACGCCTTGTCGCTGTTGAAGCGCGCGCTCGGCCGCGACCACGCCGACGCGCGCCCGGCGGCCCGCCCCCCCGCGCCCCCCGTCGAGCCCACCCCGCAGGCAGCGCCCCCCGAGCGCCCTCGCCAGCCTCCGCTCGAGGTCGACGCCCCCCTCCCCGGCAGCCTGCTGCTCGACATCCGCGAGCCCGGTGAGCTCTCGAGCGGCGCCGCGCAGGACGCGCTGCTGCTCCCGATGGACTGCGTGCCGCACCAAGTCGACCTGCTGGACCGGGCCCGCCCGATCACGGTCTACTGCGCGGCCGGGGCGCGGAGCCTGGGCGTCGCGCACTGGCTGCGCGAGCAAGGCTTCAGCGCCGTCAGCCTGGAGGGGGGCATCCAGAGCCTGCGTTGGGCCGATCCGCCGTGGCCGCTGCGCCAGCCCGACCGGGCCGGCGAGCGCGTCGTGCTGGGCCCGTCCGCCACGATCGACGGCGTCCCGGTCGGCGAGGGCGTCGCCGAGCGCGTGGATGGCGACCGGTTGCGGGTGATCGACGCGACGGGCCTCCAGCTCGTCGGCCGGCTGGGCTGACCGCCGCCGATGCCGAGGCCCCCCGTCACCGCTTCGCCAACCACGCCTCGACCATCGGGAAGATCTCGGTCGGGGCGGACTCCGCGAGCGCGTAGTCCAGGTGCCCGTAGTCGTTCGCCACGTTCCCGCCCGAGGCCAGGAAGAACGCGCGCTCGCCGCCCATCGCGTCGGCGAACGCCTGGACCCCCGACGCCGGCACCACCTGGTCGCGCGCGCTCCCGATCGCCAAGAGCGGGATGTCGACGTCGTGCAGCGCCGCGCGGTAGTCCACCTTGCGGTCCCAACTCTCGAACCGCTCGTCGTGCAACATCCGCCCAAAGTGCTTCATCTCGGTGCGCGCGAGCGGGCTCACGATTTGGCGCAACATCGCGTCCACGGTGTCCTTCGAGTAGTTGGCCGGGTTGTACAGCCGCCGGTCAAGGTGGAACGGGACAGCCCCCTTCAAGTCGGCCGCCACGCCTGCGAACGCGGGCGTCTCGACCCACAGCAGCGACTGTCCGCCGGCCGCCATCCCGAGCGCTGCCAACCCCACCAACGGGTCCTGCAGCGAGAACGCGGCCGGGCTCCCGAGCACGACCATCGCCCCCAGCGCGGCCTCTCCGTGCCGGACCGCGTAGATAGCACCCACCATGCCGCCCATCGAGTGCCCGATGTAGTCCACCCGGGGCGCGTTGGTCACCCGCTGGATGTACGTGATCGCAGCGTCAACGTCGTACTCCCCGTAATCATCGACGGTCCACCCGTCGAACTGGCGGCCGTGCTCCCCGTACGTCGCGTCCCCGTGCCCGCGCAGGTCCAACATCCACACGTCGTGCCCGCGCTCGGCCAGCCAGCTCGCGAGGTTGTGTTGCGCGTCCAGGTCGAAGTAGTGGTGGTTGCTCGAGATCCCATGCACGAGCAAGACGGGCGGGCCCTTCGCGGGGTGGTGGTGGAGCGCGATCGTCGCGCCGTCCCGGGTGGTGAGCCGGGTAGAGGTCGCGAGGTAGTCGCTCTCGGATCCCGAGGGCAACGGGTCCCAGCAGCCGACGGCGAGCACGAGCAGCATGGCCCGCCGGCTATCACCTCGGCTCGCCGGAGACCCGGTCGACCATCCGGCCGAGCACCTCGCGGGTGACGGTGAACGGCACCCGCTCGCGCCCGGCGCCCGTTGCCCGGAGGCGCTCCAGCTCCGTGACCTGCCCGTCCGTGCGGGCCTCGAAGAACTCGCGGTCACGTACGTCCTCGGGCGCGGTGCGCACGACCGCGCCGCCCAACGTCGGCGCGACCTCGACGGTGACGAGCCGCTCGGGCAAGCCCCGGAGCGCGCCGGGCAACCGGGCCGCAGCCTCCTGCACGGTCATGGCCCCCGGCCCGGCGTCCACCCGCACGCTGCGGACCCGCACCCCGAGCCGGTCCACCTCCACCACGTCCACCTCGGCGGTCCGCCCGTCGTGCTCGACGCGTACGATCCCCGGCCCCGTCAATGCGCGGTCCAGTCGTCCTCCAAGCTCACTCATGGCTGCTCCGTCACGACTTGCCCTTCAACTTCGGCCCGTCGTAGGTGAACGTCACCCCGTCGTGGTGAAGCACGGCGGGCTTCTCCTCCACGTTGGTCTTCAAGTGCACGGGCCGTCCCCACAGCTTCGCGAGGTTGCCGAGCGCCTGCTGGGCCCACTCGAGCTGGATGTCCACGCCCTCGTGCTCGTGCGTGAGCTCGAGCTCCCCGCGGTTCGCGTGGTTCCCGTCGGTCACCTGCACCCGCGGCTGGCCCCTGCTGCCGATCATGAACAGGAGCTTCTCCTTCACGTCCGCGAACTCCCGCGAGTCCACGAGGTACTCCCCCGACTTCTTGTCGTACTCGTAGGTGAACAGCCCGGCCCGCTTGCAAAAGTCCTCGGTGAGGAACGTGTCCAAGAACGTGACGTCATTGTGGGTCTTCCGGACCTCGAAGATCTTGTCTTTCCCGAGCTTGGTCTCACGGAACCAATCGCGCTTCTCGGCGGCGTCGGTGCACTCGTGCCAATCCTTGCCGAACTGGCCGCGATTCCAACGCCGCTCGATGTCCCGGAACAGCTCCAAGCCAATCTTGTAAGGGTTGATCTGCCCCGGCCGCATCACGACGGTGCCCGAGTGGTGGTCGGCGTAGTCGATCACCTCGCTGTCATCGAGGATCTCCTCGGTCATCAGCTTCGTGTGCCAGTAGCTGGCCCACCCCTCGTTCATGATCTTGGTCTGGCCTTGCGGCGCGAAGTAGTACGCCTCGTCCCGCACGATCCCGAGGATGTCGGACTGCCAACGCTCCATTCGCCCGTGCTTGAGCACAAAGCCGAGCACGTCACGCACCGGCGACTCGGGGAAGCCCTGGGCTTGCGCGGCGATCGCGGTGGCCTGCTCGTGCTCCCGCTGCAGCACGTGGGGAGGGTTGATGTAGCTCTCCATGTGGTGGCGCGCGGGGAGGCGAAAGCTCTCAGGGGTGAGCACGTCCGCGTCCAGCGGATCCTCGAGCCGGTCGCGCCGGATGTGGGCCAAGTAGGGGTCGATCAGGTTGTCCACCGACAAGCACACGTCGAGCCACGCCTCGGTCGCGGACTCGCCTACGCGGTCCGCGATCCGCCGCACGCGCTGGGCGTGGTTGGCCATCTGGTCGAGCATCTTGCGGTTGGTGTGCTGGAACCAACAGTTGTTCTTGAAAAAGTCCACGTGCCCGAACACGTGCGCCATCACCAACTTCTGGTCGACGAACGCGTTGTTGTCCAGCAGGTACGCGTAGCTCGGGTTGGTGTTGATCACGAGCTCGTAGATCTTCTGGAGCCCGTACTCGTAGCCCTTGGCCATCTGCTGGTACTCCATGCCCCAGCGCCAGTGTGGGTACCGCACGGGGAAGCCGCCGTACGCGGCGATCATGTTGATCTCGTCGTAGTCGCACATCTCGAACACCGTCTCGAAGGTGTCCAAGCCGTGGCGCTTGGCGATCGCGAGGATGCGTTGGCGCTGGTCCTCGAGCTTGGAGGGCAGGCTCCGCGGCGCGCGGCGAAGCAGGGTGTCGGTGTCCATTAGTTGTCCCTATGCAGGGGTGTATTGCCTTGAGAAGATCCCAGCCGGGGCGTGGTTTTCGCCTCCGTTTGCTTGCTGGGGAGGGGCGCTAGGGCGCCCCTCCCGGCGGCCCTACGGCGAATCCGGCGGGCGAGTACACCCGCCGGATTCGCCCACGGTTCGGCCCCGCCGAAGACGGCGGGGCCGAGACCGCGCGGGCCGGGCCAACTTGAGCCCTGCGCGGGGGGCGAGAAGACCGGCGTTGCGGCGCCCCTCCCGGCGGCCCTACGACGAATCCGGCGGGCGAGTACACCCGCCGGATTCGCCCACGGGTCGGCCCCGCCGAAGACGGCGGGGCCGAGACCGCGCGGGCCGGGTGGGGTTGAGCCCAAGGCGGGGCAATGGCAACGGCGCGACATCTACCGCCCCTTCCCGAGGAAATCTCGGATGGAGGACATGATCGCGTCCCGGTCCGGGATGCGGGAGATGACGACGCGCTCGTCCGACTGGAACGCGCCGCCGATGTCTTGGATGAACTGGCCGCTGCCGTACTCGCTCTCGACTTGGCCGTACGCGAACAGGTTCACGCTCGGGAGGATGCGGTCCCGCAGCATCTGCAGGCACGTCTTGGTGTCCGAGCTCGACCAATTGTCCCCGTCCGAGAACTGGAACACGTAGATGTTCCACTCGTCGGCGGGGTAGTGCTCGCGGACCAGGTTGTCGACGAGCGTGTACGCGCTCGAGATCAGGGTGCCGCCGGACTCCTTGACCCGGAAGAACGTGTCCCTGTCGACCTCCTTCGCGGCAGCGTCGTGGATCACGAACCGCACCTCGAGGTGCTTGTAGTTGGCGCGCAGCCAGGTGTCGATCCAGAACGTCTCGAGCCGGACGATCTCCTTCTGCTCCTTGCCCATCGAGCCGGACACGTCCATCACGTACAGGATCGCGGCCGAGGATTGCGGCTCCTGCTTCGACTTCCACGAGCGAAACCGCATGTCGTCGCGAGTCGGGATCAACACCGGGCGTCCGGGGTCCCACGCGCCCGCGGCGACGCTGCGCTTCAACGCGGCTTGGTAGGTTCGACGGGTGTGCCGGAGAGAGTTGGGCCCAACCCGGGCGATCCCCGTGTAGCGGTCGTGGACCGAGGTGAGCTGCTTCTTCCCCTTGGGCTGAATTCGGGGCAAGGACAGCTCCTGGGCGAGGATCTCCGCGAGCTCGTCCAGCGAGACCTCCGCGTCGAAGCCGTGCTCGCCGGGCTGGTCACCGGCCTCGCCTTGGCCCGGCACCGCCTCGCCGTCCGCCCCTTCCCCTTGCCCCACCCCGCCGGCCTCGTTCTTCCCGTACCGCAGCCGCGGGATGTTGATCTCGGGGAGCGGGATCTTGACGAAATTGTCCCCCTGCTTCCCAATCATCTCCCCGTTCGACATGAACTTCCGCAGGTCCTTGCGCACCCGTCCCTTCACGATGTTGCGGAAGCGTTGGAGATCCTGTTCGATGTTGAGGGGCACGGGGACAACCTCGGGGGAAGGACGGCATCGCGTCCGGAGGGTGGGCCCGGACCGTCGCTCGGGTTCGCTGCGACTTCGGCCCGGACCAGGGGGTCGGCGAATCGAAAGAGCGAACCGTCATCGCCAGCATGGCACATCCAAGGCCCAACCGCGACTGATCCTGCGACCCGCGAGCCCGCGCAACGATTCCCGCGTTAGCTTCGCGCCCCCCTCGGAGGTCTTTTGAAGAGAGCCTTGTCTGCCGTCGCCGCCCTCGGGCTGCTGGCGCTCATCGTCCCCGTCGCCAACGCGTCCATCGCGGTGCCGAACCTCGCATTCGAGAAGTACGAGCTGGCGAATGGCCTGGAGGTGCTCCTGTCGGAGGACCACACCGTGCCGCTCACCTCGGTCGAGATCTGGTACCACGTCGGGGCCAAGAACGAGGTGCCCGGCCGGTCGGGCTTCGCCCACTTGTTCGAGCACATCATGTTCCAAGGGTCGCGCGACATCGCCGAGGACACGTTCTTCAAGTACCTCGAGGGCGCGGGCGCCACGGTCATCAACGGCACGACAGATTTTGACCGCACCAACTACTTCGAGACGGTGCCGTCCAACCAGCTCGACCTCGCGCTGTGGCTCGAGAGCGACCGCATGGGCTTCTTGCTCGACACGCTCACCCAGGAGCGCCTCGACAACCAGCGCGAGGTGGTCCGCAAGGAGCGCCAGCAGTCCACCGAGAACGTGCCGTACGGCGTCGCCGAGGAGCACTTCTACAAGGACCTCTACCCGGCACCCCACCCCTACAACGGCGTGGTCATCGGCTCTCACGAGGATCTGAAGGCCGCGAGCCTCGACGACGTGAAGGGCTTCTTCCGCACCTACTACGTGCCCAACAACGCCACGTTGGCCATCGTCGGCGACTTCCACCCGGCCGACATCAAGGCCAAGGTGGACAAGTACTTCGGGTCGATCCCGCGGGCCGCCGAGCCGGCGCCCGAGCAGATCACGGTGGTGCCCATCGCCGCGGAGAAGCGCGAGGCGCTCACCGACGACGTCGAGCTGGCGAAGGTCTACTACGGCTGGGTCACCCCCTCGAGCTTCCAGCCGGGCGACGCCGAGCTCACGCTCGCGGCGAACATCCTCGCGGATGGCAAGGCGAGCCGCCTGCAGAAGGCCCTCACGCTCGACAAGGCGATCGCGTCCGACGTGAGCGCATCCCAGTACGCGCTGCAGCACGGGAGCGTGTTCCAGGTGTCGGTCACCGGCAACCCGGGGCAGACCACCGCGCAGCTCGAGGCCGCCACCTGGCCGGTCATCGCCGCGCTCGCGAGCGCCCCGCCTACGAAGGACGAGCTCAACCGCGCGCTCACCGCGTGGCAGGCCAGCACCTTGCGCCAGCTGCAGGCCCTCGGCGGGTTCGGCGGCAAGGCCGACATGCTCAACTACTACAACCACCACACGGGGGACCCCGGCTACCTCCCCAAGGACTTCGCCCGCATGAGCGCGGTCACGCCGGAGTCGCTGCAGAAGGTGTTCGCCGAGCAGGTCAAGGCGACCAACCGCGTGGTCGTCGCCGTCAGCCCCGAAGTCAAGACTGAGACGCCCGCCGCGACGGGTGGAGGTGTCAAGTGAAGCGCGCCCTCTCCAGCAGCCTGCTCGCCCTCGTGGTCCTCGGCCTCGCCGTCGCCCCGGGCACCGCGGAAGCAAAGAAGAAGAAGAAGGAGGAGGTGGTCGTCCAACCGCAGCCCCTCCCGCCCCCGGTGGACCCCGAGGCCTGGCGCGCGACCGCCCCCGGCCCCGGCGTCGAGTCGACCTGGCAGGCCCCGATCGCGAAGACGTTCTCGCTCAAGAACGGCATCCCGGTGTTCTTGGTCGAGCGTCCAGGCCTCCCGCTCGTGAGCGTCCGCGTCGTCGTGAACGCCGGCCGCGAGGCCAACCCTGCCGGCAAGGCCGGGCTCGCGGCGCTCACCGCCGACATGCTCGACGAGGGCACCGCGACGCGCTCGGCGTTGAAGATCAACTCGGACGCCACGGCCCTCGGCGCGGTGCTCGGCACCGCCAGCGCGCCGGACCACGCAGAGATCTCGATCGACGCCCTGACCGGGGACTCCCTCGGCCCCAGCCTCGACCTGCTCGCCGACGTCGCGCTCAAGCCCAAGTTCGACAGCAAGGAGTTCTCCCGCGTCCGCGCCGAGACCCTCGCCCAAATCCAGGCGCAGGCGTCGGACCCGCGCGAGATCGCGACGCGCACCTTCGCCCAGCAGATCTTCGGGTCGACCCACCCGTACGGCACGCCCTCGATCGGCGACACGGCGTCGGTGAAGGCGCTGAAGGTGTCGGACGTGCAGGCGTTCTACAAGTCCTGGTACACGCCCGCGAACACGACCATCGTGATCTCCGGCGCGATCACCGAGGCGGACGCGAAGACCCTGCTCGACGCGCGGTTCGGCACCTGGGCCAAGACCGGGGTCAAGCGCCCGACCGTCACCGCCCCCGCGGTGCCGCTCAAGCCCCGCGTCGTGTTCGTGAACCAGCCTGACGCCGTGCAGTCCGTGCTGCGCATCGGCACGCCGGGCGTCACGCGCACCGGCCCCGAGTACTGGAACGCGACGCTCGCCGGGACGATCACCGCGGGGATGTTCTCCTCGCGCATCAACATGAACCTGCGCGAGGAGCACGGCTGGTCGTACGGGGCCGGCGGCGGCTTCAGCGACAGCCGCGATTTTGGCACCTTCTCGGTCCGCACCAGCGTGCAGGCCGACAAGACGGCCGAGTCGATCACCGAGATCCTCAAGGAGCTGAAGGCCGCGGCGTCTGCGCCACCGGCAGAGGCCGACCTGAAGATGGCGCGTGACTCGATCCTCAAGTCGCTCGCGGGCAACTTCGAGACGAACGAGGCGACCGCCGGGTCGTTCGTGCAAGCCCCGCAATTCGGGCTCGGCGCGGACCTCTGGCGCGCGTACGTGACCGACGCGTCCGCGGCGCTCCCGGACGGCGTCTACGCGGCGGCCAAGACCTACTTCAACCCGGATCGTCAGATCATCGTCGTCGTCGGGCCCGCCAAGACCACGGTCGAGGGCAAGGAGGTCGACGTGCTCGGCAACATCAAGGCGCTCGGGTTCGAGGTCGTCGAGACGAAGCCGTAGTGGCAGACGCCCTCCTGGACACCGTTTACGGTCCGATCGGGGCCGTGTGCGAGCGCGCCTGGGAGGCGCTCCGCGGGCTGTTGCCGGCTCCGCTCCGCGGCCCGGCGGACGTCATCGCGCGTGGCTACGACCGCAAGAGCCTCTACGCGGTCACCGCCCTCGGCGTGATGTACGTGTTCGTCGCGATCGTGTTCTCCGACCTGGTGATCTTCCAGTGGGACGACACGCCGTTCTGGCCGATCCCGTGGCGCAAGCTCGACTTCTTGCTGCCGGCGATCTGGTGG
>CALQBK020000121.1 GCA_943328795.2 Bifidobacterium breve
ATCAGCGCGGGGCGATCCGAGCCGGCACCCGCCACCGCGCAGCGGTTTCGTCCAAACGCTGGGTGAGCGGTCACCCCGGCCCCAGGGTTCTCAGGGCGAACCTCAAGCGGTGGGTGAGGCGTCACCCCGGCCCCAGGGTTCTCAGGGCGAACCTCAAACCGTGGGTGAGCCGTCACCCTCGTCCCAGGGTTCTCAGGGCGAGCTCGAGGCCGCGCTCTCGCTCCCCGACCGGCCGAGCCGGCCGACGGCCTCGCAGTCGTCCCCGCCGCGCGCCGGACTGCGCCTCGCGCACACCTTGGGCGCTTGCTTCGCCCGCCGGTTAGCCCGCGCCGATGTTGAACGTCGCGCTGGTGCAGCTTGATCTCGCCTGGGAAGACCCCGCGGAGAACCGTCGTCGGGCGGACCGACGGATCCGCGAGGCAGCGGCGTCCGGCGCGCGGCTCGTCATCCTGCCCGAGATGTTCACGTGCGGGTTCTCGATGCGCGCGGCGAGCGCCGACGCGGGGCTCTGCGAGGCCGAGGGCGGCCCGACCGAGACGTGGATGCAGGAGGTGGCCGCGGGGCTGGACGTGTGGCTGATCGCCGGTGTGCCGCAGCAGTCGGACCGCGGGGCGCGGAACCGGGCGCTGCTCGTGGGCCCGGACGGCCACGTGCGCCGATACACCAAGCTGCACCCGTTCTCTTTCGCAGGCGAGCACGAGCACTACGCGGCCGGCGAGCAGGTCGAGAGTTGGGTCGTGGACGGCGTCCGCATCACGCCGTTCATCTGCTACGACCTTCGGTTTCCAGAGGTGTTCCGGCAGACGGTGGACCGGACGGACCTGTACGTCGTCATCGCCAACTGGCCTGAGCGACGCCGCGCGCATTGGCAAGCGCTGCTGCTGGCACGGGCGATCGAGGACCAAGCCTACGTGGCCGGGGTCAACCGCGTCGGGGACGGCGGCGGGCTGCACTACTCCGGCGACAGCGCGCTGATCTCGCCGTGGGGCGAGCGCCTGGTCGCGGCGGCCGAGGCCGAGGCCGTGCTGGTGGGGACCGTGGACCCCGCGGTCGTCGCGGCAGCCCGGGCGCAGTTCCCGGTGCTGCGTGACCGTCGCGGTGGAGCGTGAAGCACCACAAGCACAGGCCCCCGCGCGAGGTCCGGATCCACGGGTTCGACGCGCGGGGAGGGGGCGAGGGCCTCGACGTGAACGGCACCAAGTGGTCGATCCGCGGCGCGCCGGTGGGCGCGCTGATCCAGGCGGCAGGGCGGAATTACGACGGCACGCGTCTGTCTCTGCTGGAGCCGGCGCCGGATGCGGTCACGCCCGAGTGCGGGGTGTTTGGCGTGTGCGGGGGCTGCCAGTGGCAAGAGATGCCCGTCGAGCGCCAACGCGAGGAGAAGGGCCGAATGCTCGCGCGCTTGTTGGGCGAGCTGGGGGGCGAGGACCACGGCGTCGTCAGTGACGGGCCCGCGTACGGCTACCGGAACAAGATCGAGCTCACGTTTGGGACCGGGCGGTACCTGCTCTCGCACGAGCTCAACACCGAGATCAAGCGCGAGGGGCGCTGGCTTGGGTTTCACGCCCCCGGGCGCTACGACCGCATCGTGGACACCCCCGACTGTGCGTTGGCGTCCCCCGCGATCAACGCCGTGTACGCGCGCATCCGGGCGGACGTGTTGGCGTCGGAGTTTGGCTTCTGGGACTGCAACGCCCACACGGGGTTTTTCCGCAACCTCATCTTGCGCGAGGGCTCGAGCCGCGAGGTGCTCGCTGCGCTGTACACCGCCCCCGGGGCCGATGAGCACGCGGCGTGGCTGCGGGAGCGGGCCCCGAGCTGGGGCGCGAGCTGCGTGGGTTGGTTCGAGAACCCAACCTCCGCCGACGCAGCCGTCGGGGACTTGCGCGAGGTGCTCGTCGACAGCGGGTCTGGGCTCTCCATCACCGCCTCGCTCGGCGGGATCCGGTTCCAACTGGCGACCACGGCGTTCTTCCAAGTCAACGTGCCCGGGGCTGAGCTGCTCGTGGACGTCGTCCGCCGCTACCTTGGCGCCGGCGGGCCGGGCTCCGTGCTCTGGGACCTGTACTGCGGCGCGGGGCTGCTCGGGCTCGCGTGCGCGGACCGGTTTGGCACCGTCGTCGGGATTGAGCTGGTCGAAGCGGCCGCGGCCGACGCGCGGGCGAACGCGGCCTTCAACGGGGTCGAGAACGTGACCTTCGTCGCCGGCCACGTCGAGAAGCTCGTCGGGACGTTGGCCCCGCCGGACGCCGTGATCGTAGACCCGCCGCGCGGGGGGCTCCACCCGGACGCCCTCGCGGTGGTCGCTGGGTTGGCGGCGTCGGTGGGCACCGAGGGCCACCCAACGTCCCGGGTGCTCGTCTACGTCGCGTGCAAGCCAACGTCGCTGCTCCGCGATGGCAAGCTGCTCGCCGCCGCGGGGTGGGTGTGCACCGACCGCGTCGCCGTGGACCTGTTCCCGCAGACCGCCCACGTCGAGGTGGTCACGCGCTGGGTGGCGCGTGCGCACCCGTGACGGAGGTCGACGTCCGCCTCATCGAGCCCGTGCTGTTCCGGTTTGCTGTGCGCGCTACCCGGGATCCCGAGGTCGCGCGCGACCTGACCCAAGACGCGTTGCTCGCGGCGGTGGCGCAGGCGCCCCAGTTCGCGTGCCGGTCCTCGCTAAAGACCTGGGTCCTCGGCATCCTGGTACACAAAGTCCAGGACCACTTTCGTGCCCGGCAGATGGAGCCACTCGAAGGGGACGAGGACCCGGCGCTGCTCGACACGGCTTCGGCGGCCGACGTCGACCGCGTGGTGATGGCACGACAGGAGCTCGACCGCGTGAAGGTCGCGCTCGGGCTGCTGCCCGTGCGGGAGCGGCTCGCGCTGCTGCTCACGGACGTCGAAGGGCTCGATCGGGACGAGGTTTGTAGCGTCCTCGTCGTGACCCCGACCCACTTGCGCACGCTCCTGCACCGGGGCCGCAACCGTCTTCGGAGGATCCTTGAACGCGATTGACCGGCTCTGTCGCGGCGTTCGGCCGCACTTCTCGGACCATGCCGACGGGCTGCCCCTCCCGGCGGTCGCCGCCGTGACCGTCGGCCTTCACCTGCTGTTCTGCCCCATGTGTCGCCGGACGTACGCCTCCGTTCGTGCCTCCCGGGACGCGCTCCGCGCGCTCGGCGCCGCCGACGAGCCGGTCAACCCAGGGTAAAGGCGTCGAAGTCGACGAATCCGAGCGAGATCAGCGGCAAGTAGGACTCCCCGAACGTGCCGAGCTTCATCTCGATGCGTGCCGGGAGCTTGAGTCCGTCGACGGCGTGGTAGCTGTGGATGAAGCGGGCGCCTCGCGCGAGTGGGGACAGGATGCCGACCCAGTAGTCGTGGCGGCGGAGCAGTCCGTCCGGGCCGAAATAGAAGGTTTGACGGGGCGAGTGGGTGGGGAAGTTGGGCGGGAAATCGACCAAGACCTTGTCCCAGGTCTCGCCGTTCTGCATCGACGTGCCGGCGGGGGTGATGGTTAGGCCCGGCTGCAGCAGGAGGAAGGGGAGCTGCGCGTAATTCCACAGCACGTACCCGCCGAAGTAGAGCATCTCGAAGTCGTTCCACCAGAACATCGACCGCATCGCGCGAAACGAAGCGCGGGGGTCCTCGAGCGCGGTGGTGGTGCCGGCGGCGGCGTGGATCGCTACCTGCGAGCCGGTGAACGAGGCGGTGGCCCCCGGGCCCGGGAACGGCGCGATCTCGACGCGCGGCTCCCGAGTGTGGATCGTGGCGCTCAGCCGGCGGAGACACCCCTCCCGCAGCCGGAGCTTGAACATCATCCCGCGAAAGGTCCAGGTGGTTCGCAGTTGGGTGAGCGCGCGCCAGCGGGCTTCTCCACCGTGGGCTTCAATCGCGCGATCGACGACGGGGTTCTGGGTGGGCATGCGGGTGAGTCGGGCGAACGCGCGGATCGTGACAGGTTTTTTTGCCGGCGTGGCTCGCCTCCGTTCAGTCCCGTACGAACCGGAGCTGGCCACACATCGTCTGGCCGAGCTCGTCGGTGTCGATCGTGGGGGCGTAGAGGTACATCGGGTGCACGCCCGCGGCGGTGCATGACGCGGTGACGCACTCGCAGTGGCCGAACCGGCCCTCGGTGGGGCAGGGGCCGGATCCAAAGCTCCCGCCGATGCCTTCGCAGGTGTCCTTCAGCCCGGTGTTGGAGGTGGGGTGCTCCTCGCACGAGCCGAGGAAGGCGGCGAGGTCGCAGTGGATGACGGCCGCGGTGGCCGGGCCGGGCGTAGGAGCGGGCACAGCCGGGGTCGTGATGGTAGCCGGGGTCGTCGTCGTAGCCGGGGTCGGCGTCGTAGCGGGCGCGGGGCTGGCCTCGCTGGTCCCGCAGGCCGCGGAGAGGGTGAGGGCGAGGACGATGGCGCGGAGGTGCATCGGCGTAGGCTATCCGCCGGGGCCACGGCGTCGCACGAGCCCGTAGCCGAGCGCGCACGCGCCGCACCACGCGGCCAGCAGGGGGACGACGAGCCAAGCGGCCCATCCCCCGAGGAACACGCGGAACACGATCTCGAACGGCCCGCACGGCGCTGCTGGGTGGTCCATCGGGCCGCCCGGGCACACCCCCGTGGTCGCCCACCGCGCGAGGTCGGCCCTGGAGAGGAGCGCGATGACCCCGAAGGGGGCCAACGCCGCCGCGCCGAACAGCACGCGGGCGATCGGGGTGGCGCGGGTCGGGTGGGTTTCGGGCACGAGCCCAGCGTAGCCCGGTGGTGTGGGTGGGACGCGGGGAGACAAGCGAGCCGACCACGGTCAAGTCCCCTTGCTTCACCTTCGACTCTCCCTCCCATTCCAAAGCCGGTCAGCGGCGGAGGCCTTCGCTGCCCAACACCCGGCCGACGTGGTTGGGGGACCCCCCTTGGAGCGGCGTCTTCGGTGGTGGGTGGACGTGCAGGGGCCGTTCGACCACCACGCGACGTCCGTCGAGGACGTGCGCCAGCTCTGGGCAACACGGGCGGGCGTCGATCCAACTGAGCACGTTCAGGCCACTGTCTTGCCAACGCCGGACTTCGACCGGCCGCTCTCGGCCCAGGTCGACGCGATCTTTGGAGGGGAACAACTGGCACGCCCGCTGGTGATCGGCTTCTTCCTGACCGGGGCAGGTTGGGCCCAAGCAGTCGTTTCGACCCCGACGGCGGTAGTGGATCTCTCGGCCTCCGACCTTTCGAATGCGCTCGAGGCGCTTGCCCAGCTCGCGTTGGATGTCCGCGCTGGTGGGGCGGTCGCCCGGTGTTCGTTCGACGAGGAACCCGGGGAGTACCGTTGGATCGTGACGCCCTGCGCCACCGGCGTTCGCGTTGAAGTACGCTCGTTCGCCGAGCTGTGGGGCCAGCGCGCCGACGACGAGGGCCACCTGCTGCTCAGCGTGTCGTGTTCGCCCGGCGAGCTCTGCTCCGCGGTCCATGATTGTCTCGCGGCCGTGCTCGAACGGCACGGCGAGGCAGGTGTCGGGGAGGTCTGGCCGGAGTGGCGGTTTCCCGCAGCGCAGCTGCTCGCCCTCGCGCGCCCCCTCCCTGAGCCGTAGCCGCCGGACGACGCGATCTCCCAAAACCTCCGTCGGCAGTTTTGGTACAGCGCCCAACGCCCGCCTCTTGGCGACCTCTCCCCGCCTCCCCGTCTCCCTTCTCCTCCGTGCAATCGCCTCTCCGCCCGAGTCCGTCGCCGCGCGGCGCCCGGTGTCCGAATTTACCCCCTCCCAAATTCGGACACGAAGCGACCAAAAAATGACCGAGGGGCGGGCACATCGCCGCCCCCCCTCTCACCCCCGCCGCCGCACTCCGGTGACCCGGATCTGCGGGCCCTGCATGAAGATCCCAAAGCCCTGCTCTACCTCCCCGTCCACCTCCACCACCTGCCCGGCCAACTCTCGCGGCACGGTCCCCAGCAGCGTGTACTCCTGCTTCTCGGTCACGACCACCCAGCTCCCGCCTTCGAGCGCGCGGCGTTCCAGCCGCCCCGTGATCGTCACGCTGCCGCCCGCTGGCGCATGTTCACCATGCCCGAGCCGGCCAACCCGGCCAACAGCGCCACCGTGCCGTTAATCGTGAGCCACGTCCGACCCCACACCATCGGCAGCCAGAGTGGGATGTCCCCGGTCGCCGCGCCGTAGAGCAGGTAGGTCCCGACGCCGAGCGCGAGCCCAACTGCCGCCGGCCCAAGCCAGCGGGACGGCGAGAGGAACAGCACGGCGAACGCCGGCACCAGCGCAGACTGCCACAGCGGGAACCCGACCACGCGGAACCCGAGAACCGTCCACGTTGGCCACTCCTGGAACGGCCGGGACAGCAGCTCGCCCAACATCGACGGGGGGAGGGGCAAGATGGGCCAGAAGAACAGGCCGCCCGCGGCGATCGCGGCGCTCCCAATCGTGAACACCCGCGTCCACCCACGCAACCGCGCGAGGAGGGAGACCCCGAGCGCCATCGCGGCGCCGACGCTGAACAAGAGCCCGCTCTTGGCGACCGCGAACGCGCGGACGGACGCCGCGAGGTTCAAGCGGCCGGCGCCAAACTTCAGCGGGTCGTCGGCGCTGTCGGCGTTCTCGAGCACGAGCCGCTCGGCTTGCTCGGGCGTCGCGCCCATGCCGAGCAGCACGGCCATCGCCCCGGCGACGTGGGGGCTCGCCATCGACGTGCCTTGGAACTCCTCCAACGACAGGGCCCCGCCCTTCACCGTCGCCTGCGTGATGCCGCCGCCGGGGACCCGCTTGTCGCCCCCGGGCGCTGCGATCTCGACGCCCGTGCCCCAGGTCGAGTAGGGCGTCAGGCTGTCGTCCGGCCCGATCGCGCTCACCGCGATCGCCGATTTTGCGTCCGCGGGCGAGCCCAAGCCCTCCGACCCGGTGTTCCCGGCCGCAGCGACGACGATCACGCCGCGGCTGCGCGCGCGCTCGACCGCCTTGACCAGCACGTCGCTGTGCCCGCCTCCGAGCGAGAGGTTGATGACCTGCGCGCCTTCGTCCGCGGCGTCGTCGATGGCGGCCGCGATCCACGAGGTCTGCCCCCCGCCGCTCGCTGCGAGCACCTTGAGCGGCAAGATGGTCGCGTTCGGGGCGATCCCAGCGACCCCGATGCCGTTGTTGGTCGCCTGCGCGATGGTGCCCGCGACGTGGGTCCCGTGCCCGTGGTCGTCGGCGGAGCTCTCGGTCCCGGGCACGAAGCTCTTCCCGGGGAGCACGTTCACGAGCTCGTCCGAGGGGGTGACGCCCGTGTCGATGACCGCGACGATGACGCCGTCCCCGCCGCCTGCGCGCCAGCCCGTCGGCGCGCCGATGCGCTCCAGGTTCCACTGGCCCGGTGCGGCGGGGTCGTCCGGGTAGCCGAACAGCGACACCGGCCCGGCGGGCAGGTCATCGGCCGTGAAGAGTTGCTCCGCCTCGAGCGCCTCGATGTCGGGGTCCGCGGCCATCGCGGCAGCGGGATCGGTCCCGGCGGGGAGCGACGCGAGGTACAGCCCGGCGTCCGCGGCGCCTGGGCTCGCGAGGGTGAGAGGGACCCCGAGCGCGGCCTCTGCCGCGGCGACTTGGGCGGGCGTCGCGTCGTCCGCCAGGTCCACCACCCACTGCGCGCCCGGGGCCGACTCGCCGGCAGCGGTGGGCGAAACGGGCGTGGCGTACGGCACCGCGCCGTGGCTCGGGAGCAGGTACAGCGCTCCGAGCGCGCCCGCACCGACAGCGAGCGCGAGGAAACGGGTGAGGGGGGTAGCGGGTTCGGGGGAGGGGAGCTGCGCCATGGTGCCTCCAGAACGCGGGGCGAGCCGCGGGCTTACAGTCGAGCGAGTGGGACAACGGGCGGGGGGAGGAAGTTCCAGCTTGCGCGCTCGGCCTCGATGGCGTCGAGCTCGGCGAGGACCTCCGCCGTGTGCTCGCCGAGCCGCGGTGGGGGGCGGAGCGACGTCGGCGGCAGCGGCGGGGCAGGGAAGGTCCAGGGGCCGACGGTGATGCGCCGGGCGAGGGGGTGCGCCAGCGAGTCGGGGACGGAGAGCGCGGGGCCGCATGGCACGCCGGCCGCGGCGAGCAGGGCGTCCCAGTAGGCGACGGGGTTGGCGGCCAAGCGGGCTTCGATGTGGTCGTCGAGCCGGTCGCGGTCCGCGACGCGGGCGTGGATGGTGGACCACGCGGGGTCTGCCGGGAGGTCGAGGGCGCCGCGGAGCTTCTCCCAGAGCGGATCGTTGGCGCAGCAGATCGCCAGCCAGCCGTCGCTGCACCGGTAGAGGTTGTAGGGCGCGATGGACGGGTGGGCGTTCGACGGGTGCGGCGGGGAACGTCCGGCGTTCAACCACGAGGACGCGTAGTACGCGAGCAGGTGGTGCTGCACGTCGAGCATCGAGATCACCCGGCGGCACCCGAGCCCGGTGCGGCCGCGGTCCAAGAGGCCGAAGAGCACGGCCTGCACGGCGACCTGGGCGCTGGCCAGGTCCGCGATGCTCGGGCCGGCCTTCTGCGGCGGGTCGCCCGTCAGCGTCGTGATGCCCCCGACGGCCTGAAGGACGAGGTCGTAGCCGGCGCGCCCCGACCAGTCGGGGTTGGCGTCCCCGAACGCGTGGATCGCGACCGACACCAGCCCCGGGTTCTCGGCCCGCAGCGCGGCGTCGCCGAGGCCAACGCGCTCCAGCACGCCCGGCCGGAAGTTCTCGACGAGCACGTCTGCCGTGCGCGCGAGCCGACGCGCCGTCGCCTGGCCGTCAGCGGTCTTCAGGTCGATCACCACCGAGCGCTTGTTCCGGTTCGTGCACGCGAAGTAGACGCTCTCGCCGGCCGCCGGTCCGTCCGTCAGGAGCGGCTGGAAGGACCGGGTCTCGTCGCCCTCCGGGGCCTCGACCTTGATGACGTCGAAGCCCTGGTCCCCCAGCACCTGCGTGGCCCAGGGCCCCGCGAGCACGCGGGTGAAGTCCAGGACGCGGTAGGGCCGCGGCACGGCGGGCGCCCCGGCGTCGAGGTTCACCGCGCCGCCCCGGTGTCGGCCAGCACGCGGGCCTCGAGCGACGAGCCCGGCTGCACCGAGGCTACCCGCGCACCGTCGGCGATCAGCTCCCGCAGCAGGTCCGTCGTGGCCTCGGGCAACGACCGCGGGTCGTCCCGGGTGAGCTTGAGCGTCACCGTCGGGCCCCGCCCGCTCGGGAAGGGCGCTGCCAGCGTGACGGTGACCTCGCGGTCCGCGCCGGTCACGACCTCCATGCTGCCCTCGCGCACGCACTGGCCGTGGTCGATCACGACCACGCGGTCGCACAGCGACTCGAGCTCCGCCAAGTTGTGGGAGCTGACGAGCACCGTCGTGCGCCCGCGCAGCGAGCCGAGCGCGTCGCGCAGGTGACGGGCCTGCGCGGGGTCCAGGCCGCTGGTGGGCTCGTCCAACAGCACGAAGTCTGGGCTGCCGAGCAGCGCCGAGGCCACCGTGACGCGTCGCCGCATGCCGTGCGAGAGCGTCGCGATGCGGGCGTCCGCGCGTTCGCCGAGCAGGACCTGGCCGAGCACGTCGTCCACCACCGCCGCGATGCGGTTGCCCGGGATGCCCTGGAGGCGCCCCCAGACGTTCAACAGTTGGCGCGGGGTGCTGGAGACCGGCAGCTCCGCGTCCTGGGGCAGGATCCCGACCTTGCCGGCGTGCTTGGTGGGGTCGAACGGCCCGAGGCCGAGCAGGTCGACCTCCCCGGCGTCTGCGGTCAAGAACCCCGCGATGATGGACATCGTGGTGGTCTTTCCGGCGCCGTTGGGGCCGATCAGCCCACAGATGCTCCCTTGCGGGACCGAGAAGGTGAGGGCGTCCAGCGCCTTGCGCTTGCCGAAGCGCTTTTCGAGCCCGACGATGCGGAGCGCGTCGGTCACAGGTCACGCCGTTGGAAGCGGGCGAAGCCGAGCGCGAAGTACAACGTCGCGAGGATGACGCTGCGGCCGGTCGCGGTGAGCTGGACGGTGAGATCCGTCGACCAGAACTCCGTCCAGTAGCGCATCGGGATGGCGAGCAGCGCGAGGTCGCACAGCCGGCCGGCGAAGTCCGGGCCCGAGTAGTGCGTGAGGATCGCGCCGCACATCGGCATCGCAAAGAACGTCAGCGCGGCGAACACCCGGGCGCCGTTGGGGTTGCCGACGAGCAGGCTCGCCCCCATCGCCAGGCCAACGAACGGGATCGCGAACACGCACGACCACGCGCAGCGCGTCGCCAACGTGACGGCGAGGGCCACTGGGTCGTTGCCGGTCATCATCACCATGCCCATGCCCCACGCGAGCCCTACGCCAAGCGTCGCGGCGACGAGCCCGAGCATCGTCTGCCCGACGAGCTTGCCGACCGCGATCTCCAGCCGGCCGGTGCGGACGAGCAGGAACCGGATCGACCGGGAGCGGATCTCCGCGCTGACGGTTCCGGAGGCCGTGAACACCAGCACCATCGGCAAGAGCCCCATGCTGAACACGCCGACCCAGAGGCCGAGCGGCGGCTGGTCGAGCAACGCCAGCGCGGCCTGGTCTCCCCCGACGAGCGGGGCGAGCAGGTCGCGGATGTCGCCGTTCTGGAGGAGCTGCGGCAAGAGCGCCCCGGGCGTCTTGGTCGCAGGGACCATCAGCGTCTCGGCGATGCGCGCCTCGGCCTCGGACAAGATCTCGGTGAACAGCCACACGGAGAAGCCGATCCCGCCCAGGTACGCGAGGATCACCAGCTGGAACAGGCGCGTGCGGACGGCCTCGCCAAGCTCGTAGACGGCGACCCACCAGGTGTCGAGCAGCGAGCGGATCATCCCGGGCGCCCGGGGGAGCGTAGGGCCTGCATCACTCGAACTCGGGGAGGGCCTGGAGCTTGGAGAGGCTGTCCACGGCGTCGCCGGAGAGGTAGGAGAACGGGTCGATGGTCTCGGCGTCGAGCGTGTCGTACACCTCGGCGGGGATGATGTCGCGCAGCTTGTCGTCCGCGGCGATCACCGTGTCGAGGCTGTTCGCTGCGAACTCCATCAAGTCGCGCCGCTCGATCACGTCCCCGTCGTTCGCGGTGGCCACGAGCGCGTCCACCTCGGCCTTGAGCTGGGCGTTCATGTCGGCCATCGCGGAGTCGACGGCCGTGGACTGCTCGTCGGAGAGGTCCGCCTGCTCCTCGAGCGCGGCCATGGCCTGCGAGCGGCGGGCGTCCAGCGCGGCCTTCATCGCGGCGACCTGCTTCTGCACCTCCTCGGGCGTAGCGGGCGGGGCGTCGGGCCCGCCACCGGCGTCGGCGGCGGGCGCGCCCGGCTTGTCGCCGGCTTGGAAGTGGAACCCGGGCCGCTTGGCGTCGGCGTCAGCGTCTGCATCTGCAGACGCGTCGGGCTCTGCGTCGGGCGTACGCGCGTGGAGGATGTCGCGGATGCCGTCGATCGCCCTGCCACCCCGGCAGTCGCTCGACTTGGCCTTGGCTCGCAGCTCGTCCATCTCCTGGCGGGCTTGCAGCAGCTCTCCCCGGGGCTGCCACGACCCGAGGATGATTCCGATGACGAGGGCGATGACGGCGGGGACGAAGGACTTCACGCGGTTGCCATATCGCGCAAGAAGCTACACACGGCGCCCGGGGCGTGCAGGGCTTGTGCAGCGGGCGCCGAGGCCCAAAGTGTGCGCGAGGCGCAGCCGCAGCGCGCAATTTGGGCGCTCGCTTCGCCCGGTCGGCGAAGGAAGCAGGGCGAAGTAGAACAACCTAGCCCAGGAGGGGCCGCTTGCGGCACATCCTGGGCTAGGCCCGGCCGGCACGGGGTCAGGTCACTCCCACGCGCATTGCCCGTCGTCCGCGAGGTAGCCCTTCCAGCACCAGGGGTCGGTCACGTCGAACCACGCGTACGCCACCGCGACGAGGATGATCGCGGCCAGGAGCGCGCCAGCGACGCGGCGGAGACGGCTTGGGCGGGGGGCTTGGAGCACTGGGGACCTGCCACGCCTCTATCGGATATTACCCGGCGTGCCGGGCAAGGCGCGGCCCTACAGCCCCGCAGCCACCCGCGCGCCCTGGGCGATCGCGCGCTTGGCGTCGAGCTCCGAAGCCTCCTCGGCGCCACCGATCACGTGGACGGCGAGCCCAGCGGCCTTCAGCGGGGCGGCGAGCTCGGACCTGGACACCTGGCCCGCGCACACGACCACCGTGTCGACGTCCAGCACCCGCGGCTGACCCGCGACCAGCACGTGCAGGCCCGCGTCGTCCACCCGCACGTAGGTGACGTCTGGCACGATCTCGACGCCGTGCTTCTTCATGGCAGCGCGGTGGATCCAGCCCGTCGTCTTCCCGAGCCGGCTGCCGCCCTTGGCGGACGAGCGCTGCAACATCACGATGCTGCGAGCCGTGTCGGGCTTCTCGGCGGGCTTCATGCCGGTCGAGGCGGGGGCCTTGCCCCAGCCGTCGTAGTCCACGCCCCAGCGCGCGAGGAACTGCCCCAGGCGCTCGGGCTCGGGCTCAGGCTTCTCCGCCAGGAACTCCGCGACGTCGTGGCCGATGCCGCCCGTGCCGATGATCGCGACGCGCTCGCCCACCGGCGCGCCGAGGAGCACGTCGGCGTAGCCCTTCACCTTCGGGTGGTCGTGACCGGGGATGGTGATCGCCCGCGGGCCCACGCCCGTCGCGACGATCACTGCGTCGAACTTCCCGACGAGGTCGTCCGGGGTGACGCGTGTGCCGAGGCGAACGGTCACGCCCGTGGTGGTGAGCCGGCGCTGGAAGTAGCGCAGCGTCTCGTCGAACTCCTCCTTGCCGGGCACCCGGCGCGCGAGGTCGAACTGGCCGCCGATCGCGGGCGCGGCCTCGAACAGCGTGACTGCGTGCCCGCACTCGCCGGCCACCGTCGCCGCCGAGAGGCCCGCGGGCCCGGCGCCGACCACCGCCACGCGTTTTGGGCTCTTGGTCTTGGTGTACACGAGCTCGGTCTCGTACGCGGCCTGCGGGTTCACGAGGCACGTCGCGCGCGTGTTCTGGAACACGTGGTCGAGGCACGCCTGGTTGCACGCGATGCAGGTGTTGATGTCGTCGGCGCGGTCCTCCATCGCCTTCTTCACGAAGTCCGGGTCGGCCAGGAACGGGCGCGCGAGGCTCACCATGTCGGCCGCGCCGCTGGCCAGCACGTCCTCGGCGACCTGGGGCGTGTTGATGCGGTTGCTCGTCACGATCGGGATCTTCACCACGCCGGCCTCGCGCAGTCGCCGCGTGACCCAGGTGAACGCGCCGCGCGGCACCATCGTCGCGATGGTGGGCACCCGCGCTTCGTGCCAGCCGATGCCGGTGTTCAAGATCGACGCACCCGCCGCCGCGATCGCGGTGGCCAGCTGCAGCACCTCGGACCAGCTCGAGCCATCGTCGACGAGGTCGAGCATCGACAGCCGGTAGATGATCACGAAGTTCGGGCCGACCGCGTCCCGGATGCCCTTCACGATGGCGACGGGGAACCGGATGCGCGCGGCGTAGTCACCGCCCCACTCGTCCGTGCGCTTGTTGGTGTGTCGGGCGATGAACTGGTTGACCAGGTAGCCCTCGCTGCCCATGACCTCGACGCCGTCGTAGCCAGCGTCTTGCGCGAGCTTGGCGCAGCGGACGAAGTCGGCGATGGTGCCGCGGACGCCCGCGCCGGTGAGGCCCCAGGGGGCGAACGGGCTGATCGGGGACTTGATGCGCGTCGGGGCGACATTCCAGGGGTGGTAGCCGTACCGGCCGGCGTGCAAGATCTGCAGCGCGATCCGCCCGCCCTCGGCGTGCACGGCGTCGGTCACGTTCTTGTGGCGCCGCGCCTCGCGGGCGGAGTTGAGCGTAGAGGCGAAGGGCTTGACCTGGCCGGCGCGGTTCGGCGCGACCCCGCCAGTCACGATGAGCCCGACCCCGCCGCGCGCGCGCGCCGCGAAGTAGGCGGACATCTTCGGGTAGGACCCGCCCTCTTCTTCGAGCCCGACGTGCATCGAGCCCATCAGGACCCTGTTCTTCAGCGTGACGTGGCCGAGGTCCAGCGGGGCCAACAGGTGCGGGTATGGCATCGGGCGGGGGTATCGTTTTTCGGAGGGGGGCGCACGGCGCCCCCCTCCGCAGCCGGCTGGGGCCGGCTGCTACCCCCGCGAGCGGGCTGCGCG
>CALQBK020000122.1 GCA_943328795.2 Bifidobacterium breve
CCCAAAGTGTGCGCGAGGCGCAGCCGCAGCGCGCAATTTGGGCGCTCGCTTCGCCCGCCTTCGCCGACCTCCTGTGTGAAAAGGGAGCACCCGCAGGGTGCGCCTTTTCTCTGTGCGGGGTCGGCGAAGGAAGCAGGGCGAAGCAGAACAGCCTAGCCCATGAGGGGCCGCTTGCGGCACATCCTGGGCTAGCCCTCCGTGCTGCGTCAGCGGGGGGTCTGCTCACCGCACGCGTAGAGCTCGGCACCGTCGGAGGTGAGCAGGCGGACGGTCTGGCCAGGGATCATGTGCAAGCGGGCCTGGAACGCCGCGCACGCCGCGACCAGCGTGGGTGTGGCCGGGACCGAGCCCGCCCCGAGGATCCCGATCCAGCCGGGATCGCCGACGGACTCGAGGCGGTCGAGGGGAAGGACGTCGTTGTACTGCCCCGCCATGTTCGAGGGCTCGGGCGGTGGGGGCTGCAGGCGCAGCGCGAGGGACACCACGATCGTGACAACCAAGCACGCCACCAGGGCGATCCGGGCCCAGTTGGTCTCCTGGGGCAGTCCCCCGGGCGGCGGGGGGGGCTTGGGCGGGCGTGCCTGGTCGCGGCGGGAGACGGGCTCGATGCTCATGTTCGGAGGACTCCCAGGCCTTCGGGGCCGTCTCGAAGGGGCGCGTGCAACGCGGCGGCGATCGAGAGCCCGAGCACGTCGCGGGTGCGGTGTGGCTCGATGATCCCGTCGTCCCACAGGTTCGCGGTCGAGTGCAGCGCGTTGCCCTCCGCGCGGGTGTTCTCGCGGACAGGCACCAAGATCATCTGCTCCTCCTCGGCGCTGATCGGCCCAAGCCCCATCCGCAGCCGCTGTGCGTTCTGCACGTCGATGAGCACGCGCCCGGCTTGCTCGCCGCCCATCACCGAGATCTGGGCGTTCGGCCACATCCACAAGAACCGCGGGGAGTAGGCCCGGCCGCACATCGCGTAATTGCCCGCGCCGAAGCTCCCGCCCACGATCACGGTGAACTTCGGAACCGTGCAGGTGGACACGGCCGCGACCATCTGCTGCCCGTGCTTGGTGATGCCGCCGCGCTCGTAGGCCTTGCCCACGATGAACCCGCCGACGTTCTGCAGAAATACCAGGGGGATGCCGCGTTTGTCGCACAGCTCGATGAAGTGCGTCGCCTTGAGCGCGCACTCGCTGAAGATGGGGCCGTTGTTCGCGAGGATGCCGACCAGGTAGCCGTGGATGTACGCCCAGCCCGTGACGAGGGTGGTGCCGTAATTGGGCTTGAACTCTTCGAACTCGCTGGCGTCCACCGTGCGGGCGATCACCTCGCGGATGTCGTACGGGATGTGCGGCTCGGGCGGGACGAGCCCGTAGAGCTCCTGCGGATCGTAGAGCGGCGCCCGGGCGGCCCGGGAGGGGCGCACCCCGGCGGCCGGCAAGCACGCGACGCGCCGCCGCAAGATGTCGATCGCGTCGGTGTCGCTCTCCGCGAGGTAGTCGCTCACCCCGGAGACGTGGGTGTGCATCACCGCGCCGCCCAGGTCCTCGGTCGTGACCTCCTCGCCGGTAGCGGCGCGCACCAGCGGGGGCCCAGCGAGGAAGATCGCCCCGGTGCCGCGCACGTGGACGACCTCGTCGCTCATCGCCGGGATGTACGCCGCGCCAGCCGTGCACAGGCCCATCACCGCGCAGAGCTGCGGAATGCCCATCTTCGACATCCGCGCCTGGTTGTAGAAGATCCGCCCGCCGTCGTCCACGTCCGGGAACACCTCGCTCTGCAGCGGCAGGTACGCCCCGCCTGAGTCCACCAGCGAGATGAACGGCAGCCTGTTCTCCATCGCGATGGCCTGCAGCCGCAGCGCCTTCTTCACGCCCATCGGGTAGATCGTGCCGCCCTTGACCATCGCGTCGTTGGCCTGCACCACGCACGTGCGCCCCTCGATCACGCCGATGCCAGCGAGGCTCCCGGCCTTGTGTACGCCGCCCTCATACAGCCCCCGGGCCGCCAGCGCGCCGATCTCGAGGAACGGCGCGCCAGGATCCAGCAGGCGGCCGATGCGCTCCTGTGCCGTCAGCTTGCCTTGCTCACGGTGCCGCGCGAGCGCCTTCGCGGAGCGCGCGTTGGCGGCCTCGTCGAGCGCTCCCCGCAGCTCGACCAGGCCCTTCTCGTGGGCAGCGCGAAAGCTCGCCGTGCCGGGCTGGGTGGGGTCGAACGCGGAGGGGAGCGGGAGCACTACCAGTTCTTCTTGCGGACGTCTTCGAGATCGGCCGCGACGCGCTTGGCGGTGCCGAGCCAGTAGTTCCGGTACCCGGCGCCGCTGGGCTCCTCGCACATCCGGGCCGTCCAGATCACCGCGTGGCTCTCCATGTTGTAGAACGCCGGCCAGTAGCAACCGAGCTCGTCCACCTTGCTGTAGCGGTCCGCGATGAACCCGAGCCCTACGCCCGTCCCGCCGGGCCACTTCGCCACCATTGCGGTGACGGACTCCTGCGTGAGGTCGGTCTCCTTCGCGGTCCCGTTGATGCCCAGGAAGTGGCCCCCCGTCGAGAGGTCGGTCGGCCCGTTCTTCGCGGCCGAGGCCTTCAGGTCGGCGTCGAGGTACTCGCCGAGGTTTTTCAGCACGTCCAGCGTGAAGTGGGTGTTCCACTCCTCGGTCAGGTTCGCGAACGCGTCGGCGGGGGTCTTGTAGGTACGCAGGTCCGGGGTGACAGCGACGTAGCCGAAGCCATAGGCGGCGCTGTTCACGCCGACGATCGTGTACTGCTTGTTCGGGTCGTCGAACGTCTCCTCCGTGTAGATCTTCACCGCGCTGAAATCGAGGCCCACCCAGGTGATGGACGTCGCGGCCGCGAGCTCGGGGATCTTAGGGGCCTTGGCGAAGGCGAAGGCGGGGAGGAGGGCGATGAGCAAGTGGACTCCGGGGAAAGCGGTGTTTAACCGGCGGAGCGGTGTTGGGTCAGTCGTCCGAGCGGGTGAGCCACCTTGACAATACCGCGCCCTACTCGTCGTCCTCGCCCCGGCCATTCCTCCACCCGGGCCCCGCTGGCCGCACCACGTGATCCGCCCGGCCCGGATTCCGGCGCTTCCAGGCGTCAAACCCGCGCCACGCGTCGTCGTAGGCGTCATCGTCGCCGTCCTCGGACTCCCCGGCCGCCTCGGAGAGCGCCTCGCAGTCGGTGGTGGTGCGCAGGATGGAGTCGGCGGGGAGGCGACCGAAGCGCTCGGCGTACTGGACGTCGAGCATCCACGGGTTGCGATCGGGGCCCGACAGGTCGAGGCAAGCGCGTGCCGCTGCGGCTGCGGCGAACGCACCGGGCTCGCGCTCGATCACGCCGTGAACGGCACCGGGTGCGGGCGGCGCGCTCGGGCCGGTCGGGTTGCAGTCGTTGTCGATCCCGCGGGGCAACGCGGTGAACGTCGACGTGTCCGGCACCGAGGTGAACGCGTCGTACAGCGGCGTAGCGAGCGCGTCGTAGCGGTTCATCGGGGGGAGCCCGAGGATCTGCTCGATGGTACGGAAGATGGACGGGTAGCTCGAGAGCACGTGAGAGGTCTGCGCGTGCTTCGCCCAGGGGCTCACGATCAACAAGATGGAGCGGTGCGCGTCCACGTGGTCGACGGCGCTCTGCGGGTCGTCCTCGACGATGAACAGCACGGTGTTCTCCCAGTACGGAGACTTCGTTAGCGCGTCGACGAAGAGCCCCGTGCCGTAGTCGTTGTCGGCGATCATCGCCTCGTCGCAGTACGGCCCCCCGCCGTGGTCGTTCGGGAGCGAGATGTAGACGAACGGGGGAAAGTCGCCGTTCGTGAACAGCTGCTCAGCGGCGTACGCGGCCTTCTCTTCGTCCGGGACGTCCGTGTTGAAGAACCCGCCTGGGTAGTCGAGGTCGGTCTTGGACATCACCGGCACCCCGTCCACGGCGTCGAGCGAACCCACGATCTCGCCGTAGTTCCGCATGTCTACGCCATGATGGATGAGGTGGGTGAAGATGGTCCCGAACGCGGGGCGGCCGACCGACGTGGCCGAGTCGTCCGCGAAGGTGGAGACCCCGTGGTAGTCCTCGATCCACGCGCGCTCCATGTACTCGGAGACGAAGCTGGACGTGAGCCACAGGTGCCCCTGGACGCTGCTCTCGCTGTTGTCGTAGAAGTTGTCGTGGTTCGCGAACTGGCGCGCGAGCGCGTGCACGTTGGGGGTGTAGAGCTCGGGCCACTGCGAGAGCGTCGCGTCCCGCTCCGCACCTTCGATCTCCGCGTCGCCAAGCAGGCTGTCGTAGGTCTTGTTCTCGCGGACCATGAGGATCACGTGCTGGATCGGCGTGGGGTCGCCCAGCTCGCGGGGGATCGGGAACGTGCCCTCGCAGTCGCCGAAGTCGTAGAGCGTGTCGGGGCGCGCCAGGTTGTCCGCTACCGCCTGGGTCCAGCGCGGCAGCGCGGAGTCGTCGAGCTGCACGATGTTCACGGTCCCGACCATGTGGTCGGACGCCCCTTGCCCGTCTGGGTTCGGGCCGCTCCCGAGGCCCTTCCCGTTCGCGATCACGAGCGTGTCGCCGTCGACCGCTACGCCCGTGGGGTACCAGCCGGTCGGGATGTTCCCCAGCACGGCCATGGTCGACAGGTCCACCACCGCGACGGCGTTGTCCCCGGCGCGGGTGACGTAGAGCCTCGTGCCGTCGTCCGACAGCGCGATCGCCGACGGGCTCGTGCCCCGCAGCGCGCCCTCGTCGCCCGCCAACGCGGCGTCGCGCAGGTCCGCGCGCCCGATCTCGGCGTGGCTGCTGCCGTCGAACGCGACCACCGCGTCCTCGTTGCTGACAGCCACGTACGCGGTGCCGTCGGCGGCCACCGCGACGCCCGCGGGGTTCCCACCCACGGTGACCAGGTCGACGTCCCCGCTCGCGAGGTCGATCACCGCGACCCGGTCGTCCCCGAACCCGGTGGCCCACGCGACAGTGCCGTCGGGCGACAACGCGAGGCCGTAGGGGTTCAACGTCGTGTCGTACGTCTGCAGCACCGTGCCGGTCAGCACGTCCAGCGCCACCACGGCTTGGTCCTGGAACAGCGCGACGTACAGCACCTGGCCGTCCGGCGAGAGCTGCAGGCCGGTAGGGTACTCGCCAGGCGACATCGAGTAGATCGGGGCGAGCGTGCCCGCGTCGTCGAGCGCGTAGACGTCCACGAGGTTCGAGTTTCCGCCAGACGCGTAGATCCGCTGGCCGGCGACCGCGATCCCGGGGAACGCGTCCGTGCGGGTGAGCTCGGACAGCAGCGCGCCGGACTCCAGGTCGACGACCTGCATCGTGCGCGAGTTTCGCGCTGCGTTGCTGACCAGGCCGACGTGGGTGCCGGACGCGGTGACGGCGACCGCGACGTCCGCGGGGAACCCTCCGAGCTCGAGCTGCGTCCCCGCCGGGGTGATCGCGCGCCCGTCGGGGAGGATGACGTACCCGTCGTACACGCCGGGCGTCGTCAGGGCGTCCGCCGGGGGCACGGGCGCCTCGCAGGCGACCTCGGGGACGCTCGTGTCGACCGGGGCCTGCTTCACGATGGAGTGGCAGCCGGCGCCGAGGAGCACGAGCGCCCCGCAGGTGAACGGGGCTACCTTCGCTCGCCGCGAACAGGCTAGGGTTTGCATGCGCCAGGCTATCTCCGCGCGGGGCCAACGCGCGCGTGACGATCGTGACACGCGCAGTATCGAGCCGTGGCGCGCGGATTGCTTGACGCGGACCTCCCTGGTGCGGCACATTGGGGGAGAGGTCTCGATGAACTCCCTGCACCCCATCCTGTCTGTCTCCCTGCTGCTCGGCGGCTGCGGGTCCCAGCTCACGTCTCACCAGGGCGGCCAAGACACCGAATTCGTCGACACGACGGACACCGACCCGCCGGTGATCGAGCACGTGCCGATCTCGGACGCCCAGCCCCTCGGCGCGGACGTCGACATCTCGGTGGTCGTCACCGACGAAGAGTCCGGTGTGTTCCTCGTGAAGTTGTACTACAAGAACGAGACGGGCGGCAGCGGCGACTGGGACTCGGACGCCATGGTCCCGCTGGCGGACAACCAGTGGGCCGGGACGATCCCGGGCGAGATGGAGGCCTCGGGCGGCGTGAACTACTACATCGAGGCGCTCGACAACGCGGGGAACGAGGCCGACAGCCCCGAGAAAGGCGCGGACGACCCTTGGCACTTCCGGCTCTACGAGTAGGTGCAGTCGCTCTCGGTGGTCCTGCCGGCGTGGAATGAGCAGGCCACCGTCGGCGGGGTGGTCCGCGCGGCGCTCGACCAGCTCGACCGCAGGGGCATCCCCGGCGAGGTGATCGTGGTGGACGACGGCTCGACCGACGCGACGCGGCCCAGGTTGGCCGCGCTCGCGGCGTTGGATCCCCGCGTGAGGGTGATCGACCACGGGGTGAACCGCGGGTACGGACGTGCGCTGCGCACGGGCATCTCAGCGTGTCGGTTCGACCACGTGCTGCTCACCGACGCCGACGGCCAGTTCGACCTTGGCGACCTCTCGCGCCTCGAGCCCTGGCTCGCAGGCTTCGACCTGGTGCTCGGCTACCGCGCGGCCCGCGCCGACCGGCTCCATCGCCGGGTGAACGCGCGGCTCTGGAACACCGCGGTCGCCGGGCTGTTCGACACCGGCGTGCGCGACGTGGACTGCGCCTTCAAGCTCGTGGCCCGCGCGGTGTTCACCCGCGTGGCGCTCGCCAGCGACACGGCGTTCATCAGCACTGAGCTCGTCCTCGGGGCGCGCGCGGCCGGGTTCCGCGTCCACGAGGTGCCCGTCTCCCACTTCCCGCGGACGAGCGGGCGGGCCACCGGCGCGCGGCCGGACGTGATCTTGCGCGCGGCATGGGAGCTCGGCCGCCGCGCCGTGGTCGGCCCAATGGCGTCCTCTACCAGCTCCCGCTGACGCCTGTTGGCCCGACGCCGACCGACACCGGCCGGTCGCGCCCGCGGGCGTGGCGCAACAGCGGGGCCGTGACCCGCAGCTCTTGGACGTTCGCCACGATGAACGCCGTCAGCCCGCCGATTCCGAGCACGGCGGCCCCGCCGGTCGTGGTGTAGATCAACGGCTTGTTGTCGGTGCCCAGCGCGCCGGGGCTGAGCGCTCCGAGGACGAGCGCGCCCCCGCCGAGCGCGTAGCCGGCCGTCGCCCAGTTGTTCCGGCCCGGCTCGACGCCGAGCTGCAGCTGTGCGCGACGCTGGAGCTGCACGCCCGAAGCCAGCAGCGCGAACCCGGTGAGCGCGGAGCCCTCGGCCGTGACAGCCAGCGCGCCGGGCCCGAGGCCCGGGTCCGGCGACCACGTCGCCATCGCGATCAGCCCGAGCCCCGCCGCTTGCGCCCCGCAGATCGGCCCCCAGACGAGTCGGCGCGACCCGGAGCGGCTCAAGTCCAGCGCGATCTCCTCCCGTGAATAGCGCGGCTTTGGGCTCGGCAGCGCTACGTCGTAGCCCTCGGAGGCGTGCTCAGCGACGGGCTCGGCGGGGGAGGGGGCATCCATGGTCCCCACGTAGCATGTCGCTCGGAAAGCCCAGCGCGCGCGGCGCCCCCGCGGTACCTTGGCGCATCCCCGAGCTCGCATGATCCGTGATCGCCTGAAAGCAGCCGTACACACCGCGGCGTTGAAGCTGTTCAAGATGGAGAAGCAGATGGAGCCGCACCTCGAGCCGAACGTGAAGCTCGACCAGGCGCCGGCGAGCATCGATCCATCGGTCATCCCGCGTGTCGTCGACGGGTCGGGCGACACCCCCGGGCCGAACCACAAGGAGGACGTCGGGCGCACGATGTTGAGCGCGGCGATCATCTCGAGCGCTGGTCCGGTGCTGATTGACCACCGGCCGCCTGCGGAGTGCTCCGGGGGCATGCTCCCCGGTGCTGTGTGTGTGCCGGGGCTCGGCCTGAAGACGCGGGCGGACCTGCTCCCGGCCGACAAGGCGGCGCGCGTGGTCGTCTACGACCAGCTCGGAAGTGACGAGAGCGTTCAGCTCGCTGCGTGGCTGCGCGCGCAGGGGTACATCAACGCGCGGCGCCTCAAGGGTGGCTACGCCGAGTGGATCGAGCACGACGAGCCCATCGTCGGGTGCGGCGCTGCGCCCGGCGCGCGCTTCGGGATCGGGGACCCCGTCCAGCGAGCGGACGGCAGCCGGTTCGTGGTGCAGGAGGCGCTCGCTGGGGGGCAGTACCGGCTGTGGGATGCTGCGGTGGGCAGCGTCGGACCGGTGCCCGAGAGCGAGCTGACCTGATGGCTGGCGGCGTCCGGCGGCGCTGGGGAGCCCTCGCGCTCGCCACGGCGGTGCCGTCCGTGCTGCTTGGTGCCTCGCCGAGCCCGGTAACGCCGGCCGGCACGTGGCTGCAGGTCCAGCCGGACGTGCCGCCGGGCCGGGTCGCCCCCGCGCCCGCTGACGCCCTCCGGGCGGCGATCGACGCTCGCACGCAGGGGGACCTCCAGGGCGCCGCTTGGCTGTACGAGCAAGCGCTCGCGAACAAGGCGCTTTCGGGCCGCACGCGCGCGGCGACGTGGCTCGCGCTCGGAGAGGTTCGCCTCGCGCTCGGGGACGACAACGTGGCCAGCGCCGCGCTTGGCAAGGCGCGCGCGGCGGACTCGGCGGTCGCGCCCTGGGCCGCGTGGTACCAGGCGCGGGCCGACCACGCGCGGGGCAAGGACGCGTCCGCCGCGGCGACCTGCGCGAGCTACATCCAGGCGTGGCCGACGGGCCCGCACGCCGACGAGTGCCTCGTGCTGATGGGCGATGCCTACGCGGCCAACGGCAAGGCGGGCGCCGCGGTCGCCGCGTACAACAAGTACCTGGACGCGCACCCCGAGAGCCCGCGGGAAGAGACGTTGAAGCTGAAGAGCGCGCTCGCGCTGTCGATCAGCGACCCCCTTCGGGAGATCCCCGTGCTGCAGGAGCTGGCCGTCAGCCACCTGTACCACTCGACCGGCGCCTCCGCGCAGGCGCGGCTCGACGAGCTCGCCGCCCAGGGCCTCCCCGCCGCGCTGCCCCGGACCCCGGACTTCCGCTGTCGCGAGGCGCTCGAGCGAAAGCGCTGCGGCTACGAGGACGACGCGTGGGCCCAGTACCAGCAGATCGAGGCCGAGTCGCTGACCAACCCGGACCTGGCCAGCTGGGTCGAGTCTCAGCAAGACAACTTCGCCTGGGGCACGCGCCAGTACGATGCGCTCGCAGAGCGGCTGGCCACCCAGTACGCGGCGAAGCCCGATGCGCGCACCGCGTGGGACCGCTACAAGGCGCTCTCGCGCGGTGGGCGGTGGGCGGACGCTGCACAGCAGCTCGAGCTCGGCATGAAGGAGCACGGGACCACGAGCTACTTCCGGGGCCAGAAGGAGAACTTGGCGCGGGCGCTGCTGCTGGCGAGCCGGTTCGACGACGCGCGGGCGGCGTGGACCGCGCTCGGGAAGGGCGGCGGACAGTCCGGGAAGGAGGCGCGCTGGCTCGCGGCGTTCTCCGCGTTCCGGCTCGGGGACTACCCCGACGCGCTGGCCCGGCTCGACGCCGTGATCAAGAGCGGGGCGGGGGAGGCGCTCGCCGCTCGGTACTACCGGATCCGAACGCTGCGGGCGACGGGCCGGGCCGCGGAGGCCGACGCGGAGCGGGCCCAGGTGATCGCCGACGAGCCGGAGTCCTGGTACGGCGTGATGCTCGCGCAGGGGTTCGACACGTTGCCGGACCCGCTCCCGCCCACGCCGCCACGCGACCGCTGGACGAGCCGCTCGGGGCGTTGGCCCGGCCGCCCAGCCCCTGTTGCGCCGGTGTTCCACGACCCCGGCACCGGCGGCGTCGCGTTCGCCTTGCCCGCAGTGCGTCCCCAGACTTCGGCGGCCGGCTCGACCGTGGACTGGTCCAAGGTCGGCTGGGGCTCGGCCCCTGCGGTCGCGTCCTCCTCGGCCATCCCCGCCTCGCCGACCCCTACGCTCGGCCCCACGGACCGCCGCCCGAGCAGCTACGACCCCGGCTTCCTCTTCGACCCGGCCGAGGGAGACCGCCTGCTCTCGAAGCTCGGCGCCGAGCACGCGGGGGAGTTCCCCTGGGCCGCCGCGGCTGCTGACCTCGGCCGCGTGGGCTGCTTCGACGACGCCGCGCCCATCGTCTCCCACATCTATGACGCGCTCGAGGCCCGCAACGACGGCGGGGCCCTCTACGCGTCGCTCGGCATGTCCGTCGACGACTGGCGCCAGGTGGCCTACTTCGTCCGCGACGACTACCACGCCGCGCGGTTCTCGTGGGGCGCGACCAAGCTGGCCAGCACGCCCGAGGAGCGCCGCCTCGCGATCGCCCGCGCGTTCCCCACCGCCCAGGCGGACGCGCTGTACCGCCACGGCCAGGCCTTCGACGTCGACCCGCTGCTCGTCCTGGGCCTGATGCGCCAGGAGAGCGTGTACCGCCAGTGGGCGCTCTCCCCGGTCGGCGCGATCGGCCTGATGCAGGTCATGCCCCGCACCGGCGGCCGCGTGGCGGCGCTGATGGGGGACGCCCACTACTCCCCCGAGATCCTCGAGGATCCAGCCACCAACGTGCGGTACGGCACTTGGTACCTCTCCCGCCTGCTCGACCGCTTCGACGGCGTGTACCCGCTCGCCGTCGCCAGCTACAACGGCGGCCCGCACAACGTGTCGTCGTGGCTCCGCCCGTTTGGGGAGCGCATCCGCATGGATGACTTCGTCGAGCAGATCCCATACCCCGAGTCCCGCGACTACGTGTAGCAGGTCACGGGGTACTACGCGACCTACGTGGCGCTCTACGGGCCTGCGGGCGCGACGGTGGACGTGCCGTGGCACCCGCGCGGGGACGACCCGGACATCATTGACTTCTAGTGATGGCCGAGCAGCGCCCCGGCGATCCCCATGCAGCTCGTCACCCCGACCACGCCGAGCATGATGACGGCCGGCAAGCAGCCCTGCACCTGCGAGCGCGCGCGGTTCGCGTTCTGCAGCGCGTTCGCCGCGAGGTTGGGCTCCCCGCGGGTCATCGTGTCGGCCTCGATGCCGTCGCGGTCGAAGATGATCGCCTGGGGGATCAGCGACGGTGTGCGGGGGGTGATGCCCTCCATGCGCTTCACGGCCGTGCCGATCGACATCACCTCGATCAGGCCCGGCGAGAGCTCGCGGATCATCAGGCGGTTGCCGATGACCTGGTCCGCGCCGAACCGCTCGGCCTCGTGGCGCAGCAGGTTCACGCAGTTCTCGCGGGCGCTGTAGATCAGGCTCGTCAGCTCGGGCAGCTCGCCTCGGGCCATGCCCTGGAACATCGTGCCGATCCCGCCGACGATGCCGAGCGAGTAGACGCTGGTCGCCATGCAGAGCTGCACCGGGGCGAACCCCATCGCCGCGAGGTTCCACAGCTCCTCGCCGGTGAGCTCGCTGGTCCGCACCTCGTCCGCGGTGACCGGGCCCGACGAGAACGCCGGGTGGTGGCTCGCCGTGCCGGTCATCAAGAGCTCCATCGCGCCGGGCCCGTACGGCAGGATGCGCGTCTTTACGTCTACGACCGCGTTGGCGCCGAGCTTCGCGGCCTCCTTGCGGAGGCGCTGGAGCGCCAGGTGTCGCACGCGGTTGTAGATCGCGCTGAACTCCTTCACCTCGCCGCGCCCCATCGTGCGGAGCGAGCCGATCAGCCCCTGGCCGAGCCCGAGCGCGTAGGCGACGTTGCCCATCGCGAACCGCATCGGGACGTAGCCGGCGTCGAGGTGGCAGTAGAGCTCCATGCCGCTCGACGCCGTGGAGAAGAACGGGATGTCCGACCCGCGGTCCGCGTGGACCGAGCTGCCCTGGGAGAGGAACTCGGTGTACCCGGAGAGCGTGCGGAGCTCGCTCGACACGCTGGTGACGCCGTTGGCGCCGTGCTTCTGGGCCTCCTTCTCCATGCGCTGGATGGCCGCGTGGCGCCCCTCGGAGATGAGCGACGTGACGTTCTCGACCTCGCCGCCGGCCAGGTTCCGCCCGAACGCGCCGATGCCGCCGAGGAGCCCGAGCGAGCACACGCTGTTGCCGACGACCAGCTCGCCCGGCCGGTAGCCGACTTGGTGCAGGCAGTACGCCTCGTTGCCCGACATCCCAGAGACCAGCATGTGAACCTCGCAGTTGCCCCCCGAACGTAGCGCGCGAGGATGCCACCCCTGAGCAGAAACGACCCATCCGAATTTGCTCAGTCAGCGGATAGGACGGGGGATGTTCAAGAGTTCGAAGCGCGGGGGGCCTGGGCCGGGTACGCCGATACAGCGCGGGTGGGTCGAGAGCGCCGTTGCCGAGCACGTCGCGCGGTACAACTCGCCGCGGGCGCACGTGAAGCGGCTGTTGCTCAACCGGATCCGCACGGCCCAGCGCAAGGGCCGGACGGTGGAGGACGGCATCGAGGCCGTGATCGACGAGGTGCTCGCGCGCCACGTGGAGCTGGGCACGATCGACGACGCCGCGTGGGCCGAGTCTCGCGCACGCTCGCTGACGCGCCGCGGGGTCGCTTCGCAGGTCGTGGGACAGCGGTTGAGGGAGAAGGGCATCGCGGACGTGGCGCCTGCGCTCGCCGCCGTGCGCGAGGCCGCGCGGAGCCCGGACATAGGGGAGGGGACCTCCGCGGACGTGCACCCGGACGTCGTGGCGGGCTGCGCGTGGGCGCGCAGGAAGCACGTCGGGCCGTTCGCCCGCGACGCGGAGCCGGAGCCCGCGGCCGACCGGGCTGGGCAGCGGGCGCAGCAGGAGGCCGCCCGCGCCGCGGCGAACAAGACGCTGAGCGCGATGGCGCGGGCGGGGTTCTCGTTCGACGTGTGCCGGAAGGTGCTGGCGATGGAGCGGGACGAGGCGGACGAGCTCTTGCTCCGGCTGCGCTGACCGCGGGGCCGGACAGGGCGGTGACCGAGCGTTCACATTCCGGTGACGGAGATGCGGAACTTCCGGGGTCCAATAAGGTCTCCTCACGCACGTCCCACCCCGGAGCCCCCATGTTCAACGCCCCCGTACGCCGTGATCGCCGTCGCACCACTGCCGCGTTTTTTCTGACCCTGCTCGTGAACGGCGCCGTGATCGCCGCGCTGTTCTCGGTGCACGACGCGCCGGCCGCCGCCGCGATCCCCGACGAGCCGATGGACCGCATCTACCCGGTGGTGATGCCGAAGCCCGAGCCCCGCGGTGGCTCGGCGGGGCGCACCACCCCCAAGCCGGCCGTGAAGACCGTGGCCGCGGTCGTGCCGCCCGAGCCCGTTGCGCCGCCGGTCGTCACCCCGCTCCAGCCCGAGCCTGCGCCGGTGTCGCTCGACGCCACCCTCTCGGTGCCCCCCGGCGACAGCCCCCCAGGCGGCGGGGGCGGGGGCGGCAAGGGCCCGGGCAAGACCCCCGGCCCGGGCGAAGGGCTTGGCCAGGGCACCGGCGACGGCGACGGCGACGGGCTGCGCGTCGTCGACTACGACGCCGTGCGCGTGCGCTCGCAGGTCAGCCCGGAGTTCCCCCAGGCCGCACGGGCGCTGAACTTGTCGGGCGACACGTGCGTCGTGCGGCTGGACATCGACACCCACGGGCGCCCGACGAGCGCGGTGGCGGCCGGCTGCTCCGAGATCTTCGCGGAGGCCGCCGAGGAGGCCGCGCTCAAGTGGCGGTTCGCCCCCTTGTTCATGGACGGGCACGCGATCCCGGCCCGGTTCAGCATCAGCTTCCGGTTCCGCTATAACTGACGAACCTGGCGCACGTGCCGTCCGGGAAATAGGCTCCGGGGATGTGGCTCACCGTCCTGCTTGGCTGCCCAGCGGCTCAACTCGGTGTTGAGCTGGCGCCCGAGGGGGTCGACGCGATCTCTGCCGAGGACCTGCGCCGGGACACCAACATCGTGATGGAGCACGGCAGCGGCGGCTGGGTCACGCGGATGGCCGAGATGCACGCGGTGGTGGTGCCCGGGGAGCGGCTGTGCGCGCGACAGGGGGACGGCACCGCCCAGGCTGTCTGGGTGACGCTCGACGGCGGGCTTGGGACCGCCGTGGACGCCGCCGCGCTGATCAGCCTCGCGAAGGCCTGGGACACGCTCGCAGACAAGC
>CALQBK020000123.1 GCA_943328795.2 Bifidobacterium breve
GCACGCCCTTGTCGAAGTACTCGATGTCCATCGTCGCCTTGTCGGTCTCCACCGCGGCGATGACGGACTGGGGCTTCAGCTCCCCGCCCTCGGGGATCGTCCAGCGAGCGAGCACCCCGACGGTCATCGTCGGCGTGGCCTGGGGCATCAGCAGAAATTCAGCCATCCAAACTCCCATCCGGCGAGAGGCTCGCCGGTTCCTGGGCCGTCGTGACGACGGCGTTCTTCGTTTACTTTCGGCCCATGACCTTGCGCGCCGACTCGATGATGCGCTCGGGCGTGATGATCACCTGCTTCTCCAGCACCGTCGCGTACGGCATCGGCACGTCGCGGTTCGTGACGCGCAGCACGGGCGCGTCCAACAGGTCGAAGCAGGACTCCACGATGCGGGCCGTGATCTCGGCCGCGACCCCGGCGAACGCGAAGCCCTCTTGCACGACGACCGCGCGGTGGGTGCGGGCGACGGCCGCGAAGATCGCGTCGTGGTCGAGCGGGCGAAGGCTACGCAGGTCGAGCACCGCCGCGGAGATGCCCTCTTTCTCGAGGCTCTCTGCTGCCTTCAGGCAGTTGACCACCTGCTTGCCCCACGAGATCAGCACCAGGTCCGTCCCAGGGCGCTTCTCGTCGGCCTTGCCGATCGGGACCAGGTACTCCTCAGTCGGGACCTCCCCCTTCACCGCGTACATCATCTCGCTCTCGAGGAAGATGACCGGGTTGTCGTCCCGGATCGCGGACTTCAAGAGCCCCTTCGCGTCGTACGGCGTGCTCGGCGCCACGACCTTCAGCCCGGGGAAGTGCGCGTAGATGCTCTCGACCGACGTGGAGTGCTGCGACGCCAGGTTCTCCGCCGCGCCGTTCGGCCCGCGGAACACCATCGGGCACTTGTACTGGCCCGCCGACATCTGGTAGATGCGCGCTGCCGAGTTGATCACCTGGTCGTATGCGACCAAGCTGAAGTTGAACGTCATGAACTCGATGATCGGGCGCATGCCGGCCATCGCGGCGCCGACGCCGAGCCCCGCGAACCCGTTCTCGGAGATCGGCGTGTCGACGATGCGGTCGGGGCCGAACTCCTCGAGCATGCCCTGGCTCACCTTGTACGCACCGTCGTAGTAGGCGACCTCCTCGCCCATCAGGAAGACCATCGGGTCGCGGCGCATCTCCTCGGCCATCGCCTGGCGGATGGCTTCACGCATCTGGATTGCAGGCAAGCGGGGCTCCTCGAAGGCCGCGAGCGTAACCCCGGCCGCGCTCCCGGTCCCGCCTGGGATAGCAAGCACCGATGTGGCTGTTGCTCGCCGTCGCTTGCACCCCGAGCTCGGGCGACCCACCGTCGACGAAGCTGGCGGGGTGGACGGACGACCAAGGGCGCGTCGTGCTGCACCGCGGCATGAACGTTGCGTCTACGGCCAAGACGACGGCCGACCACTTGCCGGGCTTCGACGCCGCCGCGTACGATCTGCTGCCCGCGAACGGCATCACGCTCGCGCGCTACCTGGTGTTCTGGCAAGCGATCGAGCCCGAGCCCGGCGTGTACGACGACGCCTACCTGGACAGCGTCGCCGTGGACATCCAGCGCTTGCGGGACCGCGACGTCGACGTGGTGCTCGACTTCCACCAGGACGTGTACGGCGAGGGCTTTGGGTTCACGGGTTTTCCGCGGTGGACCTGCGACGAGGCCGAGTACGCCACGTTCACGATGAACACCGAGAGCTGGTTCTTGAACTACCTCGCGCCCGAGGTGCAAGCGTGCTTCGACCAATTCTGGAGCTCGGAGTCGCTCCAGGCGTCCTACGCGGCGATGGCGGCCCACGCGGCCGGCCGGCTCGGGGACCTTGTCGTCGGCTACGACACGATGAACGAGCCCTACTGGGGCACCTCCGCGCAAGAGGAGTTGGAGACGGGCGCGTTCGGCGCGTTCCAGGCCAACGTGGCGGAGAGCTTGCGCGCTGCCGATCCCGACGCGTGGATCGCGCTCGAGCCGCTGGCGTACACCAACTTGACCGGGGACACCTACTTGCCGTTCCCCGACGACGACCGCCTGCTCTACGCCCCGCACTTCTACCCGAGCTACGCCGAGTCCGGCGAGGGGTGGGACGGTGACTTCACCGAGGAGAGCGCGTGGCTCGAGGGCCTCGCGGACGACGCCGACGCCCGCGGCGCCGGGCTGTGGCTCGGCGAGTTCGGCATCTTCAGCGACAACGGCAACGAGGCCGAGTACGTCCAGGACGTGATCGACACGCTCGAGCCGCGCGGGGGCTCGACCGCCTACTGGGCGTTCGACCCCGGGCAGATCTTCGACGGTGAGACCAACCTCCCGGGCGCGCTGCTCGCCGCGTGGGATCGCCCGTTCTTCCACGCGATCCCCGGCCGCGTGCTGTCGAACGACGGCGCGACGCTCACCTACGCGCCTACGCTGCCGGGCGTTCCGCTCGAGCTCGTCGTCCCGCAGGGCGCGTGCGCGACGCTCACCGTGAGCGCGCAGCCGTCGATGCTCGGCATGGGCGTGGTCACGGCGGCTGGCCGCGTGCAGCTCTTCGGCGACGCCGTCGGCGAACAGGTGGTCACCCTCGACTGCCAGCGTTCATAGCCCGCGTCGTGCGGGATACCCGCGCCGGTATGCCCGCTCTCCTCGCGCTCCCCCTCCTGCTCGCCGGGTGCGCCCACCCCGCCGCTCCCCCAGCGACATCCACACCCGCAACGTTGAACGCGGGGGCCGTCGTCGGCGTAGCGGATCCGCGGCTCCAGCAGCTCTTGTCGGACGAGTGGGAAGACGCGATGGCCCGGTCGCCGCTCTCTGCGACGTCCCTCGGCGATCACCGCTACGACGACCGGCTCGATGCCCACTCCCCAGCGGCCGGGGAGGCGGCCCGCGCGCAGCGGGATCGGTTCCTCGCCCGGGCCAAGGCGATCCCCGCGGGCTCCTTGGGCCCCGCGGACGCGACGACGTTGGAGCTGTTCATCGAGACGCTCGCGGCGAGCAAGGGCGCGGACGTCTGCCACTCGGACGAGTGGGGGTTGTCGGCTCGCAGCAACGCGACGACCGTGCTCGGGTCGCTTGGCGACCTCCAGCCGGTGCAGACCGAGGCTGACGCGGCGAACTACCTCGCGCGGGTGCGGGGGATGCCCACGTACGTCGACGAGGACATCGCCAACCTGGCGCTCGGGGTCAAGTCCGGGCGCACGCCCAACGCGACGTCAGTGGCCTTGGTCATCGGTCAAGTGGACGCGCTGCTCGCCCAGCCCGTGGCCGAGTGGCCCGCCGCCGTGCCGCTCGCCTCGCCCCGCCCGGCGGTGGCCGCCGCCGCTGAGCAGCGCTTCCACGACGGCCTGCTCGCCGCGCTCGAGACCGAGATCACCCCCGCGCTCGTGCGGTACCGGGCGTTCTTGAGCGACACCCTGCTCCCCGCGGCGCGCGGGCCGGACCGCGACGGCGCCTGGGCCTTGCCGGACGGCGACGCCTGCTACGCGGCCGAGGTGCTCGTGCACACCACGCTCCCGTTCAAGCCCGCCGAGCTCCACCAGGTCGGGCTCGACGAGCTGGAGCGGATCCACGCGGAGATGCTGGCGCTGGGCCAGTCGTTGTTCGGGATCTCCGACTTGCCGACGTTGGTCGAGAAGCTGCGGACCGATCCTTCGCTGCGCTTCGGCAGCGCGGACGAGATCCTCCAGAAGGCCAACGCCAACCTCGCGGCCGCGAAGGCGCGGATCCCGGCGTTCTTCGGGCACTTGCCCGCCGCCGACTGCCAGGTGCGCGCGATCCCGGACTACGAGGCCCCGTACACGTACATCGGGTACTACCAGCAGCTCGTGCCCGGCGAGCAGCCCGGCTACTACTACGTCAACACCTACCAGCCGGAGACGCGGACCACCTTCGAGGCGTCGGTGCTGGCCTTCCACGAGTCGATCCCGGGGCACCACCTCCAGATCGCGATCGGTCGCGAGCTGCCGGAGATGCCGGCGTTCCGGAAGAACCTGGAGATCTCGTCGTTCGAGGAGGGCTGGGCGCTCTACACCGAGCGGCTCGCCGACGAGATGGGGCTGTACGCGACGGACCTGGATCGCCTCGGGATGCTCTCGTTCGACAGCTGGCGCGCGTCCCGGCTGGTGGTGGACACGGGCATCCACGCCATGCGCTGGAACCGCGCCCAGGCCGAGGCGTTCATGCTGGCCAACACGGCCCTCGCGCCGAACAACATCCACAACGAGGTCGACCGCTACATCACGTGGCCCGGGCAAGCGCTCGCGTACAAGACCGGGCAGATGGCGATTCGCGCGCTGCGCGTCGAGTCTGAGACGAAGCTGGGGACGCGCTTTTCGCTGCCGGCGTTCCACGACGCGGTGCTGGGCGGGGGATCGGTCACGCTGCCCGTGCTGCAGCGGCGTGTTCGGGCCTGGCAGGACGAGGTGGCGGCGACGCCACGCTGAGCCCGTACGCCGTTTGGAGTTTTGACGATTCACATGCAACTGTGTTGCAGGTTCCCGGGTAGAGTGCGCCGGCTCTAAGGATCCCGATGCACCGCTCCGCTCTCCTGCTCGCGCTCTCCCTCGTTGGTTCCCTCGTCGGCTGCCGGCACAAAGATGCCGAGGAGGATGACTCCGGGGGCCCTGCGCCAATCACCCCGCTCGACATCAGCGGGTACGGAGAGGACGGTGCAGTCGCGCCGGACGCCTCGGACAGCCAGGCGGAGCCCAGCCTGATCGTGCTGGACGACGGGACGCTCTTGGCGTCGTGGATGGACCTGAGTGGCTACGACCTGCTCGTGAAGTGGAGCCGATCGACGGACGGCGGCGCGACGTGGAGCGAGATCGAGAGCTTCGACGGCGATGCCTACCCGTACCAGAACGACCCGGTGTTCATCGCCGGCGGCGACTACGTGTACTTCACCTACCTGCTCGTCGAGAACTACAGCGCGTCCAAGAGCGCCGTGGTCTGCCTTGACTCGACGGACAGCGGCGCCTCCTGGTCCGACCCTGTCAAGCTCACCGAGAACGGCGACTTCGTCGACCGGCAGTGGATGGACGCCGACGACAGCGGTCGCGCGATCATGTCGTGGGACCGGTTCGACGGGAACTGGATGTACCAGGACTACTCGGAGACCACCGGCGGCTGCGCGGGCTTCACGGACATCGACACGATCACCCAGGGCAGCTTCCTGAACGGCGTGCCCGTGATCGACGCGAACGGGCAGGGGTGGGCTTCGCGCGCCAACTACAACCTGCACAACGGGAACCTCGAGGTCACGCTGTCGACGAAGGAGGACGGCGAGTGGGTCGACTACGTGGTGGACTCCGCGTTGGTCGACGCGGAACAGGCCGCGACCGCGATGGCGGAGGACCCCGCGGAGGAGGGTGAGGCGCACCAGGAGTGGGTGGAGCGCCAAGAGGCCGGGATCACCGCGTGGCCGCTCCCAGCCTGGGCGTTCCACCGGAAGGACGTGCCGATGCCCCTCCGGGCCGGGTCCGCTGGGTTCGACGGCTTCTACTCTCCGGTCACCGAGCTCCTGCCAGACGGCTCGTTCGCGGTCCTGACGGCGCTCTCGGAGTCGGGGAACAGCGACGTGGCGGACACGGTGTTCTACACCTTCAAGGACGGGGAGACCCTGTCCGGCTTGGTGCTGAACCAGGACGATGACGGCGCCCAGCAGATGGAGCCGTGGATGGCGGTCGACGGGGCCGGGGGCATCCACACCACGTGGTTCGACGACCGCGAGGGCGATTGGCGGCTGTACGGCTCGTCCAGCATCGACGGCGGCGCGACGTGGACCGAGTACACCGTGTCGGACGACACGTTCAAGAAGGGGTTCGACGACTACGACACGTACCGCTGGGTGGGCCACTTCCAGGGCCTGAGCGCCAACGACACCGACCTGTATGCGCTCTGGTGCGACAGCAGCCAGACGAGCCACGCGTTCTGCTACGTCGACCACGGCCGGTAGTCCGGCCAGCCGGGCGCGAGGACGGGCCGCTCGCGGCGCCTCGGGGCCTACGGTGGCAGCTCCCGCGCAGCCGCAGCGACCCGGGCCAACAACGCCCGGGTGTGCGCAGCGCGGTCGACCCAGGGCGCTGAATACGGCGACGTCCAGGCGTCGATCCAGCCCGCGAGGAGCGCGTCGAGCGCGGTGCACACGTCGGGCACGCGGCTGTATTGCGCGGCCGCGCAGAAGAGCCCCTCCACTAGGTCTGCCCGGGCGCCGAAGGTCATCGGCAAGTCGAGCGCGCGCCCCGCGGCCGCGATGGTGTCGCGCGCGAGGTAACCGCCGCACTGGCACGGCACGCACAGGTGCTCGGCGATGGCGCGCAAGCCCGCGCGCGGGTCCTCGAGCACGGGCGCCGGGGCCGGGAGCGACCAACCGGGGGCCGAACCCCCGAGGGACTCGCGGTGATCGGTGAGCACGGCGAGCGCCAACTCCGCGCCGCGGACGTACACGCCATCGGCCTCGCCGCGTGTTGGCAACCCGCGCAGGTGAGTCGACCACTGGGGCACCCAACGCAGCAGGTGTGCGTCGAGCGCGCTGCGTTGGAGCGCGATGATCCGCTCGATCCGCTCGGCGGCTACCCCGTCGCGGCGAGCGTCGGCCTCGGCCCCGCACAAGAACGCCAGCCAACCAAGCTCGGCCCCCAGGTGGTCCGGCTCGTGGCCCGGCGGGTCCCCGAGGCCGGCCAACGCGCGGTCACGGCGCACCGCGGCCGCGACGTCCCCGCCCAACAGCCCGTCCGCCGCGAGGAACGCGCCCTCGTAGGCGGGCACCCCGATCAGCAGCAGCCTCGCGTGGGCTTCGGCGGCGTCCTCCAGGTCGACCGAGGCCGCCGCGTCCAGCAGCACGCCCCCGCGCACCTGGCGCCACGCGACCAGCGTGGAGACAGTCAGCCCCTCGAGGAACAGGTCCCCCAGCAAGCCGTAGGCGCGGCTCCTGGCCAGCGCGCGGGCGGGCACTATCCCCGCCCGAACGGCTTTTCAGGCAGCTTGTAGGCGTTGCGGGCGGGCTTGAGCGGCCGGTTCAGCCAGTGCGGCCGCCGCTCCCCGTTGGGGCTGTGGTCGACGGCCGAGCGCGAGAGCGCGAGCCACCGCCGGTACAGCTCCCGGCTCTTGATCGTGTCCACGAACACGTCCCCGTGCCGCTCTCCCGCCACTGCCTTCCGCACCGACAACGCCTTCTGCAGCCAGCAGTGCGCGCCGCTCACCGGGTCGGGCTGTACCGCGTGCGTGAGGTTCTGGTGGACGCCCACGTCCTTCCACCAGATGCGCTCGGTGTCGGGGTCCGGCCCTTTCCACGCCTGCGCGCCCTTGAGCATGTGCAGCGTGTGGCCGCCCTTGCCGTCTTCGTCCAAGCTGGCGAGCGCGGTGGTCCCCTTGTTGCCGCCGGCGTCCTCCTGCAGGCGCCAGCGCCCCAAGTGGTGGCTCATCGCGATCATGCCGGGCTTGATGCCTTCGGTCACCCACGCGCGGTCGATGAACCAGCCGATCTCCGTCTCGACGCGCAAGAGCTCGCCGGTGTGAACGCCCAGCCGCGTAGCGTCCTCGGGGTGGATCCACACCGGGTTGTTGTGCCCGATCTCGTACAGCCACTTTGCGTTCGCCGATCGCGTGTGGATCAAGTGCGGCAGCCGAAAGTTGGGCAGCAGGATCATCTGGCCCTTGGCGCGGTCGATCTCCCGGGGGTGAACGTGGCTATCCAACGTCCAGGGCACGGTGTGCTCAAGCTCGGGCCAGCCCCAGTCCCGCAGCGTGGGGCTGAAGAACTCGAGCTTCCCGGAGGGCGTGCCAAACCCAGCCCGGACCACGCCGTCCACCAACACGCCGACGCGCGCGCCGGACGCGTCGCTCACGAGGCCCTCGGGCCCAACGCTCGCGTGCTCGCCGGCCACCACGTGCTCGTAGGGCAGGTAGTTGGTCTCCTTCAGCTCGAAGCAGCCGTACTTGCGCATGTACGCGAGCGGGGTGAGCCCCTCGGCCTTGGCAGCCGCTGGCAGCCCGGGCACCGAGTTCTCGAACATCCAGGCCCAGTACTCGTCTTGCGAGACGGGCTTGCCGGGCTCGCGGATGGACTCCACCCACTGCCGGATCCCGAGCGCGCCGTCCGGGTCCATCTTCCAGGTGAGGTCCACCCAGAACTCGGACTCCTCCCACACCTCGCCGGGGTTGGACTCCCACGTCCGCTCTACCTTCTTGCCCGCACGCTCCATCGCGACGCGCCGCACGGGCTGGCGGAACCCAACCCACATGCCCGAGTGCGTCTCCTGGCTCATCAAGTCGTGGCGCTCGCCCGCGTGCCCCATCGGCAGCACGTAGTCGGCGAACCACGCGCTCTCGTTCCACGTAGGCGTCAGCGCCACGTGGCACTTGATCTTCGCGGGGTCGCGGAGCGCCTGCATCCACATGAACCCGTCGGGGTTGATCCACATCGGGTTGTAGACGCGGGTGAAGTACACGTCGATGTCCCCGCGCCCCTCGTCGAGGAAGTGCGGGAGCAAGAACGACATCTCGTAGAACGCGAGGGGGTACTCGTGCGGCAGGTGGAGCTCGTTCCACGCGTCGAACGGCGGGGGGCTCTTGTACGCCTTCGGGACGAACTTGTTCCACGTATTGAGCGACGTGCCGCCCTCGGTCCCGACGCTGCCCGTCAGCACGTTGAGGAAGAACAGGCACCGGGCGACTTGCCAACCGCCGCGGTTGCCCATGCTGGCAGAGCGCCAAACGTGGGCTGCGAGCCGGTTCCCGGCTTGCGCGACGTACTTCGCGGCCTCGCGGATGCGGTCGACCGGGACTTGGCTCTCCGCTGCAGCCAACTCGAACGTGAAACCCGCGTACAGCGCCTTCAGCGCGACCTCGAAGCGCTCGAACGTGAGCTCGGCGTCGTCGCCTCCGGGCATGGTCGCGAGGATCTCCGCCTTGCGCGCGTCCGGGAGCCCCGAGGCCCGGATCACGGTGGCCCCGTCCGACAGGAACGTCTTCCAATTCACCCAGCGCCGCACGAACTCTCGGTCCCACTTGCCGGTGGTGAGCAGGTGGTTCGCGATGGCCAGCAACAACGTGGACTCGCTGCCGGGCCAGGTTGGCAGCCAACAGTCGCTCTTCGCCGCCGTGTTGGACAGCCGCGGATCCAGCGTGATGATCTTCGCGCCGTTCATCTTGGCTTCGATGATGCGCTGCGCGTGGGGGTTGAAGTAGTGGCCGGTCTCGAGGTGGGACGAGATCAGCAGCACCGTGCGGGCGTTGGCGTGGTCCGGGCTCGGGCGGTCCGCGCCCGACCACAACGCGTAGCCCGCGCGCGAGGCGGCCGAGCAGATGTTGGTGTGCGAGTTGTGTCCGTCTACGCCCCAGCTGGTGATGATCCGGTTGGTGTAGTGGTCCTCCCCGGGCCGGCCAACATGGTACATGATCCCAGTCTTACGCACGCTTCGGCTCTCGCGCATGCGCGACGAGATGTCCGACAGCGCGTCGTCCCAGCTCACGCGCTTCCATTTCCCTTCTCCGCGCTCGCCGACGCGCTTGAGCGGGTAGAGGATGCGCTCTGGGTCGTAGGTCTGGTTGTGCGTAGCCGGACCTTTCGCACAGTTGCGGCCCCGGCTGCCCGGGTGCGCCGGGTTGCCCTCGAACTTCCGAACCTCGAACGTCGTCTTGTCGACGTAGGCCAGGAGCCCGCACGCGCTCTCGCAATTGAAGCAGATCGTGGGGACCAGCGTGTAGCGCCGCGGGACCTTCTCTGGCCAGCGCGCGCCGTCGTACTCCACCCAGTCGGCCCAGTGCTCGGGCGGGGGATACCGGGAGAGCCGGCCGTCCGGGTGGTGCACCTCGGTGAGCGGCACCGGCGCGCCGCCGTCGATCGCGTAGGCGGGCATCGCCTCGCCCGCGACGTTGGTGGGTGCCGAGGCCGCCGGGCGCACGGGGCGCTCCAGCTTGAGCATCGAGGCCAAGAAGCGCTCGAGCGCGGACTCGTTCATGAGTTGGGAATCTCCTGCGGCGCCATCACGAACGCGTGCTCGTAGAAGTAGAGCCCAATCCCGGCCAGCACGCCGGCGACCGCCACCAGCGGCGCAGCGACGCCCGGGACCGCCGCCGCCAACCCGAGCAACACGAGCGGGACGACGTGGCCCAGGGCCATCGCGCCGCCCCAGAACTGCCGCGCGTACTTGCCGTGCGAGATCGAGCGTGCCGCCTTCGCCGCAGACTCGCTCGCGTGCGCGATCCCAAATTCCCCGGTCAGCGTGACGAACAGGTCCACCACGAGGCTGGCCGCGAGGGTAGCGTGCGCCGCCGCCGCCAGCGCCGGCGCATCAACGAACACGGTGACCAGGCCCATCGCCGCCGCGCCCATCACCACCGCGTGCACGAGCAGGTGAAACGGCAGCAGCGGGCTCTGCCAGAGGTCGCGACCCTCGCACTGCGCGAACAAGAACGCCGTGTAAATCGCGGCGCCAACGCCGAGCGGCGCCGTGAGCGCGGCCAACACGAGGCGGACCGCACCCAAGTCTGGCACCCAACCCAGGGCTGCGGCGATCTCGGCGAGCCACCACGCGGCCGCGACGTTGGAGAAGCCGATGAGCAAGAACGCGCCGCGGGTGAGCCAGCTCTTCCACTGCGGGCGCGTCAGGATACGCAAGAAGCGCTCCGGGCGCTCCAGGTCGCCGATCAGCAGCCCCGTCGTGACCAAAATGGCGACGATCCCAATCAAGCCCGCGCCGATGGCCGCGCCAGCGGGGACAGCGAACGCGCCGGTCAACGCTCCTGCGGCGAGGAACAAGAACGCGCCGGTGCCGATCGACTTGGTCACGGTGTACGCCGGCACTTGCCAGTGCCAAGGCACCTTGTGAAACACGGTGTTGGAGACTTGGGACACCATGTGTCCGGCCATGGTCCCGGGTTGGATCTGGATCGGGCCGCCGCCGGGGACGCCTTGCTCCCCGGGCTCGCGGATCTCGGCCCCGGACGCCGAACGCCCCGCGGGCGCGTGGTCGTGCCCGTCGCCGAGCTTGAGCCGCACCTCGTAGAACGTGGCGTCCGCGTAGCCGGGCGAGGGGTTGTGGCCGTGGGCGTCCAGCACGTCCGTGAACATGAGACCGTCCGGCTCGCGGGGGAGCGCGGTGGGGTGCATCGCGACGTCCGTGCCGTTGATGTAGAACAGCTTTGGCGACGTGCCTTGCTCGGGCTTCCGGACGGTGGTGTCGTTGCGCGCGAGCACGCGGCTGATCTCCGTGCTTGGATCGTCCATGTCGCCGGCGATGATCGAGTGCGTGGGGCACACGACGACGCAGGCGGGCTCCAGGCCGTTCTCGACGCGGTGTCCGCAGAAGTGGCACTTGGCCGCCGTCCCGCTGTCCGGGTCGATGTAGATCGCGTCGTACGGGCACGCCTGCAAGCAGCCCTTGCAGCCGATGCACACCGAGGAGTCGAACTCCACGATGCCGTCCTTGCGTTGGTACATCGCGGTGACGGGGCAGATGCGCACGCACGGCGGGTTGGCGCAGTGGTTGCAGCGCGTGACCTGGAACGCGCGGCGCGTGTCGGGGAAGCGCCCCGTCTCAGTGTACTTCACCCAGGTGCGGTTCACGCCGAGCGGGACCTCGTTCTCGCTCTTGCAGGCCGTCGAGCAGGCGTGGCAGCCGATACACGAGCGGGTGTCGATGACGAAGCCGTAGTTCATGGGCCCGGGTCATGTAGCACCGCGGGTCGCCCGACGCCCTCGCGTTTACAAGCCGAAGCCCGCGCGCACGAGGTCGTGGAGGCGGACGAGGCCGACGTACGCGCCGTCCTCCACCACGGGCAGCACCGAGATCTGGGAGTCCCGGCGCTCCATCCGCTCGAGCGCCACCCGCGCGGGATCGCTCGCGAGGACGGTGACGGGGGAGGGGGTGCACAGCTCCGAGACAGGGCGGGCGAGCGCGTCCGGGGAGCGCCCGACCGCGCGGCGGAGATCGCCGTCGGTGAAGATCCCGCCACCTTCCAACAGCACGGCGCCGGCGCCGAGCCGGGCGATCAGGTCCACGACCGGGGTGTCCCGCGGCACCAGCGGGGCGGCGATCATGAAGTCCCGGACGGGGCGTGCCATCGCGCCGATGTAGCCGCCGGGGTGCTGGATCGTGCCGCCGAGCGAGAACGCCAACGCGTCTGCGATCGTGGTCGCGACGGTGAACGCCGTAGCGGGGAGCGCGCCGCCCGCCTCGAACGGGACGTCGGTGTCCAGCACGGCCGTGGCGAGCTTCGCGAGCGGGGAGCCGGGGCGGGTGAGCGCGAGCGTCGGGACCTGGAGCGTGCCGACCAGGCGAAGCACCTCCGCGGTGTGACCGCTCTGGGAGACCGTCACCAGCACGTCGTTCGGGCGCACGGAGCCGCTGTCGCCGTGCAACGCCTCGACAGGGTGCAGGAAGACGGCCCGGCGCCCGAGCGAGCCCAGCGTGCCGGCGAGCTTGCGGGCGACGAGGCCGCTCTTGCCGATGCCGGTGCACCACGCGACGTCGGCGCTCGCCAACAGCGCGCGTGCGCCCGCCCAGCGCTCGCGGTTCGACGCTTGCGCTGCCGCGAGGGCCTGCGTGGCAGCGTCGAAGAACACGTCGGGGTTGGACATGGGCGTGTGTTTAACGCTGCGCCGGGCGCTCCCGCGGCTTTACGCGGACCGACGCCGCCGGAGGGCCATCATCCCGACCAGCCCGAGCGCCCAGCCCGCTGTGCGGCCGTCCACCGTCGCGCAGCCTGCGCCACCGCCGCCCTGGATGCTGCCGCCGGTGTCGTCGCCCGTGCCGCCGGTGTCTTCCGAGCAGTCCTGGTCGATGCCGTCGTCCGCGATCTCCTCCGCGCCCGGGTGCACCGTCGCGTTGGTGTCATCGCAGTCGTCCTCTGCGCTCGCCGCGGCGTAGAAGTCGGGGGGCTCGCACGCGTCGGTCTCGACGTCGGGGTCGGTGTACCCGTCGCCATCGGCGTCCGCGTACCAGGTCGTCTGGTCGACGGCGTCGTCGTCCACCACGTTGTCGCAGTTGTCGTCGATCCCGTTGCAGACCTCGACGGCGTCGGGGTTCACGTCGGCAGCGCCGTCATCACACTCTTGGCAAGCCGCGAAGCCGTCCTGGTCGAGGTCGTCGTAGCCGACGGAGCCGTCGCAGTTGTAGTCGTTCGGATCCTCGCAGTCGGACTCGTCCGCGCCCATGTGGTAGGCGGGATCGGCATCGTCGCAGTCCCCGACGAGCGCCTCGTCGTTGACCTCCCCGCTGTCGTTGCAGTCCAGGTCGGTGGAGTCGACCGTGCTCGTCTCGTCCGGCCGGTAGCCGTCGCCGTCGCCGTCCACGTAGCAGACCTCGGTCCCGTTGCAGTCCTGGTCGACCTCGTCCCCGGCGAGCTCCGTTGCGCCGGGGTTCACAGTGGCGTCCGCGTCGTTGCAATCGCCGTCGGGGTCCGTGCTCACGGCCTCCCCGGCCTGGTCGCAAGCGAGGCCAACACCGTCGACGGTGCTGTCGTCCGGGCGGTAGCCGTCATCGTCGGCATCGACGTAGCAGGTCTCGAACCCGTCGCAGTTGCTGTCCAAGCCGTCGCCCGGCAGCTCGGTGCCGTCGGGGTTCACCGTCGCGTCGGCATCGTTGCAGTCCTCGCACGCGGCGAAGGAGTCCGCGTCCGCGTCCGCGTAGCCCGTCGACCCGTCGCAGTTGTAGTCGTTCGGATCCGCGCAGTCCTCTTCGAGCGCCGCCGGGTTGTAGGCGGCGTCCGCGTCGTCGCAGTCTCCGGTCAGCGAGGTGGAGTGGGCCTCGCCTGCGTCGTCGCAGTCCGGATCGGCAGAGGCGATGGTGGAGGTCTCGTCCGGGCGGTAGGTGTCGCCGTCTGCGTCGACGTAGCAGACCTCGTCGCCGTCGCAGTCTTGGTCGATCCCGTCGCCGACGATCTCAGGCTCGCCGGGGTTCCGCGCCGCATCGGCGTCGTCGCAGTCACCCGACGGGTCGGAGGCCAC
>CALQBK020000124.1 GCA_943328795.2 Bifidobacterium breve
GAGGTAGGTGGACCAGGAGACGGAGACGTCCCAGCGCTCTGCCGCGGCGGCCTCTTCGAAAGCGCGCGCGTTCAACCCCTCGGCCGGACAGTCCAAGAAGCGCACGTCCCAGCCTGCGCGGTCGCGCACGAACGTGGCCAGCTGCAAAAGGTGCATCGGCGGCTTGTAGTCGTAGCCGAAATTGCAGCCGTACAGCCGGTCAATCGGCATCTTCCGGCGGTTGTATTCCGGCGGCGGGACGTAGAAGAGGGCCTTCAATCGAGACTCCGGGCTGGTGACCGCACCGAGAGGTACAGCCTCTCCAGCGCTATCGCGGTGCGAACGGGATCGCGCTCCCAGCGCACCCGTTCGTGCCCGCGGACACCGATCCTCGCCGCCTCGTCGGGGGCAGCGAGCACGGTGCGGATGGCCGACGCCCACTCGGGGGGCGAAGCCGGTGAGCAGAGCACGCCGTCCTCCCCGCTCCGCACTTGCCCGGGGATGCCGCCGATGGCGGACGCGACGACGACGGCGCCGGCGGCTTGGGCCTCGGTGACCGCGTAGGGGTCGTTCTCGGGCCACCGCGATGGCACGAGCACGACGGCTGCTCGGCGAAGCGCGGCGGCGAGCTCTGCCCCGGTCACGGCGCCCGGCGCGCTCACGTTCGCGAGCCCGGCGGACTTCACGGCGCCCCGCAGCGGGCCGTCCCCGAGCACGGTGAACGGCACGTCGGTGAGCAGCCGCGCGATCGCGAGCACGTCGAGCACGCCCTTCTCTTCGACCAGTCGCCCGGCGAAGAGCACGCCAGCCCGCGGGCCAGCGTCGAGCGACGCCACGGGCAGCGGGTTGGGGATGTGGACGATTCGGGCGCCGCGGAGCACGGGGCGCACGCGCTCTGCCAGGTACGCGCTCGGCGCTACGAACGCGTCCACCTGCCCCTCGGCGCGGGCGAGCCGGTGCAACAGCTTCTCCGCGACGAGCGCGCCGGCGCCAGCGACCGCAGCCGCCGGGGTGAGCGCCCTCCCGGGCGGGGTCCGTGTGCACCGGTGCCGGAGGGCAGGGGCCAGGAGCGGCTCCCCGTCGCATGCGAAGCACGGTCGGCCGTCCCGGTAGTGGTGCGCCGTCGTGCAGGTGAGCTCGTAGTCGTGCAGCGTCCAGACGACAGGCACGCCGTGCGCCCGGAGCACCGGCAAAATCGCGGGGGTGAGGTGACGGTGCAGGTGGTGGACGTGCGCGACGTCAAACGGGGTGCCGCGCGCCGCGTGGTCGGCCAGCAACCGCGAGAGCGCCCGGGCGGCGCCCGGGGACCACAGGCGGGCGAACGAGAACGGGGCGGCCGGGTCAATCCAGCTCGGCCAGCGCTCGTCGCCCGGCTCGGCGAGGTTGTCTGGGTGCCGCAAGCCGAACGGCACGACGCGGTGCCCACGCGCCACTAGGGCCGCCCGTTGGTGGCCGAGCGACGTGGTGTCGCCGCCCCGGGGGTGCCAAAACGAGTGTACGAGGAGCACCGAGAGGGTCACCGACGGCCCCTCGCGCCCTCGCCGGGTGAGTTGCCCGGAAAAACGCACCGCGTTCGAAAAAGAGGTACCATTGGCGTGTGGATAACAGCCGGTACCGTGCACTGTTCGTCGACGAGGCTCGTCGACTGGTCTCCCAGGCCGAAGCAGTCCTCGCGCGCCCGCTGCAAGAGGGCGACGTACAGACGCTGATGCGCGTTTTCCACACGTTCAAGGGCATGAGCGCGACGATGGGGTTCGCTGGGATGACGCTGCTCGCGCACGTGCTCGAGGACGTCTTCGAGGCTGTCCGGCAGCAGCGCGTCGCGGGAGATGCGCCTGCGCTGCAGTTGGCGCGAGACGGGATTGAGCAGATCGCGCGCCAGATTGACCAGGTGGTGATCGGCGAGGAGCCGTCGCCCGCCGTGGCGCTCGAGCAGCGCGCCCGGGCGTTCTTGCGCACCTCGGGCACCACCGCGTTCACGCTGCTGCTCCCGACGGTGGAGGAAGAGCCGGACGGCACCGAGCGGCCCCGCGGCGCGAGCGCGTCGGACGCGCTGACCGAGGTGCTCTCGGCGTCAACGCGGCTGCGCTCGTTCTTGCCCGAGGACGACCGGGTGAGCGCCGAGGTCGAGCGCGTACACTCGGCCGCGCGCCGGCTCTACGCTGCGCTGGCCGAGCTGCGGCAGGTCACGTTCGACTCGGTGATCCCGCCGCTGCGTCGCCAGGTCCGATCGGTCGCCTCGCTCTACGGCAAGGAGGTCCGGCTCGACGTGCGCGGCGAGGGCACGCTGATCGACCCGGTGCTGCTCTCCGCGCTGCAGGGCGCGCTCGTGCACCTGCTGACCAACGCGATCATCCACGGCATCGAGCTGCCGGCAGAGCGCGCGGCCGCGGGGAAGGCGGCGATCGCGCTGTTGCAGCTCACCGCCGAGCGAAATGGCACGTCCATCAGCATCATCTTCACCGACGACGGCAGGGGGTTCGACGGGGAGGCCCTGCGCCTCGCCGCCGGGGTGGACCGCGGCGACCCCGTTGAGCTCGCGCTCCGGCCGGGCGTGTCCACGGCGCCCATCGTCGGCCTCCACGCGGGGCGCGGGCAGGGGCTCGGGGCTGTACGCGCGACTGTGGAGGCGCAAGGCGGCAAGTTGACGGTCACCACGCTCCGCGGTCGCGGGACCCGGTTTCGGCTCGACCTCCCGGCGAAGGTCGAGTTCCGCGAGCTGACGTTGATCCAGCTTGGCGGCCACACGTTCGCGGTTCCCTCCGGGGCGCTGGACGCCGGGGCGGCGCGCGGCAAGCCGCACCTCCGGGACGGGCGGCCGTTGCAGGTAGACCGCGTCGTCGGCACCGTCGAGGCGCTGGTGAGCCCCCCGCCGTTCCCGATCAGCCGGTTGCCGCAGGTCACCGGGTCGACGCTCGCCCCGGACGGCTCGGTGTTGTTCGTCCTGGATCCGTCCAGCCTCACGTCGTCCGCTGGGCTACTCGGCGTTGGGCTCCCCGCGGGTGGGGTCAACTGAACGAACGCCGCAGGTGCCTTGGGTTAGGGTTCGCCCGGAGGTCGAGATGAAGGCAGTGGTGATGAACGCCGAGTGGAGCCCTCGCCCTGGGTACACGGTCTCCGAGCGCGAGCTGCGGAGCGGCAAGGCCGGCATGGCCTCCCAGGTCTACCGGAAGCCGGTGTTCCAGTGGGAGACGGTGCCTGACCCGCAGCCGGCCCGGGACGAGGTCCTGTTGCGGATCCGGGCCTGCGGCGTCTGTGGCTCGGACACGCACTGCTACGAGAGCGACCGTGACGGCTACATCCTGTTCTCCGGCCCGGTCCGGATGCCGTGCATCTGCGGGCACGAGTACACCGGCGAGGTGGTCGAGGTCGGCCCCGATGTACGGTTCCTCCAGGTCGGCGATCTCGTCGCTGCCGAGGGCATGCTGAACTGTGGGGTGTGCGAGGCGTGCCGAATCGGCCGTCCGAACCAGTGCCCACACCTGGAGATGGTCGGGTTCTCGGCGCCGGGGGCGTACGCGCCGCTGATCGCGTCGAAGGAGCGGTTCCTCTGGAAGATCAACGGGCTCGCCGAGAAGTACGGGTCCGCGCAGCGCGGGTGCGAGGTGGGGGCGCTGGTGGAGCCGATCGCGTGCTCGTACAACGGGATGTTCATCTCCGCGGGGGGCACCCTCCCGGGGTCGCACCTGGCCGTGTTCGGCTGCGGGCCGATCGGGCTCGGCGCCATCGCGCTTGGGCGGGCGAGCGGTGCGGCGACGATCTGTGCGTTCGACACGATGCCGGAGCGCGTCGCGGTCGCGAGCGCGATGGGGGCGGACGTCGCGCTGGACCCGCGGTCGTGCGACCCGAGCGAGGTGATCCGGGACCTCACCGGCGGGTGGGGCGCGGACATGCTGGTGGAGGCCGCGGGGGCGGCGCTTCAGACGATGCCGCAGATCGAGCGCGCGTTCGCGCCGGGCGGCAAGATGGTGTACCTCGGGCGCACGGGGCAGCGGGCGCCGGTGCTCCTGGACGTGTTGGTCACCCAGGCCGCGCGGATCGCGGGCGCCCGGGGCCACGTCGGCGGGGGCTGCTTCCCGAACATCCTCCGGATGATGGAACGGGGGGTGCTGAACGTCGAGCCGATGATCACCACGCGGATGCCGTTCAGCCGCGCGATCGAGGCGCTGGAGAAGAGCACCGACCGGACGGACGGCAAGGTGATGGTCGAGTACGAGTAGCCGAGGGGCCGCCGGGTGCGGCGGGAAAGCTCCGAGAATCCGCGGCTCTCTTGACGGCTACGTTGACTGGAACGCCCCCAGCGTGCTACTTCACGGCGCAATCCGCCTGCCGGCGGAACCGCTCGCCCCGCCTCATGGCGGTGGAAAAAGGACCCATGGGCAAAGCCATCGGTATCGACCTCGGAACCACGAACTCCTGTGCTGCCATCGTTGAGAACGGCAAGCCGCGGGTGATCACCTACAAGGGTGGTGCCTCCACCATCCCGTCCGTGTTCGCGATCAACGACAAGGGCGAGCGCCTCGTGGGCCAGGACGCGAAGCGCCAGGCGCAGCTGAACCCGACCAACACGGTGGCTGCGGCCAAGCGGCTCATCGGCCGGAATTTCCACTCGAAGACGATTGAGAAGATCCGCCAGGTATTCACGTACGAGCTGGTCGAAGGCGAGAGCTCCGAGGTCCTCATCAAGGTGCGTGACCAGGTGTTCACGCTCGAGCAGATCTCCGCCGCGATCTTGCGCAAGATCAAGGAGGTCGCGGAGGATGCCCTCGGGGGTGAGGTCGACCAGGCCGTCATCACCGTGCCCGCGTACTTCAACGACCGGCAGCGCCAGGCCGTTCGCACCGCGGGCAAGCTCGCGAGCCTGAAGGTGCTGCGCGTGCTCAACGAGCCGACGGCCGCTGCGCTCGCGTACGGCCTCGGGCGAAACCTGAACCAACGCATCGCGGTGTACGACCTCGGTGGTGGCACGTTCGACATCTCTGTGATCGACATCAAGGGCCGGATCTTCGAGGTCGTGGCGACCGGCGGCGACACGTTCTTGGGCGGCGTCGACTTCGACGACCGCGTGATGCAGTGGGTACTCGAGAGCTTCCTCAAGAGCACCGGCGTGGACCTCTCGTTCGACCGCGTCGCCGTGCAGCGCATCCGGGATGCGGCTGAGGCCGCGAAGATCGAGCTCTCCGGCGCGATGCGCACACGGATCCACATCCCGTTCATCACGAACGGCGACAGCGGCCCGCTCGAGATCGACATCGAGCTCACCCGCGAGCGCCTTGAAGACCTCACGATGGACCTGGTGGATCGCACGATCGCCAACGTCGATCGCATCCTGAAGGAAGCCGGCAGCAGCAAGGCGCAGATCGACGAAGTCCTGCTCGTTGGCGGCCAGTCCCGCATGCCGCTCGTGCAGCGCAAGGTCACCGACTTCATGGGTCGGCCCCCGTCGAAGGGCGTGCACCCGGACGAGGCGGTCGGTATCGGCGCGTCGATCATGGCGCACTCGCTCGCGGGCGCCAGCGCGGCGGAGGAGGTCACCCTCCTCGACGTGCTCCCGATGCCGATCGGCATCAACAAGGTCGATGGTTCGATGCACGTGCTGTTCCCGAAGAACCAGCCGCTGCCCGACTACAAGACGCGCACGCTCACGACGTCGAAGGACAACCAGCGCTCGATCATGCTCCGCATCTACCAGGGCGAAGCACAGCTCTGCGCAGACAACGAGCTGCTCGGCACGTTCGTGTTCTCGGGCATCCGTCCGGCCCCGCGCGGCAAGGTGCAGATCGAGGTCACGTTCCACATCGACTCCGAGGGCATCCTCAACCTGACCGCCCGCGACAAGGGCACGGGGCAGACGGTCGAGAGCACGCTCAAGCTCGGCAAGGCCGGCGGGGTCGAGGTGATCGGGGGCGCTTCGGTGCCCACCGCGGCGAAGCCCGAGGACGCCGCCCCGGTCGTTCCGCCGCTGCCGTTAACGATGCCCACGTCTGGGCTCGCGTCGATGCTGAGCTCGCAGGAGCCGTTGGCACCGGAGCCGGCGGCGCCGGAGCCGAGCAGCCTCTCGCCGCTCGACGCGCCGCTCGAGGAGGTCAAGCCCGAGGCGATCGAGCCTGAGTCCCTGACGCCCGAGCCTCTCCCCGAGCCCGCGGTCACCCCGGTGAGCGCCCCCGTGGCGAAGGCACCCGAGGCGAAGGCCCCGGACGCGAAGGCGCCGGACGCGAAGGCCCCTCCCGTGGCGCCGGCCGCGCCGGTGGCCGTGCCCGCCCCGGGCGGGTGGGCGCGCTTTGTCGCCTGGCTCAAGGGTCTGTTCGGCGGGAAGTAGCCGTGCCGACGACGGTTGACGCCCAGCTGGGCTCCGTGCGGTTCGTGCTGGTCTCGACGTTGCAGTCCGGCAACGTCGGCGCGGTCGCGCGCGCCATGAAGAACATGGGTATCGATGACCTCGGGGTGGTCGCCCCCCGCGCTCTCGACATGGACCGGGCCCGCTGGATGGCGCCGGGCGCCACCGACGTGATCGACGCGGCGCGGTACTGCGCGACCGTAGCGGAAGCCGTCGGCGACTGCTCGAAGGTGTACGCGACGACGGCGCGCGACCGCCACAACCGCTGGCCGGCGTTCGAGCCACCGGGGTTCGCGCAAGACGCGCTGCGCGAGATCGAGGCCGGCGGGCGGGTCGCGGTGCTGTTCGGGCCGGAGGACGCTGGGCTTGGCAACGACGCGCTGGTGCACGCGCACGCGCTGATCCACATCCCGACGGACGTGCACGCGTCGCTGAACCTGGCGCAAGCGGCGCTGCTGGTGGGCGCGGAGCTGTTCAACGCCGCGCGGTCGGCGGGGCTCGTCGCGCGGCCATCGGGGCAAGGGAAGCGCGGGGGGAAGCAGCGTGGCGCGCCCCCTGGGCCAACGGCGCCGGCTGAGCCAGTCCCGCTCGAGCAGGTCGAGCCCCTGGTCGCGGAGTGGATGCAGTCGTTGGAGCTCGGCACCTACCTGCGGGGGCACGAGAGCGTGCTGGTGGAGGGCACGGTGCGCCGGATCCTGCAGCGCGCGCGGCTGGACAGCCAGGAGGTCACCGTCCTGCGCGGGATGTTGCGCAAGATGCGGTGGAAGATGGGAGAGCCCGGGTCACGCTGACTACTAGAGGCGACACAACGCCGGCAGTTGCGCGTCGCACGCGACCGCCGTCGCGGACCACGAGGTCGGCAGCAGGGCTTGGCACCCGCCCGTCCCGGGGTCGGCCCACCAGCTGGAGTACCCGGACCACGCGTGCTCTTGCCAGTAGGTCGAGTAGACGACCAGGTACCACTCCTCCGTCGTGACCGGGTAGCCGAGCTGCCCCCCTGCCGCCGCGCAGGTCGCCTCCGCGTCCACGCGGGAGGAGGGCCGGCCGCAGAGCAGGAACCGCGACGAGCCGAACGCGTATTCCTCGCAGGCGTCACAGCTCGCGGCGTCGTCGAACAGGCCGTTGCAGTCGCTGTCTCGGTGGTCGCACACCTCCGCAGCACCCGGGTGGATGCTCGCGTCGCCGTCGTCGCAGTCGTCTGCGGTGGTGTACCCGTCGGCGTCGTCGTCGCGCACTGCGCCCGACTTTCGCGCGGTCCAGGAGTCCATGAACGCCCTGCGAGAGCGGATCCAGCCGGGCAAGCGCGCCACGGCGTCGGCGTGGGCGCCGGCCGAGATGGTGGTGTTCGGATCGGCCTCGAAGGCCTCCTGCACCTGGGCCGACCAGTCGCTTACCCGCGTCTCCTGCACGTCGGGGTCGTAGGCCGCGGTCGCGCTCTCCAGCGCCGCTACCCAACGGGGGCCCCATGTCGCGTCGGCTGCGACGGCGTCGAGGTGCGGCTGGCTGTTCGAGTCCCGGTAGAACACGTCGGGATCTGCGAAGTAGGGCGCTGAGTCGAAGGTGTAGTCCATGTCCCAGGGCAGGAACTGCACGCCCCGCGACGGGTGCTCGTACAGGTAGAAGTTGTGGGAGCAGCACCAGTACCCATCGTCCTGGGGCACGAGCGCCTCGCCGGCCCACTCCAGCAGGTTGCTCTCGAGGTCGGTGTGCGCCTCCTGCCACGCGACGTCGGTGTTCGACCAGAACGCGGTCATGTGCGCGGGGTCTGCTTCGTCCTCGTTGACGGTCGCCTCGGTCCCGTACTTCCAGAGGACCCCCGTGCTGTCCGCGCGCCCCATCACGCGCTCGAGGTACTCCTGGTCTGGGAACTCCACGTTCTTGTACAGCCCGTACATCGCGCCGTTCACCGCGAGCGTCGCGTTGTTCGCGCACGGGGCCGGCACGCCAAGATCCCGCAGGTACGCGTACGCCAAGCGGTCGCGCAAGAAGGTGGGGTCGTACCAGGCGGCGTCCAGCTTCAGCTTGCGCAGGCCGTGAAAGCGCTGGTCCGGGTTGGACTGCGTGAACGAGATCGCGAACTGCATCTTCGGGCCGATCCAGGAGAATCCTGGGTTGCCGCTCAGCCGCACCGCGGCGTCCGTGAGGGTGACCACCTCGCCGTCGATCGTGCTCGTGAACGTCGCCGGGTGCCAGGACTTCGAGCCCGACCCGTAGTCGGCCTGCAGAGCCGCCCACTCGGTGTCCGACATCGTGAGCTCAAACGCCGGTAGTACGTCCTGGTCGTACACCGACGGGCAGCCATCTCCGCTGGGTTCCGGGCTCGTGTCCGGGGCGGTGCCCGGGACGCTGTCCAGCGGAGCGTCCTCGCCTGGGGCTTGCCGCGAATCTCGCGGGCTGTGCTCGACGTCCGCGTGTCGACAGGCCACGAGCGCGAGGAGGAGCGGGTTCAGCCACATCGGACCCGGTAACGTGCCGATCAGGGGGCGATGCTCGCCTTGCGCTTGCCCGCGAAGAACCGCACGTTCAACGCGCCGGCTACCCGGAACCAGACCCACGGCGGGATCAGCAACGCGCGGCCCGGCGGGAGCGGCTCGCTCACCGTGCCGGGCTGCTCGGGGCAGTGGGAGTGGACTTCCGCCATCCACGTGCCCGCGGCTTCGTCGAGCACCAGCTGGGAGCACGGGTCGCAGATGTCGGGGAGGTACCGAGACACCCAGTCGACGGCCTCGCGGCTCGGCGGCTCCTGGAGGAACACGGGGCTCGCGAGGCGCAGGTGCCCAGGGTGCTCGTTGGACTTCGACTGGATGTCGAGCACGCGGAAGCCGAGGCCCGGAGGACCCTGTACCGGCTTTGGGTCCACCCGCGCGACGACGTCCGCGCGCGGCACGTCGAACGTCCCGGGGACCTGGGCGCGCGTCACCCTGTCCCTGTCGATGTGCAGCTCTTCCACTCGGCCAGGCAGCCAGCTCACCCAGTGGGCGTCCGCCGCCAGCGCGTCTTCCAAGTAGGCGAGCTCCGCGAAGCTCACCTCCTCGAACGCGCAGCCGAGCTTCGTGACCAGCGCGGCGCTCATCTCTTGCCGCTGGCGGGGCGTGAGCGGGCGGCCCGACCGGGCGATCTCCTCGGCGAGCACGATCCAGCGCTCGTTCTCGCGGAGGTGGGCGTACCGCGAGAGCAGCTCGGTGACGCGGGCCGGGTCCAGGTCGAGGTCCCGCGGGGCCACGGAGAGCGCGGCGACCGCGGTCTGCTCGGGGAGCCCGTCATCCGAGAGCTCCGAGCCGGAGAGCGTGACGCTGAGCGCCTGGAGGCACTGCTCGGCCTCCTCGCGCAGCACCGCCATGTGCCGCGGCGCGAGCGAGGCGTGGCTGCCGCGGGCGAGGGCCCAGATGCGGTCCGTCGCGAGGATCTCGCCGTCGGCCAGCACCTTCCGCAGGTCGTTCAGCTCGCGTCGCTCGGCCGACACGCCGCCGAACAACCGCCGGAGCCAGCCGGCCTCCGAGATGATCTCGTCCGCCCAGGTCTCGGCCTCGGCTTGCCAGCCGTGGCTGTCGCCGGCGTCGCACGGCCAAACGCTGGCCAAGAAGGTGAGGAGGTGCGCGACCTGGTACCGGAAGTACGGGCCGGGCGGCGCGCGCAGGCGCTGCTCGATCCACTGGCGCAGCGGCTCCGCCAGGTCCGCGGCGCGATCCGCGATCCGCTCGTGCTCCCCCTCAGCGATGGCGCCGTCCGCCCAAGCGACCACGATCATGGGCAAGAAGCGTACTAAGTCCGGCTCCGGGTCGGCAAAGCCGAGGTCGCGCCAGAGGCGCCGGTCCATGGCCGCGAGGAGCGCTGGGCGGGAAGCATTCATGCCGGTAGAAACCGATGGCGAGGAGTGGCGAGTCCAGGGGGGCAGAATAGAAGCTGGCCGCTGGAGTTAGCATGCCCCGCGGCGCGGGTCGAATCGGATGGTACCTCGTCTGGGCGGTCGCGTTTGGTAGCGTAGCCTCGTCGATGTACTTCGTACCCGGGCTCCTCTTGCAGGCGGCTGGGTCCGGAGGTGCGGGGCTCGTCGGCGCGCTGTCCATCGCGTTCCTGGGCCTGGTGGCCAAGGAGGCCGAGCTCACCCGCCGGCACCCCTACGGGGGCGGTGGGGTGTCGCAGGTTCGGGAGACGTTCGGGGAGACCACCGCTACGATCGCGGGCCTGCTGCTGCTCGTGGACCTGTCGCTCACCGTCGCGGTGAGCGTGGAGGCTGCCGCGGAGCAGGTCGGGGGGCTCGGGGTGCCCCTCGCCCTGGCGGCGCTCGTCGTGATCGTCGTCGTGAACGTCGTCGGGGTGCGGGGGATCGTGGTCGTGGGCCTCGTCATGGGGCTCGCGGCGCTGGGGCTGAACGGCCTCGTCTTGGTGAGCGTAGCGGTCAACGGCGGTTCGACGCCGGAGCCGCTCTCACTGGGCATGTGGTCGCACTCGGCGCTCGGGCTCGGCTGGCTCGCGTTCTCGGGCATCGAGGTGTGCGCGCTGTTGTCGCCGGCGATGAAGGAGTGGGGCAGCACGCCCACGCGGGCCCTCACTGCGCTCGGCGTCGCGGTGCTGGCGACGGGGCCGCTGCTGATGTGGTTCACGGCCGGCCTCCCGCACGACGCGCTGCGGGCGGCGCACACGCACCTGTTGCCCGAGCTGGCACGCCGCACGGGCGGCCCGGTGCTCGGAACGGCGGTGGCGGTCGCTGGAGGTGGGCTGCTCCTCTTCGCCGCCCATGCGGCGCTCACGGCGAGCTTCCAGGTCCAGGCCGTGCTTGTCTCGCTACGGGCCTGGCCGAGCCCGTTCGTGGCGCTCTCGTCGCGCTTCCAGACGCCCATCACCGCCATGTGCGTCGTTGGGCTGTTCGCCGCGACGTTGCTGGTCGCTACGAGCGGTGACATCCGGACGCTCGGGTTGCTGTACGGCGCGGCGTTCACGCTGTCGGTGGGCCTTGGCAGCGCGGCGCTGGACGTCCAGCTCTGGCGCCAGGGCGTGCGGGGCCCGCTGTTGTTCCTCGGGGTCGGGGTGACTGGGCTCCTGTTTGCGGGCGGCGTCGGGATCTTGGTGTCCGAGCCATGGACAGCGGCGGTCATCGGCGGTGCCGTGATCGCGGGGCTCGCCGTCGGGCGCCTGGTCCGGTCCGGGCGCATGGCGTCCGGCTTCGCGAAGATCCCGGGGTTTGCGCAGCCGATGTCGCCGTCGGGCCGGGACCTGCCGTTCCTGACGATCGCGCAGGCCCGGCAGGACCGGCAGCCGTCCGCCCCGGCCGGGATCCTCGTCGCGAGCCGGGGCGCCGATCCCCGCGTGTTCCGTGAAGCCGTGGACCGCGCGCGCAGCCGTGGGCTCACCCGGGTCCACGTGATCTACGTCGACGAGGTGCCCGGGCTGCTCTACCCGCAGCAGGGCCAGCCGACGGCGGAGGGGCTGCTCGTGCTCGAGTCGTCTTGCCGCACGATCGTTCAGCTTGGGCTCCAGCCCGTGGCGTTGTGGGCGATGTCCCACTCCGCGGCGCGGTCGGTCGCCGAAGCCGTGGTGGCGTGCGGCTGCGACACCGTGATCATCGGGGCGACGCAGCGCACCGTCGTGTGGCAGGCGCTGCGGGGGCGCTTCATCCACGACCTGAAGCAAGCAGTGCCCGTCGAAGTTCGCATCACCGTGGTGGGTTAGCAAACAGTCGTTAGGCCTGCGCTCAACGATAGGCAACACAGGAGGTCCTCTTGGTGAATGACGGCAACGCGCCGGAGCAAGGAGGTGGGCTTGTCCAGCCCCACCGGCTCTTGTTCGTGTGCACGGCGAACATCTGTCGCTCGCCGATGGGCGAGGCCTTCGCGCGCGCCTACGCCGAGGAGCGCGGCTGGGCCGTGGAGGCGCGGTCGTGCGGGGTGAACGCCCTCCCGGGCAACCACGCCGCGGCGAAGTCGATCCGGGCGATGGCAGAGGTCGGTGTAGACATCACCGGCCACCGCAGCGTCCCGATGGACGCCGAGCAGATCGCTTGGGCCAACTACATCCTCGTCATGGAGATCCGGCACGCGTCCCGGGTGCACGAGCGGCACCCCGAGGCGAACGGCCGAGTGATGATGCTCGGGAGCTTCGGTGGGGTGATGGAGATCGAGGATCCCTACGGCACCTGGTTCATGCGCAGCTTCCGCAGCTCCCGAGACGAGATCCAGCGCTGTGTCACGACGTTCATGGACCGGTTGCCCGTCCGTGCGTTGCCCACTGGGCCGAAGGAGCTGGAAGCGACGGACGGAGCCTGACGCTTGCGGCACATCCTCGGCTAGGCGTGTCCGCCAGCGAAGTCGGGATCTGCGGGCACCTGGCTCGACACGGCGACCCGGTTCCGGCCGCCTTCCTTGGCGCGGTAGAGCGCGGCGTCGGCGTCTTCGAGCACCGTGTGCAGGGTCGCCGGGACGGGGGTGCCTCGGGCCATGTTCTCGACGGTCGAGACGCCGAAGCTCATCGTCGTGTTCACCAGGATCCCGCGCGCCGGGAAGGCGCGCCCTTCGATCAACGTCCGCGCCCGCTCGGCGACCGCGAGCGCATGCGGCTGGTCGCACCCCGGGAGGATCAGCAGGAACTCTTCGCCGCCGACCCGCGCGACGCAGTCGTAAGGGCGGGTTGCCTCCAACAGCCGCTCGGCGACCCCGCGCAGGATGTCGTCGCCCGCGCTGTGCCCGAGCGCGTCGTTGATCCGCTTGAAGTGGTCGATGTCGCACGCGATCAGCGCGAGCCGCTCGCCCCTGCGGATCGCACGGTCCACCTCCGTCTCCAGCACCACCTTGGCCTTGCGCCGGTTCGCGAGCCCCGTGAGCACGTCGTGCGTGGCGTCGTGCGAGAGGCGCGCCTCCACCCGGTTCACCTCGCGCTCGTAGAGCCCGAACGCTACGGCGACCCCAAGCAGGCTCGCGATCCACAGCGCGGCGTACGGCGCGCTGGCGAGGCCTTGGCCGCTCAACGCGGTCAGGCCGACGCAGAGCAACCCGATGCTGAATTGCCCGATGAGCCGCGCGTTCGTTGGCCACGGGGCGCTGGCGGCGACCAGGAGGAGGACTGCGAACGCCGCGTTTGCTGCACCAAACCCCGGGAGTGACAGGTTCGCCCACGCGAGCCATAGGGCGGCGCCGACGAGGTAGGGGAGGGGGGCGAGCTTTCTCCGGTCCCGGCGGTCGAGCCAGGCCGCGGCCGCGCAGCCGAGCAGCAGTACGATCCCGCTCGCGGCCCCGGGTCCCGTGCGCGCCGCCGGCTCGACGAGCGGGAGGACCAACGCGGCTGCGGCAGAGAGCGCGTAGACCGGGCGAGCGAGCGCCGAGTGTCGGAGCGCTTGGAACGATCGCGCCGAGCTCGACGGATCGTCGTCTTCCGTCAGCGAGGAGATCTTCAACGGGCCTCTGGTTCGCGGGGCTTGGTGTATCAGCCCGGGGCGCTACGCGTCCGGATCCCAGACCTGCAGCGCGCGGAGCAGCCGGGCGTCGCGCTTGGTCGGACGACCCGAGCCTCGCTCGCGCGCTGCGTCGGCCGCGACC
>CALQBK020000125.1 GCA_943328795.2 Bifidobacterium breve
AGCGTCATCATGTCCACCATCGGGGCGAGCGCGCCGACGTCGAGCCCGTCGCGGGGGGCCTCCGCGCTGCGGAACAGGCGCCGCCTCACGGGGCGGCCTCGACGTCCGCGTCGCGCAGCGAGACCTCGGGGAACCACCCGTTCCCGGGCCCGCGCACGGTGTCGAGCACGCGGATGAGGGCGTCCGTGCGCACGTCGTCGGTGGGCGTGACGGTGGCGCGCCGCTGCGCGGGGTCTGCGTCGTGCAGCGCGGCGAGCACCGCGCCGAGCGCCGCGCTGTCCACCGCGCCGTCGCGCGCGGGGACGGGCTGGGCGCGCGCCTCCGTCGAGGTCGCGCTCGCCGAGATGTCGGTCGTCTGGACGTCGCTCCGCACGATCACGTCGCCGTTCCCGGCCACCTCGACCCGGAGCGAACGGAGCACCCCGCTGTGCGGCAGCGGCGCGAGGCCCTCGGCGCTCGCGCTGCGGAGGCCGATCACCGCGAGCTTCTGCCCCGACGACGTGCCGAGCAGGAAGAACAGCAAGAGGAACAGCAGCGTGACGACGCCCAAGAGCGTCGGTCGCACGTCGGCCTCGGCCGCGGGGGTCGGCGCGTAGAGCCGGCGACGCCGCACGCTACGCCCTCGGCAGCGACAGCGCGAATTTCGTAGCGGCGCGCTCGATCTCTGCGAGCTGGTCCCGCGCCCAGGCCTCGAGCGCCGCGTGGGCCGCCAGCGCGGGGATCGCGACGAGCAGCCCGAACGCCGTGGACGCCATCGCGGTGGAGCTGCCCTCGGAGAGGTGCGCGGCGCGCTCGGCCGCCGCGAGGTCACCCATCGAGCCGAACGCCAAGATGAGCCCGTACACCGTTCCAAACAGCCCGATCATCGTCGCCAGACTCGCGACGGTGGAGAGGTACGGGATGCGCCGCCGGATGCGCTGTTCGGCGTGGATCGACTCGGCGGTCATCGCGTCCCACGCGCGGTCGTAGTCCGGCTGCGCGGCGCCCGCGGCCAACACGGCCTCGAGCGGGGTCGAGCCCAGCGGCTCCTTCGCGAGGGCGCGCTTCAGGGCGGCGTCCCCGTCCACGCGGAACTTCCCGACCTGCGCGAGCCTGTCCACGGTGACGCCGATGGCGAACGCCGCGACCCCGAGGAGCAGGTACATGAACAGGCCGGCGGGCCCGCTGAACGCGTTGAGCAGGTAGCCAAGCACTTAGAGGCTCCGTCCGCCCTTGCCCATGCGGTCCAGCGCTTCCTGGGCCTTACCAGCGTCCGGGTGATCGCTGTACGCGGCCACCTTCTCGAACGCCGCGATCGCCTCGTCACGCCGGCCCGTCACGCGGAACAACACGCCGAGTCGGTAGAGCGCCGCGCCGTCGTCCGGCTTCATCACCAGCGCTTCTCGGTACTTGGCCTCGGCAGCGTCCACCTCGCCCGCCGCGAAAAGGTCCTCGCCCTCGCGCACGCGCTCGCTGGCCTCGTGCACGAGCTCGACCTCGATGAACGCCTTGACCCCGAGGTTTACGACCAGCACCTGCAACGGGCCGAGCAGCGCGAGCGACAGCCCCTCCGCGGCGAGCACCGCGCCGAGCGGCAGGTCCGGCAACAGCTGGCGGCCTTTGTACCGAAAACGCACCTTCGTGTACCGGCCCTGGTCGACTGCACCCTTGATGCGCTCACGGAGCGCGCGGATGGACGCCTCGACGGCTTTCGGATCGACTTCCCAGCGAAACGCATCTTGAGGCATGCGACCGCCTAACCGGTAGTCCGTGCTCCCGTTGCGGACACTTCGCCACCGTGGCGCTTGCCAAGGGTCGCCGGTAGCCGGTACCCTGTCGGTATGGCCAGAATTGCACTCTCGCTGCTCCCGCTCCTGACCGCGTTCGGCTGCTCGCCCGCGCTCGTCAAATTCGACGACGGTGGCGTTGACTCCGGCGACGATACCGCGCCGGAGCTGCTGCCCCGGCTGAACTTGTCCACGACCGACCTGGACCTGGGCTTCGCGGCCGTCGACGAGTCGATCAGCGCGGCGGTGGTTGCCGGCAACGCGGGCGACGCGCCGCTGGATCTCTCGGCGATCGTCGGCGACGGCAACACGCACTTCTCGGTGGACACGACTGCCGCTACGATCGAGCCCGGTGACCTCGTGATCCTCACGGTCACCTTCGTCGCGGCCGACCCTGGGACGTACGGGGGCAGCCTCGACCTTGCGAGCAACGATCCGGACATGCCCACGGCCAGCGTGACGTTGACCGCCGTCGTCTCGACCGACGGGGACGGCGACGGGTACGTGGACGGCGAGGACTGCGACGACGCAGACCCGAACATCCACCCCGGCGCGGACGACACGCCCTACGACGGCGTGGACACGGACTGCTCAGGCACGTCGGACTACGACGCGGACGGCGATGGCTACGACTCAGCAGACTACGGTGGCGACGACTGCGACGACACCGACGTGGACACCTCGCCCGGCGCACCGGAGCAGTGGTACGACGGCGTCGACGAGGACTGCGACAACCGCTCGGACTACGACCAAGACGGCGACGGCCACGACAGCGACGCGTGGGGCGGCGACGACTGCGACGACGAGGACGCCGGCGCCTACCCAGGGAACCTCGAGGACGAGGGCAACGGGGTCGACGACGACTGCGACGGACTCGTGGACGAGACCCCGTCTACGGTGGACGAGGACGGGGACGGCTTCTCCGAGGCCGAGGGCGACTGTGACGATGCGAACGCCGACATCTCGCCGGCCGCGGTCGAGACCTGGTACGACGGCATCGACTCCGACTGCGCGAGGGACGACGACTACGACGCAGACGGCGACGGGTACGACGTCGACACGTACGGCGGCGACGACTGCGACGACGGGGCGGCGGCGATCCACCCCGGCGCGACGGACGTGCCTTACGACGGCCTGGACAAGGACTGCTCGGGCGGCTCGGACTACGACGCCGACGGCGATGGGTACGACTCCTCGGCGTACGGCGGGGATGATTGCAACGACGCCAACGCCGCGATCAACCCCGGCGAGCCCGAGATTTGGTACGACGGCATCAACGAGGATTGCGCAGGCACCTCGGACTACGACCAGGACGGGGACGGCCGCGCGAGCGTCGACTACGGCGGCACGGACTGCAACGACCTGGACCCGACTGTCTACCCGGGCGCGACGGAGACCTGGTACGACGGGCTCGACTCGAACTGCCTTGGCGACGACGACTACGACCAAGACGGCGACGGGTACACGTCCGACGCGTGGGGCGGCACGGACTGCGACGACACCGTCGCTGCGGTGCACCCCGGCGCGACGGACGCCTGGTACGACGGGCTCGACGCCGACTGCGCGGGGAACGACGACTACGACAAGGACGGCGACGGGTACACGTCGTCGGCGTTCGGCGGCACGGACTGCCTCGACACCGACGCGACCGCCCACCCGGGCGGGACTGAGACCTGGTACGACGGGATCGACTCGGACTGCTCTGGCGGGTCCGACTACGACCAGGACGGCGACGGCGCCGCGATGGGCACTGCGGACTGCAACGACACCAACGCGGCGATCTACCGGGCTGCGACCGAGGTGTGCGACTCGGTAGACAATGACTGCGACGGGCTCGTCGACGAGGGCGGCAGCACCTGGTACCGTGACTCCGACGGCGACGGGTACGGCAACGCCGCTGTCGTCATCGCGCAGTGCACGGCCCCCTCGGGCTACGTCGCCGACAACACGGACTGCGACGACACCCGGTCTTCGACCCACCCGGGCGCGACGGAGGTCGCCTACGACCTCCGCGACAACGACTGTGACGGCGCGACCGACGACATGAACGCGGCTGACCAGGCCTCGTGGACGATCATCGGGACGTCCAGCAGCCACGCCGTTGGCAGCGGGCTCGCGTCGATGTTCGGGGACGAAGATGGCGACGGGTACAGCGAGCTCGTGCTCGGCGTGCCGGCAGACGACGTCGGAGGCACGGACGCGGGCGCGCTCGCGTGGCATGACTACGGGATGATGGGCGCGGCGGTATCGGTCACGGCCGGGTACCTCCACGTCTACGGCGAGAGCTCCGGGGACGCGTTCGGCTCCTCGTTCGCTCAGCTGCAGGACGTGGACGGCTACGACTCTGGGGAGAGCGAGTTCATCGGCGGCTCGCCGAACGACGACGACGGGGGCACCAACGCCGGCGCCGCGTACGTGTTCGACCTCTACGACTCGGGGTGGAAGACCGGCAACCGGAAGGTCAGCGACCTCGACCAGTCAAAGCTCTCCGGCACGCACAGCAGCGAGTACTTCGGCTATGACCTCGCCGCTGGAGATCTGGACGCCGATGGCAACCTGGACGTGGTGATCGGCGCGTACGGGCGCTCCTCCAGCAAGGGCGAGGCGTACCTCTACACGCGGGATGATGGGTACTACGCGAACAATTACGACGACACAGAGTACACGTACGGCCTGCGTGGCACGGCATCGGGGGACGAGTTCGGCAAGGCGCTCACGACGGGCGACGTCGACGGCGACGGCGACGATGACGTGGTCGTCTGCGCGCCTGCGTACGACGCGGGGGCCACGACCTCCGCCGGCGGCTGCTGGCTCGTCGACCCGGACAGCATGACGGCCTACTCGATCCTCGTCGTGAACACCATCGACGACGCGGAGATCGCCGGGTCCACCTCGTCCGACGGGATCGGGTCCACGAAGGGCTCCGTCGACCTCGCGGACGTGGACGGCGACGGGCACGAGGACCTGGCCGTCGGCGTCCCGGGCTACGACGGGACCGAGACGAACGGGGGCGCGGTCGCGGTTTGGTTCGCTTCGAGCTTGGCCGGCAGCCTGTCGGTCGCGTCGGCAGACGCGCTGGTCGAAGGCGACGGCGGGCTCGGGACGTCCGTCGCGCTCGGGGTCTTGGACGGCAGCCACGTCGGGCTGCTCGCGGGCGCGCCGACCGGCGGGTCGGGCGGGCAAGGCATCGTCTACGCGGTGGCCGGGTCGGACCTCTCCGCTGGCGGGGTGCTGGACGTCACGACCGAGGGGATGGGGAGCTGGCTCGGGCAGGTCGCGAGCGACGGCTTCGGCACCACGGTCTCCAACGTGTACGACATCGACGGCGATGGCGACGACGACTTCGTCGGCGGTGCGAGCGGCTGGGACAACGGCGCGACCTCGGCAGCGGGCAAGGCCTACGTGCTGCCGCTCTGGTAGAGGGGCGCGTGCGCTCGACCTTTTTTCGCGCCCACGGGCTCGGCAACGACTACCTGGTCTGGGAGGGTGACCCCGCGGTCGTGAGCCCGGCGTGGGTGCAGCGGGTGTGTGACCGCCACGCGGGCGTCGGATCAGACGGCGTGCTGGTGCCTGGGCCTGGGCTGGCAGCCGGCGCGGCGGAGACCTCGGTGCGGATCTTCAACCCGGACGGCAGCGAGGCCGAGAAGTCTGGGAATGGCGTCCGCATCTACGCGCTGTGGTGGTCGCGCTGGGCAGGGGTCGACCAGTTCCGCGTGGGGACGGCCGGCGGGATCGTCGGGGTCCGCGTGTACGAGCAGGACGGAGAGTGCGTGGCGGCCGAGATGGGGATCGCGCGGCTGGGGGAGCCCGAGCCGCTCGCCGGGGTGGTCACCTGGCCCGTGAACGTGGGGAACCCGCACCGCGTCGTCCTGCACGTGCCGCCCGACTGGTGCGAGGTAGGCGCGCGGATCGAGGTCGCGGTGCCGGGGCGGACCAACGTGCAGTTCGTGGAGGTCCTGGGCCTGCACCACGTGCGAGCGCGGGTGTGGGAGCGGGGCGCGGGGCGCACGTTGGCGAGCGGCTCGAGCGCGTGCGCGGTCGCCCGGGTGGTCACCTCGCTCGGGCTCTGTACGAGCCCGGTGCAGGTCGAGATGGAGGGTGGGACGCTCCGGGTGGACGTCGACGCCGCGGGCGGCTGCACGATCGACGGGCGCGTCGTCGCGATCGGGCACGTCGAGCTCGACCCGCGCTGGTGACCGGGCGCACCGGCCTTTGACTTCTTGCGGCTTGGGGGGCCTCGGCCCGTCGCGCCGGCCGTTCTGTGGTCCCGTTCACACGTCGGCCTCGCCGACGCCCGGCCACCCCACCCCCGAGGAACTCCATGCTGAACCGCACGCTCGTCGTCTCCGCCGTCCTTCTCGCCTTCCCGCTCTCGGCGTTCGCCGGGTCGTCCAAGGTGAACGTGTGTCACAACGGGCGCTCGCTGAACGTCAGCTCCAGCGCCGTCGGCGGCCACACCGGCCACGGGGATTGGCTCGTCGCCAGCAGCGAGACCTGCGAGGACGGCGTCGACAACGACTGCGACGGGGTGGTCGATGACGGCTGCCCGGTGTGCCCCTGTTTCACGGAGCACGACCTGTTGAGCTGGTTCGGGTCGAACTCCGGCTCCGGCTGCTACGACTACACGGCTACGTCGTCCTACGGCAACGGGACCTACCTCGCGTACTACGGCGGACAGGGCCTCGAGGCCGGCGTCGCCGACTACTACTACACGTCCGTGCCGTTCTGCGCCGCGGTGAACTTGACGACCTTCGCCGGGCCGTTCGTCGCGCCGATCACCACGAGCCAGTACGACCAGTGCTCGGAGATCGTGCTCAACGCGGCCGCCCAGATCGGGCTCAGCTGTGTAAACCACCCGTAGTTCGCCCTGGCCCGGCTAGTGCAGCGTGCGCTGCCGCAGCACGCCCAGCGCACGCGCGTTCTCGGCCAGCACCTTCACGGTGCGGTCGATCTGCTCGGTGGTGTGCGCCGCGTTGACGATGAACCGGATGCGGCCCTCGTTCACGCCTACAGCCGGGAACACCACCGGGACCGAGTAGACGCCGTTTAGGTAGAGCCGCGCGCACAGGTTGTAGAGCTTCTCCAAGTCCGGCACGTAGACCGGGATCACGGGGCTCTGGCTCGTGCCTAGGTCAAAGCCCTCGGCCGTGAGCTTGCGGCGCATCTCCGCGTTCTTCGCGTGCAAGGAGCTCAACAGGCCCGGGTCGCTCTCGATCTCGTCGAGGCACGCCAAGATGGTCGCGGCGTCGGGCGGCGTGAGGCAGGCCTGGAAGATGTACGGCGTGGCCGTGGCCTGGAGCAGCGTGCAAAACTGCGCCTTGGACGCAAAGAAGCCACCAACGGAGGCAGTCGCCTTGGAGAAGGTGGACATCATGAAGTCGACCTGGTCCGTCACGCCGCACTGCATCGAGTAGCCGCCGCCGCCGGGGCCGTAGAACCCGAAGCTGTGGGCCTCGTCGACGTACAGGTAGAACTTGAATTCCTTCTTGAGCGCGGCGATCTCTTGCAGCGGCGCGAGGTCCCCGCTCATCGAGTACACGCTCTCCACGGCCACGAAGACGTTCTCGTGGTGCGGGCTGTACTTGCGGAGCTTGTCAGCCAGGTCGGCGACGTCGTTGTGCTTGAACGCGAGCCACTTCTTGCCGCTGAGCTTGACGCCGTCGATCATGCTGGCGTGCGCCTCGCGGTCGAGCAGGATCAGGTCCTTGGGGCCGGCGAGCGCCGAGAGCGCGCCGAGGTTGGTCGTGTACCCGGTCGGGAACAGGATCGCCTTCTCCATGCCGACCATCTTCGCGACGCGCGTCTCGATCTCGCGGTGCATCGTGTTGTGGCCGCCGGATGGCGCTGACGTCCCGCAGCCGGTGCCGTACCGCAGCGTCGCGGCGCGCGTCTTCTCGATGACGCGAGGGTTTCGGTTGAGCCCGAGGTACAAGTTGAGCGACCAAACGATGCACTCCCGGCTCTCCCCGGTCGTGCCGGACACGATCGACGCGACGGTGTCGCTCCCGCGCTCGGTGAACAGGTCGGCGGAGAACATGTGCTTCTGGGCTTGCTCCTCGCGGATGCGGTGCAGCTCGGCGGCTACGACGCCCACCTCGGTCACGCCCGCGCGCGCGAGATCGGCGCGCACCTGGCCGAGGATCCGCGCGCCGAGCGCCTTGAAGCCGTGGATCACCGCGCGGGTGAGCTTCGTGTCGACGTCTGCGCTCACGTCCTGGAACGCGATCGCGAACGCGGGCGACCCGTCCGGCAGCTCCTCGTGGCGCACGACGTGCCCGGCGACGCGGAACGGCTCGGTGCCGTCGACGTGGATCTCGACGTCCAGGAGGGCGCCCGGCTCGGCGACGCCTTTGAGCATGCAGCCGCCGGCGGAGAGGTTCACGACGGGGAGGGGAGGCGCGGACGCCTCGGTGAACGCTTGCCCGTTGGCGGTGACGCGGGCGTGGATGCGAGGAAAAGCCATAGTCGTGTCCTTCGGCGGCCGCGGCCGCCAGCGGTGGGCCCGGCGAGCGGGGGTTTAGGTGCCGGTGACGTAGTCGACGAGCTTGTCGACCGTGTCGTGCTCGGTGACGAGGACGGAGGGGACATCCCGCCCGACCAGCAAGCCGATCTCGTATGCGATGTTCACGCCGGCGAGGGAGTCGACCCCGTGGCGGTGCAGGGACTCGTTGTCCTTGATGCGATCCATCGGGATCTCCGCGCACTCGGAGACGATGGCCACGACGCGGTCGCGGAGTTTGGAGCGGGTGAGCTTTCCGGCAAGCGAGTTCACGAGTATTTACCTGGCTTGGGTGGCGGGGCGGCGGGCGGAATCAGGTAACCAAGTCGAGCGTGCCGGTGAGCATGCCGCGCTTGGTCGCCTGGCGTTGGATCTTGCCGCTGGTGGTCTTCGGGATCGTCCCCTGCTTCACCAACTCGACGCGGTGAAGGCGCAGGCCGTGCACCTCGGAGATCGCGTTGCGGATCGTCGCGATGATCTCGTCGCTGTACGCGGGCACCTCCGCGACGAGCCCGACGCGCTCCTCGCCGCCCTCCTCGTACGCGAACGACGCGACGCAGCCGGGGCGGATCAGCGGGCAGGCGTCCTGCGCGGTGTACTCGAGGTCCTGCGGGTAGTAGTTCGCGCCCCGGACGATGATCATGTCCTTGAGCCGCCCGGTCACGAACACCTCGCCGTCGTAGAGGAACCCGAGGTCCCCCGTGCGCAGGTGAGGGGTGTCGAGGGTGGTCCCACCGGAGCCCGCGATCGACGACCCGTCGGGGATCGCCGCGAGCTTGGCCTGCAGCCGGTCTGCCGTGGCGCCCTCGTTGCCGTAGTAGCTGACCGCGACGGACGGGCCGGACACCCAGATCTCGCCGACGCCGTCGGCCTGGCGCGGCGTACGCGTCTCGGGGTCGACGATCACCACGTTCATGCCGAAGCCTGGGATACCGCAGCCGACCGTCGCGCGCCCCATGCGGCCGTCGGGGGTGCCGGCTTCGGGGACCACGGCGACCTTGTGCTGCTCGAGCTGGGCCTCGTCGACGTGCAGGATGCGGGCCTCGCGTGACCAGAGCACGGCGGCGACCTTGCAGGTGCACTCGGAGAGCCCATAGCCGGGCGAGAACACGCTCGGACGGAACCCCGCGGGGGCGAACCGGTGGATGAAGCGCTGCATCGTCTCTGCGCGGACCGGCTCCGCGGCCGTGAGGGCCATGCGCCAGTGGGAGAGGTCGAGCTTGCCCACCTCGGCGTCCGTGAGCTTGCGGGCCGCCAGCTCGTAGATGAAGTTGGGCCCGCCCGAGTGCGTGCCCTTGTAATCGGACATCGCCTGGAGCCAGACCTGGGGCCGCTGGATGACGTGGATCGGGGACATCTGCACGGACAGGAACCCGCCGATGACGGGCGCGAGGATGCCGTAGAGGAGCCCGAGGTCGTGAAACGCCGGCAGCCAGTTCACGGAGACGCTGTGCTCGTCGTGCTGCCAGTCCTGGTCGAGGTACGCGACGTTGTGCACCACGTTGCGGTGGGTGAGCGACGCGCCCTTCGGGTCTGCCGTCGAGCCGGACGTGTACTGGATGAGGCAGATGTCGTCGAGCCCGGGCGGCGGGGGCAACACGACGTCGTCCGCGACGGGCGGCACGTCGTCGGTGCCGATGCACACCATCTGGGAGAACGCCTCGTCCTCGGCGACGGCCGGGCGGATCGCCGCCAACACCTCGGCGGTGGTGAGCACGAACCGCGGCCGCGAGCTCTCCACGATGGTGCGCAGCCGGGCGAGGCTCCGCGCGGGCTTCAGCGTGTTCAACGGCGGCGCGGGGACCGCCACGGCGCCCATCAGCGCGCAGCCGAGGAACCCGTACATGAAGTCCATGCCGGGGGGGTACAGCAGCAGCACCCTGTCGCCGGGCTGGCCGTTCTGCAACATCAGCGCGGCGATCGCGCGCGCCCGCTGGCGCAGCTCGGCGTAGGTGCAGGTGATCGGCCCCTTCGGGTCCCCCAGGTAGACGAACGCCAGCTTGTCGGGGGTCTCGTCCGCCCGGCGGTCGAGCGCGATCTTCAGCGGCTCGACGCGGTTCGGGTCCGTGTTGCGGGGGGCGGCGTTGGCGTCTGCAGGCGTCATTCCGAGACCTCGAGCATGATGAAGGTGATGTCGTCTTCCTGCTCTTGGCCGACGAGCATGGTGTTGAGGGCGGCCCCGAAAGCGGAGCAGGCCTCGGCGACCGGGCGGTCGTTGAAGGAGGAGAAGAGCTTGGACGTCTGCCGGTTTCCGAGCATGCGGCCGTTGTTGCGGAGCTCCAGGACGCCGTCGGTGCACATCAGCAGGCGGTCGCTGCGCTTGAAGGACGACGACGCGATGCCGGTGCTGAATTCGCTCGCGGTGCCGAGGGTGGTGCCCGCGGCGTTGAGGACGGTCGGCTTGCCGTCGCGGATCAAGTAGATCTCGGGGCCACCCGCGTTCCACCAGCTCAGGGTCTCGGACTTCGGGTCGATCACCGCCATCGACATCGTCATGTGGTAGCCGCTGAAGCTCTTCACGCGCCGGTGCAGGTGCGCGAGGATCTCGGCGGGCGTCGACTCCGGGAACAGCTCGGACACCACGTGGAACGCGCCGGCCACCGCGCTCGTGACCATCGCGGGCCCCGCGCCGTGGCCGCTGACGTCGCCGAGCACCACGAGCGTCGTGCCGTCCGGGCGCGTGTGCTGCCACCACCAGTCGCCGCCGCACTGCGCGGCCGCCTGGTAGAACCCCGCTCCTCGGATGCCCGGGGCCTCGAAGGTCGTGGTCTTCGGCAGCAGCAGCGTCTGGACGACCCCGAGGATCTCCAGGTCTCGCGCCAGCGCCATCCGCTCGGTCTCTAGGCGCGCCGTCCGCGCCGTCTCGACGGCGATAGCGATGTGGTTCGACACGCCTTGGAGCAAGCTCACGTCGTCGTTCGTAAACATGCCCTTCGCGAGCCGGCTGTCCAGGTAGACCACGCCGATCAGCCGGTCGCGCACCATCAGCGGGGCGGCCATGATGCTGCGGAGCCCGTAAGTGACGATGCTCTCGGAGCCGAGGGCCTCCCCCTGCTCGCTCCCGGTCAGGACGACCGGCTGGCGCGTCTCGATCACCTTCCGAACGACGGTCTGGCTGATCTTCTCGGTGCCGACGCCGGTGCTCGCCTTCAGCGAGAGCTCTCCGGTCTCGCTCACGGTGAAGAACAGCGCGCGCTCGGCGCCAAGCACCTTCGTGAGCTCCACCAGCGCGTTCTTCGCCTGGACGTCCGGGTCGAGCGTGGAGCCCGACGCCAAGCTCACCTGCAGCAGGGCGTCCGCGTAGCGTTGCCCTTGCGTGAGGCCCTGCGTCTGTGTGCCCGCCACCATCGACTGGTTCGCCGCCGCCGCGGTCGCCTTCTCCTCCTTCAAGGAGAACTCCGCCCTGACCCGCTGCGCCTTCTGGCGCCAGCGCTCGGCTTGCGCGATCTCGAGCGCCTGGCCCGCGTAGTAGGCGCTCACCCCGTCGCCGTGGTCCCGCGCGAGGCGCGCGCGCTCCAGCGCGACGTAGAACCCACCACGCCGGCTCCCGCACCGCGTCGCGAGCGCCCCCGCGGCCTCGAGCAGCCGCGCGGCCTTCCGCAGCTTGCCGTCCGCCCGCGCGAGCACCGCCCGGAACAGCAGCGCGTGGCACCGGAACACCGGCACGATCGCCCGCAGCGACAGGCCAAACACCTCGTGCTCAAACTTCCTGCGCGCTGCCGCCTTCTCGTCGCCCTTCGCGGCGTAGAACTGGGCCATGCGCGCGTAGCCCGCGAGCACCCGGGCGGCGTTGCTGTAGTAGTCCTCGCTCAAGAGCTGCTGGAACTGGGCGATCTGGGCGTCCACCTCCGCGCCGGTTTCCTCGCTGTCCGCGAGCACCTCGAGCGACGCGATGCACCGCGCGAGGCCGACGTAGACGGTCTTCGAGAGCGGCTGGAACTGCGCCTCCAGGCTCGTCCACAGCGGGCTGGCCTCGCCCACGGCGCCCGACACCATCAGCTCGGCGTACAGCACGCTCATCGTGTTGTAGCGGAACATCAGGTTGTTCGTGCGCTCGAGCTGCGTGGTGTTCGCCCGGATGTGCTCGATCGCGGAAGTCGTGAGGCCGCCGTGCAGGAACGAGTACGCCTGCTCGGTGATCATCATCGCCTGGTACCAGGAGCCGGGGACGAAGCGGTCCAGCGCGGGGAACGCGGCGACGAGCATCTGGTTGCCCTTGACGAGGTCGCCGGCCCACTTCGTCCCGACCGCGTGGTAGGCGTTGCACACGGACAGCGCCGCGTTGTCGCCGAGCTCCTCGGCCATGTGGATCCCGCGCGCGCAGTAGAACTCGACGAGGCGCGTGAGCCCCGCGAGCCCGAGCACGGCGCCGTACACGCTGTTCGTGATCGCGGCGTCGGGCGTCGCCCCCAGGTAGTGCACGTTCAGGAAGTCGCGCACGATGAACTGGCCCATCAGCACGGGCTTGCCCTGGAACAGCGCGATCATGCTGCCAGTGTAGTGGAGCTGCGACAGCGTGGTGCGGCGCTCGCGCTCCTCCCCCGTCGCGCTGCCGTAGCCGATGCCCGTCAGGCTCAGGAAGTTGCCGAGCGCCACCGCCCAGAGCATCGTGACCACCTGCATGAACAGGCTGGTCGGGTACGGCCGGCCGAGCACGCGGAACGCCTCGTAGAGCGAGGTGAGCGCGTCGTCGTTGCGGCCCTGGCTCGCGTAGGAGAGGGTGAGCAAGTTTTGGAGCCGGAACCGGTCGGTCTCGGACCGCGCGCGGCCGAGGGCGGCTTGCAGGTGGCCGAACGCGGCTTCCAGGCGGCCGGTCATCGCGCACGCGCGCCCGAGGCCCTCCAAGAGCTGCATCCCGACATCGTCGAGCATCCCGGCGGGCCCAGCGAGCTCGCGCGCGCGGTCGAGGAGCGCGAAGGCCTCCTCGTTGGCGTGCTCGTCGATGGCCTGGAGCCCAGCAGCGAGGTTGCGCTCGCACGCGCGTTTCGGGTTCTTCGCCACGTGCCCGAGCGCGTAGTGACGGGCGATCGCGTAGAGCTGGTCGTTGTCCCCCGTGGCCTGTGCGTCGGCGTCCAGCGCCTCGGCGATGGCCTGGTGGGCGTCGCGTTGCTCGTCGTCGGGCACCATCGCAACGGCTGCGGCGCGCACGCGATCGTGCACGAACGCGTAGCCGCCGCCGGACACGGCCTCGACCAGGTCGGCCCGCTTCACCTCGTCGATCGCGGCCTTCACGGCGTCCGGAGCGTCGCCGAGCACGCGGGCGAGCAAGGCGGCGTCGAACCGGAGCCCGATCAGGCCGGCGACGCCTACGACCCGCACACTGGCGGCCGAGATCGAGGCCAAGCGGCGGATCATCAGCTCGGACACGTCCTTCGACAGCGCGGCGCCGTCGAGCGCGCCGGGCTCGGCCACCCAGCGCCCGGCGACGGGGCGCACGAGCCCGCCGTCCAACAACGCGCGGAGGTATTGGCCAATCGCGAACGGGTTGCCGTGGGTGAGGGTGGTGAGCTTCTCCACGAGCTCGTCATCGACCGGCTTCCCGCCGAGGCGTG
>CALQBK020000126.1 GCA_943328795.2 Bifidobacterium breve
CGCGGATCAACAGGATGTTGCTCGTGTGCGAGTCCTGGTTGATCCCCCCAGTGCGGACGAGAGCCTCCATGATCGAGAGCTCGTTGGTGATCTGCAGGACCGCCGGGTTGGCAACCTCGCCGAGGACAAGCACCTTTTGATTGGTGACGGCGACGACGTTGACCGACACTTGCGCATCCACGTAATATTTTGCAATCGACTCGCGCAGGAGCTGCCCGATCGCGTCGGGCGTCTTCCCGGCGAGCTCGAGCCGGCCGATCAGCGGGTAGGTGATCGTGCCATCGGGGGCGATGGTCACGTCCATGGTCAGGTCCTCGTGTCGCCACACGGAGATCTTGATGCTGTCGCCCGCGCCCAAGGTGTAGCTCTCGGCGGCCGGCACGGTGAGCGGAACGCCCGCGTCCGCGACGTTCTCGGGCATGTTCTTAGGGGTGCAACCTGCGAGCAGGCCGAGGAGAGCAGCGGCGGACCACACTGAAAAGGGCAGTGCGCGGGAAGGGGCGTTTCGCATGTGCGCGGCAGGTAGCCGGGTTCCACCCTCTTCGTCAACGATGTTCCTGAGCCCTTGGCAACGGGCACCCGTCACGGCTATACGGTCGGCCCTCGAATCGGCTTCCCCGGCGCGATGCAGGCGAGATCAAATGGAACTGCTGAAAATCTGGAACGCCCTTCTGCGCCGCAAGTGGGTATTTCTGCAGGCCGTGGTGTTCTTCACCATCGGCGCTGCGGTGCTCGCCCTGGTGCTCCCGAAACACTACGTCTCGGTGACGAAGATCAGCGTGACGACGTCCGACGCGTCGCTCTCGATCTTGGGCGACCTCGACCTCGGCGAGATGGCGTCCTCGCTGAACGGCTCGAGCGACGACATGGAGACCAAGATCGCGCTCGCCGAGATGCGGCCGGTGCTGGAAGAGGTCGTCTGGCGCCTCCAGCTGCGCGACATGTACGGAAAGCTCCTCACTCCCGAGAAGATCATCTCGCCCGGGATTGACGGCGTCGTCCTTTCGCTGCCCGTGGTGAGCCTCGAGCAGGAGCAGGGCACCGACATCCTCGACATCCAAGGCGAGGCCAACACGGCCGAGCTGTCCGCGCTCGTGGCGGACACCGCGGTCGAGGTGTTCCTCAAGCTCTCCGTGGAGTCCGCGAAGCAGGACACCGCCGACGCCGTGACGTTCGTGAAGAGCCAGCTCGGCGAGCTCGACGCGCAGTACGACCAGGACCTGTCCGCCCTCGCCGACGGCCAGCGGGACGAGTCCGTCATCGAGCTCGACTCGGAGACCAAGGGCGCCGTCGCGCGGGTCAACACCCTGATCGGCCAGCTGAACGAAGTGGACGCCCAGATCCGCGACATCGGCGCCCAGCTGCACGAGCGTGGTCAGCAAAACCTTCGCGAGAGCCCCGAGCTCGTGTCGCCTGCATCGGCGTCTGCGAACAGCACGCTCAAGTCGCTGCGCGACAAGCTGACGGACCTCCGGCTCGGCCGCAGCCAGGCGCTGCTCGACAAGACCGAGGTCCACCCTGACATCTTGGCGATGGACAAGCAGATCCAGGCGGTGCTCAAGGAGATCGAGGCCTCGCAGCGCGAGTCCCACGAGCTCGACCCGGCCATGGAGAGCCTGCAGGTGCAGCTCGCCGGCCAGTACCAGCGCAAGAACGAGCTGATCGACACCCTGCAGCGGACTGTGCAGGAAGGCGCGGCGCTCCCCCAGAAGGCGCGCAAGCTCGCGAAGCTCCAGCTCGCGGTCTCGGCCACCCAGGCGGTGTACGAGGCGCTGCTCGAGCAGCAGTACCAGATGGCGGTCGCCGAGGCGATGACCGTCTCCGACATGAAGCTGGTCGAGCCCGCGAAGCAGCCGGAGCGCGCTGACTCTCCGAAGCTCCTTGCGTTCATCATCCTCGGCATGGTCGTCGGCGCCTGCGCCGGCGCGTCCCTCGTGTTCTTGCTCGAGTACGTCGACGACTCCATCCGCAGCCAGGAGGACGTGAAGATCGCATGGGCCCTGCCCGTGCTCGGGTTCATCCCCCGGTACAAGCTCAAGACCGGCAAGTTCATCGACTCGGTGCCGCCCACCGACCCGCTGGCGGAGAGTTACCGCTCGGTCCGCTCGGGCATCGCGTTCGCTGGCGTCGATCAGCAGATCAACGTGCTGTGCGTGACGTCGAGCATCCCCAGTGAAGGCAAGAGCACGTTCTGTACGAACCTCGCGATCTGCCTCGCGGCGGACGGGAAGCGCGTCATCGTCGTCGACTGCGACCTCCGCCGTCCGACCCAGCACAAGGCGTTCCCCAACCTCACGAACCAGCAAGGCGTCTCGAGCGTACTGGCCGGTAACGTCCCCCTGGCCGAGGCCATCCAGGACAGCGGCGTCGCGAACTTCAGTGTGCTGACGAGCGGTCCGCTCCCGAACAACCCCGGGCGCCTGGTCGAGAGCCTGCGGCTCCGCTCGATGTTGTCCGAGCTCGCGCGCACCTACGACATGGTGATCGTCGATGCTCCGCCGATGCTGGCAGTCTCCGACGCCGTGGCGCTCAGCCGCGCCAGCAAGGGCGTCGTGATGGTCATCGAGGCCGGAAAGACCACCCGCCGGATGCTCACCGACGTCCGCATCCGGTTCGAAGGCGCCGGCATCGAGCCCATCGGCGCCGTCCTGAACAAGGTCGACCCGCGCTCGGGCAGCTATGGCTACTACAAGAAGTACGCGACGCAGTACACCAAGCAGGCCCCGGACACCCCGGCTTCCTCGCGTGCGTCCGGGGAGGCCTCGTGATCCTGTCCATCGCTCTCGTCCTGCTCACCGGCTGCAGCCCCACTCCGGCGGACATCGCCAAGGCGATCGGCTCGGAAAACCCTGTCATGCGGGAAGACGGCGCGCACATCGCGCAGAACTACGAGGACCCGCTGGTCTGGGACGCCCTGATCAAGACCCTCAAGGACAACTCGCAGAAGACGAAGCTCAACGCGATCGAGTCGCTGGCCTATACGCAGGCGACCCTGTCCGGCCCGGCGCTGATCGACGTGCTCCAGACGGATCCCGACCCGCTCGTGAAGCGGGCCGCTGCAGATGCCCTCGGGCGCCTGTGCATCAAGGAGGCCGTGCCTGCGCTGACTGCGTACATCGGCGAGTTCGGCCCGAATGACCGCGCGCAGCTCGCGGGCATCTGGGCGTTGGGGAACATCGGAGCTCAGGGCCTCGACGCGGACTCGAAGAAGGCAGTGCTCGACACGCTGGTCGCGCGGCGCGAGGCGACGACGGACCGCTATGTGCTGTTCAACGCCAACACCGCGCTGCGTACGCTTCACTAGCTGCTGGTCGGCTCTGTCCCGGTGATCGCCTCGAGCGACGGGAAGCCCGGCCGGCGCAGGTAGGTCGCGAAGAAGCCGTCACAGTCCGCGTTACGCACGCAGAAGCGGCAAACCTCGGCCTTGTGGAACGCGACGACGTCGGGGAAGAAGAGGAGCGCGCGTTCGCGCTGCCGGTCAGCGTCGACGTACCACCGGTTCCCGCTCCGACGCAGGTCCCGCGCGAGGGCCCCGAGGTAGCACGCGGGTAGGCCCTTGATCGCGCATGGCACGCCCGCGGCGCGCAAGATCGCGACGGCGGGGGCGAGCGCAGCAACCGCCCGGGGCGCAGGCGGCAGCTCACTGGGGGCCCCACCGTCCACCGGAAACGGGAACGTGAACGTGTGCCCGACGGCGCCCCCCGCCGCCGCGATGCGGGCGACCGCGGCCAGCAGCGGCAACGAGGCGGCGTCGAGCACGGTGTTGGTGCTCACAGCGAGGGACGCGACTCGGCACGCGGCCAGGGCGTCCGCGCCCGCGGTGAGCGCCGGCCCGCTCTCGCTGGGCTGCAGCGGGAGGGTCACCAGGTCGACGCCGAGCGTCGGGTGAAAGGCCTCGAGGTCCTCGACCCCGGCGTGCAGGGTGACGCGCCGCACCCCCCGGCTCCGGGCCTCGGCCACGATCTCGGGCAGGTCTTGCCGCCCGGCGACACCGACCCCGGAGAGCACCAGCCCGTCGACCGGGGCGACCCGCGGCCCGCTCGTGGTGAAGTACGCAAGGTTGGCCGTGACCTCGGCGGTGGTCATCGAGCGCGTCGGGACGGGCGCACCCGCCCGGATCCTCCCCGGGTAGCTACGCTGGACGCGGATCTGCACGACCCGCGGTCGCTCGACCGCCCCCCCCCCCGTCCACGTCAGCACCGCTCGCCCCAAGTCGCGACGGGGTCTTGCACCAGCTCGTTGAGCCGCGTCAGGATCCGCCCCCCCATCACGCCGTCGACCAGGCGGTGGTCGAACATGAACCCGACGGGCAGCACCGTGCCGATCACGATCCTCTCGTGCTCCCCTTTGCCCTCGATCACCGGCGCCCGCTCGAGCGGCCCGACGCCGAACACTGAGCCGACGTGGATGAGCTTCGACGGCGGGGAGAACGCGACCGCGCGGAACCGCAGTCCAGGCGTCTCCGCGAGCGCCGCGCCGACGTTGGTGATCAGCGTCGAGAGCGGCAGCGAGCGCGCGAGCAACGCGGCGCCGCGCCGATCGTGGGCGAGCGTCGCGACCTGCGAGAGCGCGAAGCGCAGCGCCCGAGGGCTCCCGGCGCCGACCTTGACCATCGCCCGGACGAACGGGTTGTCGGTCTTTCCCTCGCGCTCCTCCTTGACCTTCGGCCGGAGCTGCTCGGCGACTTGGCGCGGATTGAGCTGGTCGACGTCGCGCAGCGCGATCATGGACAGCTCGCGGTTCGCGCCCGAGCCGAGCAGGTTGACGGGCATCACGATGTCCACGGTCGGGAGCGTGTGGATCGCGTTGTCGAAGATGCGCGCGTTGATCTCTGGGAACTCACGAAACAGGCGCCCGACGGCGGATGTGAACACGTGCTGCGTCGTGATGCGCGGGCCCGCGCCCTGGTTCTGCCGATCGATCCAAGCGAGCGCGGCGTCCCAGCGAAAGTCGACGGTGGTCATCACGTAGGGCTCGCCGTGCGGAACGTCGAAGAGCCAGAGCATGAACGAGCGAACGACAGACGGCTTCGCGGACGAGGAGGGGGGCTTGGGCCCGGACATCGGCGGAATCTCCTGGGGCCGTCGCCAGCACCCGCCGCGCCACTATCCCGCGTGCTACGCTCCGGGCCGACGCGAGACCGAGTGAGCCTGCCCGAAGCCTTCCGCCCGTTCGATGATGCGCAGAGGCGCGCGATTCAGCTCACCGCGGAGATCGTCCGCAGGCTGGAGGCGGGCATGACCGCGCGGGACGTGTTCGAGCTCGCGGAGACGCGGCTCGGCGAGCACGGGTTCAGCGGGTGGTACCACGCGCCGGAGATCCGCATCCGCCCGTTCGGGCCCGGTCCCCGGATCAGCCGTCCCGACCCCACGGTGAAGCTCGCGCCCGGAGATCTCGTGAGCATCGACGTCGGCCCGGCCGACGGCGACGCCTACGGCGACTTCGGCACGACCGTCGCGTTCGCCTCCCCCGACGACACCGAGCTCGCCGTGCTCGGCGTCGCCCGCGAGTGCGTCCGCGCCTCTTGCGGCTACGCGTCGCGGTGGAAGACCCAGGGCGAGATCGTGATCTTCGCCCAGGCCTGGGCCGTGAACCACCGGATGACGCTCTCGCGCACCGACACCGTCGGTCACCGCATCGTCGGCAAGGAAGGGTGGACCTCGGTCGGGTTTCCCAAGAGCGCGCACCTCGCTACGCTGCTGCGCCGAAACCAGCTGCACCGGTTCAGCCCGATCCGCCTGGACGGGATGTTCGCGATCCGCCCCGAAGTGGACGACCACGGCCACCGCGCGAGCTTCGAGGAGATCATCTTCGTCCAGGGCGACCAGAAGGGCGTCCTCGGCCGCGCCTCGCTCGCCGAGGTCGGCACGCTGCCCGGGTTCTGACTAGCCGCCCGCGAGCGCCATCGCGGCGAGCTCGACCTGTGCGGCCTTCTTGCTCTTCCCGCTCACCGGCCCAAACATCTTCCCGGCCACGTGCAGCTCCATCACCCACACGCGGTTGTGATCCCGGCCCTCTTCGCGCACCGTGCGGTAGTCCGGCACCGCGCGCCCAGCCTTCTGCTCCCGCTCCTGGAGCCGGCTCTTCGGGTCTTCGGCCGGGCCGCTGAGGTTGTTGATGATGACGTCGAAGGTCGGGCCGAACTCGGCCTGGACGGCGTCGAACCCGCCGTCCTCGAACACGGCGCCGATCACGGCCTCAAACGCGTCGGCCAGCACGTTCGCGCGGTCGGCGTCGGCCATCGACCGTGCGCCCCGGCCGAGGCGCAGCTCCTCGCCGAGCCCACGGGCCCGGGCGAGCTCGGCCAAGTGGGCGTTGCCGACCAGGCGCCCGAGCGTCGTGGACAAGTGCCCCTCCGGCCAGCCCGGAAAGCGCTTGTAGAGCCGCTCGGCGACGAGCAACTTCAGCGCGGCGTCCCCGAGGAATTCCAGCCGCTGGTTTGACGGGACCCGGGCCTCCGACGCGAAGCTCGTATGGGTGAGGGCCTGCTCGAGCAGAGCGCGGTCCTTGAAGCGGTGGTTCATACCGGTGGGTATTCCGGCGCGGCGCCGTTTACCGTCCAAGCCCGACGAATCGTGGCGCCGCCGAGCACCTCGTCCCCCGAGTACAGCACGACCGACTGTCCCGGCGCGGCCGCGCGCGCGGGCGCCAAGAGCTGGATCTCCACGCTGTCGGCGGACTCCACGAGCCGGCAGGGGATGCGTGCACCCCGGTGCCGGAGGCGAGCCTCGACGAGCTCGGTCTCAGACGGCTTGCGGATCCAGTGCACGGCGTCTGCCTCGACGCCGACGTGCTCGAGCCGGGAGGCCGGGCCCACGACCACGCGCCGCAGGTCTGCGTCAATCCGAAGCACGTAGAGCGGGTCGGCCGCCGCGATGCCGAGGCCGCGCCGCTGCCCGACCGTGAACCGGTGGTAGGCGTCGTGGTGGCCGAGCACGGTGCCGCGCTCGTCGACGATGTCGCCGGCGGAGTCGCCCGGGCGGTGGGCGTCAACGAAGCGCGCGTGGTCGTCGTCGGGGATGAAGCAGACCTCCATGGACTCGGGCTTCTGGGCCGTGCGGAGCCCGAGCCGCTCGGCGTGCCCGCGCACCGTGGGCTTGGTCATCCCGCCGAGCGGGAAGCGCGTGCGTGCGAGCGCGTCGGGCCGGATCGGGTAGAGGAAGTACGACTGGTCCTTGTCCAGGTCCGAGGCGGTGTAGAGCCGCCCGCCCTCGGTGCGCGCGTAGTGCCCCGTAGCCAGCGCCTCCGCCCCGAGCGTCCGCGCGCGCGCCATCAGGATGTCGAACTTGAGCACGCCGTTGCACTGCACACAGGGGTTGGGCGTGAGCCCTCGGCGGTACTTGTCCGCGAAGTCGTCCATCACCGCGCGCTTGAACGCCTCCTGCAGGTCGAGCACGTAGAACGGGATGCCCAGCCGCGCGCTGACGGCCCGGGCATCGAGCGCGTCGTCGAGCCCGCAGCAGTGCTTCCCGTCCCCTGCCGACGCCGACGCTGGCGCGTCGTGGAGCTTCATGTGCACGCCGATCACGTCGTGGCCTTGCTCCACGAGCAGCCCTGCCGCCACAGAGGAGTCTACGCCTCCGCTCATCGCCGCTACGATCCGCATGCGTCCCCCCTACCCGGTTAGCACTGGCCCCGATGCGCCCGCCCGCCCGAATCGCCCTGGTCTCAACGTTCGCCATCGCGGCGATCGGCATCGCGCTCGCGCGCGGGAAGAACCCGCCGACGCCCGACGAGCCGCCGCCCGCGGCCCCGGCAGCGGAGGGCGCGCCTGTGCCCGTCTCGGCGCCCGAAGCGCCCCGGCTCTTCCCGACCTCCCCCCCGGTCGCGATCACGTCGCTCCCGCCGGGCCTGGCCTCCCTCTCCGCGCAGGGGTGCAACGCCTGCCACGCGGCCGCGCACGACACCTGGGCGGGCTCCCGGCACAGCTCCGCGTGGACAGACCCCGTGTTCCAAGCCGCGCTCGCGAGCGTCGCGGACAGCACGCTCTGCCAGTCGTGCCACCTGCCGCTCCAGGCGCAGCACCCGTCGATCGCAGCGGGCTACGTGGACGGCGCCATCTCCCGGCCCCAGATGGTGGAGAACACCGCGTTCGACGCCGGGCTCCGCAGCGAAGGCGTCACCTGCGCCGGCTGCCACGTCCGCACCCTGCCCGACGGCACCAGCACGGTCCTCGGAACCCACGCGGCGACGAACAGCCCGCACCCGGTGGCCGTCACCGCCGAGCTCCGCACGCCGGAGTTTTGCGCGACCTGCCACGAGGTGTCCTGGCCCGGCGCCGACCAGCCGTACTACGCGACCTACACCGAGTGGAAGTCCTCCGGCTGGGCCGCTGCGGGCGTCACCTGCCAGTCCTGCCACATGGCGCCAACGACAGGCGCGAACGTACCCGGCAGCAACGGCACCGCCCCCGCGCACACCTACGCGGCCGACCCCTCCCGCGCGCTCTCAGCCCTGGTCCGCATGCCGGGTACGGTCCACCGCAACGAGGCGTTCGACCTCTCGCTCACGCTGCAGAACACGGGCGCTGGGCACAGCATGCCGACCGGGAACCCGGCGAACAGCGCCGTCGTGACCGTCGTCCTGCTGGACGCCGCGGGCAAGGAGCTGGCCCCGCCGTGGCCGCAGACGTTCGCCCGGACGGTGGACGCCGTCGCACCGTACCGGACCACCGCCGATACGCGGATCGCCTCCGGAGGCCAAGCAGCGGGCACCCACCGCTTCACGCCGTCGGTCAAGGGCGCGCCCGGGCTCGGCTACGCCGAGGTTCGGCTCGCTTTGGGCAACGGGAAGGCGGCCCGGACCTACCTCCTCTCCCGCGTGCCCGTCACCGTCGAGTGACCGCAGCGAGGGTTCAGCCCAGCTCGCCCCGCATCACGAGCGCGACGATGACGTCACCCTCCGCGACGTACGAATGACGCACGGAGCCGTCGTTCCGCACGCGGTCTCCGGGGTGCTCCCGGTGCCCGTCTGCGAAGCGCATCACGCCCTGCAGCACGACGTACTCCTCGGTCTCCGTGTGCGTGTGCTCCGGGAAGCGGAAACCGCCTGGGATCCGCACCAGGCCGACGTCTGCGTCCGCTACGGACGGCCCCCCTTCGAGGTGGAACGCGCGGACCGTGGGGATCGGCGAGTCCGTCCAAGCGGAATCGTCCTGCGCGCGCTCGAACACGCCCTGGACGACGGCGGCGTCGACGTCCCAGAGGGCCGCCACCCGCTCGCGCCACGGCTCCCAGCCCGGCCGCGTCGCGCGTGCCAGCACCCGCTCCCTCAGCCCCGCCGGCCCAGGCGTGCGCCGCGCGGCGGCGAGCGCGAGCTCTGGCTGCACCTTGGCGCTCATACGACCCCCAGCGCGACGCGGAGCTTCGATAGCCCCCCCGCCATCCGCGACTTCACGGTGCCGATGGGAACACGCAGGTGGGCCGCGATCTCCGAGCTCGAGAGGCCGTCGAAGTAGGCGCACTCGACCACCGCGCGCTGCTCCGGCGAGAGCGTCGCGACCGCACGCAGCAGCCGCGCGTGGTCCCCGCCGTCCTGGGTCCCGTCCGTGCCCGGCCGGTCGAGGTGGTGATCATCGAGCGCTACGGCCCGCGAGCGACCCGGGGACTTGCACCGGTCGAGGGCGCGAGACCGCGTACGCGTCACCAGCCAGGCGCGCACCCCACCGCGCTCCGGATCGAAGTCCCCCGCACGGCGCCATGCCTCGACGAACACGTCGTGCAGCAGGTCCTCCGCCTCCACCGGATCCTTCAAGATCCGCACGCCCACGGCCAGCAGCAGCTCGCCAAACCGGTCGTAGAGCTCGGCCAGCGCAGCCTCGCGCCCAAGCGCAAGCTCCCGGACCACGTCGGCGTCCGTCATCGCGGAAAGGGTCCGGGGGGAGCTCGACGAAGGCGTCACCCAGGCCCGGTAGCCAGTCCGAGCCGGTAGCGCCAACCTCCACACCGCCGCGCCCCGAGCCGGCGCCGGCGGCGGAGTCTGGTAGCGGCCCGTGGCGTACATGACTGGCTTACGAGCGACCCCGCCCCGTGGATCGTCACGGGGCCCACCAGCGCTCAATCCAGCCCAAATTCCTCCGCCGCGGACTTGAGGTCGACCCGGGGCTGCTCCTCTTTGAGGAGGAGGAACGCGCCGATCACCAGCACGTCCATCTCGGTGCGCATGAAGCAGCGCCACCCGTCCTCGGGGGAGCACACCATCGGCTCGCCCCGCACGTTCATGCTGGTGTTGATCAGCACGGGCACCCCCGTCGCCTGCCCGAACCCCGCGATCAAGTCGTAGTACAGCGCGTCTTGCTCGCGCGAGATGGTCTGGATGCGCGCGGAGTCGTCCACGTGGGTCACCGCCGGGAGCGGCTGCTTGCCCGGCGCGACCGGCGCGACGAGCAGCATGTACGGCGACGGCCTGTCGAGCTGGAACCAGTCCCCGACGCGCTCCTCCAGCACCGCCGGGGCGAACGGCCGAAACCCTTCGCGCATCTTGATCTTCCGGTTGATCGTGTCGCGCATCTCCGGGTCCCGTGGGTCTCCCAGGATGCTGCGGTGCCCGAGCGCCCGCGGACCCCACTCCATCCGGCCGTGGAACCAGCCGACCACCTTCCCCGCGACGAGCAGGTCCACCGTGCGCTGCAGCAGCGCGTCGCGCTCGAGCCGGACGTAGCGCGCGCCCTCAGCGTCGAGCACCTCCTGCACCTGTTCGTCCGTGTAGGCCGGGCCGAGGTACACGCTGGGCAAGCGCGGCAGGCGCGGCTTCTTCAACAGCCCGTTCCAGGCCCACAGCGCCGCCCCCATCGCACCACCGGCGTCCCCGGCCGAGGGCTGGACGAAAAGGTCCTCCACGGGTGCGCGGCGGAGGATCTCGCCGTTGGCGACGCAGTTGAGGGCAACGCCCCCGGCCATGCAGAGGCGGGGCAAGCCGGTCGCCGTCACTACGTGCGTCGCGAGCGCGATCATCGTCTCGTCGACCACCACCTGGAGCGACCGCGCGACGTCCTTGTGGAACTGCGAGAGCTCGCCGTGCTCCAACGGCCGGGCGGGCTGGCCCATCAGCGACTCGAACGCCGGCGTGAACATCCGCTCGCCGGCGTCGAAGTCGAAGTACCGCATGTCGAGCCGGAAGCTGCCATCGTCCCGCACGGCGATCATCTTGCGGATCGCGTCGACGTACACGGGCTGCCCGTACGGGGCGAGCCCCATGACCTTGTACTCGGCCGAGTTGATCTTGAAGCCGAGGTAGATGGTGAACGCCGAGTACAGCAGCCCGAGCGAGTGCGGGAACCGCGTCTCCCCAGTCAACACGAGCTCGTTACCGCGGCCGTGGCCCCACGACGACGTGGTCCACTCGCCGACGCCGTCGACCGTCAGCACGCTGGCCTCCTCCCACCCGGAGCAGAAGAACGCGCTGGCCGCGTGGGAGAGGTGGTGCTCGGAGTACAGCACTGTGCCGTGGTAGTCGACCTCGTCCGCGAGCACCTTGGCGATGCGGAGCTCCTTGTTGATCATCGTCGGCAGCCGCCGGACGAACGCGCCGAGCCCCATCGGGAAGCGGTCCACGTGGCTCCGGATGGAGCGGTCGAACTTCTTGAACGGCTTGTCGTAGAACACGACGGCGTCGATCGCTCGCAGGCCCTCGCGCGTCAGCGGCAGCCCCGCTTCGCCGAGCGCGTAGCGCATGGCCTCCTTGGGAAACTCGCTGTCGTGCTTCTTTCGGCTGAACGACTCCTCCGTCGCCGCGGCGACGATGCGCCCGTCTTCAACGAGGCACACCGCAGCGTCGTGGTAGTAGCAAGACAGCCCGAGGATCCGCATCCAGCCGCCGTATCACGCGCCCCCGGCCGCCGATCCCGACGCTCCCCGTACCACCACCCACCGCGCGACCTGCTCCCCGCCGGGCGCGTAGAGCACGAGCGCGTCCCCGACCTCCACGGTAGCGCGCCCCTCGACGAACGGCCGCCGGTTCGCCCCCTCGACGGACCACCCGTCCGCGCCCGCGGCGCGGACCTCCCACCGCCCGTCGCGCGCCCCCAGCCAAACCCGACGAGGGCCGCCGACCCGGCCCATCGCCCCGCCGCGCACAGAGAGCAGCGTCGCGCTCTCCCAGGCGGACCAGCCTTCGCCGACGCCCAGCTCCCAGGTGGTCACAGCGTCCACCACCTCGGCCTTGATCGGCCGCGCGAGCTCCGGGTCCGGCGGGAGCCCCATCGCGCGCCACGCCGCGGCGAGGTGCGCCCGGAAGAGCGAATCGAACACCCCCGCGACCGGCGTAGAGAACTCGTCGCCGTACCACCAGAACCAGTCGCTGCCCTCCGCGGCGTAGATGTGCGCACGCGCGCTCGCAGGGCAGCCCGCGGCCTCCCAGGCGGCGCGCGCCCGGGCCAGGAGCCCCCACGCGACCCGGTCCTCGGGGTGCCCGATCCAGATTCGAAAGTCTGCGTTGATCCAAGAGCCCGTGTGCAGGTTCGCGAGCGGTCGGGCGGCGACGCCCGCGACGAACTCGCCGACCGAGCGCGTGCGCCCGGAGCGGAACAGGGCGGTGAGGAACGCCTCGCCGGCGTCGGGGTAGTGCTCCCACGGGTTCTCACCGTCCAACGCCAGCAGCGCCGGCCGACCCGCCGCCGCGCGCAGCAGGTCCGCTGCAGCGTCTGCCCCTCGCCAGCCCTGGTACTGGAACCCGATGCGGTCCGAGAGCGCGTGGTCCCGGAACACGAGCGGCAGCCCCTCGTAGCGCCACGGTGACGAAGGCCCAGCGCCGGGCTGCGAGCGCCGGAGCACCTCCTCGTCGCTGGCCGCCCAACCGAAGCCAAGCTGCGCGAGGAGCCGCACCACCTCCGGGCTGACGGAGCCCTCCGAGGGCCAGCAGCCCTGCACGTCAGCGCCGGTCCACGCCTCCACGCGTGACCGCCCCGAACGCAGCTGCTCGACCGCGTCCGCCGGCCAAGCGAACCCGACGTCGGGGACGCCAGGGAGGTTGCGCTGGGCGTGCGCTGAGTTCACCAAGAGCGGCAAGATCGGGTGGTAGTACGGCGAGCAGCTGATCTCCCCGCCCGCGGCCACGAACTGGCGGTACTGGCTGCGCAGGTCCCCCAGGATCTCGCGCTCAATCTGGATCACACGATCGAGCTGGCCCTGCGTGAACCCGCGGCCCTGGGCGCGGAGCGCCACCAGCTCTGGGTAGTCGACGAGCGCCGAGAAGCCGAACCACGAGAGCTCGCCCCAGGTCACCCGGTCGAGGCACGCTTGGACCCCGAGCGTGCTGGACGGCACGTCCCGGAGCTCCGCGAACGCGGGGAACCACTCGAACCGCCCCGGGCTTCCAAGCAACGCGGCGTCGGCCAGCACGGCGCGCTCGGCCGGCGCGAGGTCCACGATGGGCACGGCGAGCAGCCGCAGCAGCGGGTCGACGCCGCCCTCGGCGTAGTGGTCGACCTGGTCCAGCAGCGACGGCACCAGGTTGATCGTGGCCCGGCCGCCCGTGCGGTGGAGGACCCAGGGCACGTCGCGATAGCCGCGGAGCGCGTGCTTGCGCACCCAGGGCAGCACCGGCTCACCGCTGTCGGGGTCGCGGTAGTCCGGCTGGTGCATGTGGAGGAGAACGGGGAGCATCAGCCGCGCACGTAGCGGCGGGCGACCGCGCGGGCCAGGCCGGGGGCGGCGGCGTCGACGACAAGCGCGACCGCAGAGTCCACGCGCCCCTCGGCGACGAGCCGCGAGGCTTGCTCGTCGGCCGTCGCAGGGCCGTCGCAGAACACGAGCCCTGGCCCCGTGAGCCCGAGCAAGATCGCGGCCTCCGCGAGCGGGGCGC
>CALQBK020000127.1 GCA_943328795.2 Bifidobacterium breve
ATCCGCCCGGGGTGGGGCGGGGCTGCTTCAGTCCGGTCGGAACGTCGTGATGTACGGCTGCATCCAGTCCACCAGGCCGCTGACGCCGCGCTGGTAAACGTCCTGCACGCGTTTTGTGATCGGGCCGGGCACGCCGACCGTGCGCCGATCGACCTCGCGAACCGGCGTGATCTCGGCGGCGGTGCCGGACAAGAACACCTCGTCAGCGACGTACAGCGCGTCCCGGCCGAACTGCATCTCGTGCACCGGGACGTTGTCGTGCTTGAGGATGTCGATGACGGTGCGGCGGGTGATGCCGCCGAGGATGTTGACGACGGGGGGCGTCTTCACGACGCCGTCGCGGCAAGCGAACAGGTTTTCGCCGGTGCCCTCGGCCACGTGGCCGGAGCCGTCGAGCATGATCGCCTCGTCGAACCCGTTGTCGATCGCCTCGTAGCGGGCGAGCACGCTGTTCACGTAGTGCCCGATGACCTTGGCGCGCTGGAGGTTCGAGTTCACGTGGTGGCGCGTGAACGTGCTGGTCTGCACGCGGATGCCGTTCCGGATGCCCTCGTCGCCGAGGTACTTGCCCCAGTCCCACACGGCGACCGCGCAGTGCACGGGGTTGTCCCGGGCGCCGAGGCCCATCTTGCCCATGCCGAAGAAGATGATCGGGCGGATGTAGCAGTCGACCATGCCGTTCGCGCGCAGCGCCTCGAGGCAGCCCTGCTTGAGCTCGGCCTGGGTGTACGGGACGTCCATACGGCACATCTTCGCGGAGTCCATGAGCCGGCGAAGGTGCTCGTCGAGCTTGAACACGCCGCCCGAGCCGTCGGGCTGGGGGTAGCTGCGGATGCCCTCGAAGACGCCGACGCCGTAGTGCAGCGTGTGGCTCAGTACGTGGACCTTCGCATCGTCAAACGGGACGAGCTTGCCGTCCATCCAGATGTACTTGCTCTCGATGCCCATGGCGGCTCTCCGGTGTGCGTGGTTCACGATCTGGCCCGCGGTAGCGGGGCGCGCGGGCCCTATCGCGGTGCCGGGGAGCCTGCCCGGTTATCCGGGCAGCGCGGCGACGACCTGCTTGAGGTCACCCGACTCGTGCATCGCCTTCAGGATGTCCGAGCCGCCGATGAACTCGCCGCCGATGAAGACCTGGGGGATGGTGGGCCAGGAGCTGAACTGCTTGACGCCCTCGCGGACGTCGGGGTCGGCGAGCACGTTCACGTGCGCGATCGGCTTGCCATAGCCGGCGAGGATGCCGGCGGCAGCGGCAGAGAACCCGCACTGGGGCGAGCTCGGGCTGCCCTTCATGAACAGCACGACCTGGTTGTCCTTCACGTACTGCTCGATGAACTCCTTCACCGGCTTGTTGCCGCGCGCGGAGGCCTCCTCGGGCTCGTCGCGCTCGGGGTCGGGGGCGAAGGTCGGCCGCGGGCGGGCGGGGGGAGGGGACTGGGTGTCCGGCTGGCCGAACATCGGGAGGCGGCGCTTGATGCGGTCTACGAGGCCCATGGGTAGCTCCAACGTGTGAAGCGAACGTAGCTCCTGCGCCGATCGTTGCCGGTGCGCTGCCTTACGGGGCGACGGGATGGGTCGTTTCTGATCGGCCCCGGGATAGTCCGGGGCCGTGGCCATCCTCCTCGTCCTGCTCTCCGTGTTCTGCGCTGCGATCCCGATGCTCACCTTCCTGGGCATCGTGTGGTGGCTGGACCGCAACGATCGTGAACCCCTGTGGCTCTTCGGCCTGACCTTCCTGTGGGGCGTCATCGGGTCGATCTTCATGGCGCTCGTCGGGTCATCGGTCGCGATGGCGCCGTTGACGTGGCTGTTCGGGCCGAAGTTCGCCGACCAGTGGTCCGCGGTGCTGGTGGCGCCGGTGATCGAGGAGCCGTCCAAGGCCGCCATCTTGTTCGCGGTGATGTTCTCGCGGCACTTCGACAACGCCGCGGACGGGTTCGTATACGGCGCGGCAGCGGGCTTGGGCTTCGGGATGACCGAGAACTTCCTGTACTTCTCGGATGTCGCGTCCTACGGCGATGTCGGGGCGTGGATGATGACCGTCATCATCCGGACGTTCTTCTCCGCCGTGATGCACGCCTGCGCGACGTCGTGCGTCGGCGCGGCTCTCGGCTGGGCTCGCTTCCGAGGGATCTTGGCCAAGATCGTGTGCTTGCCGGTCGGTTTCGGCTGCGCGATGGGGATGCACGCGCTGTGGAACGGGATGCTGACGATGTCGGACGTCGCGGGGATGCCGGAGCTCTCGACGCTGAACTTCGCGCTGTTCATCGGCGAGTTCATGGTGGTGTTCACGGTGTTCCAGCTCGCGCTCTGGGACGAGCGGGCCACGATTCGGCGCGAGCTCGCGGACGAGGTGCAGCAAGGCACGCTGCCGCTCGCGCACGCGAGCGCCATCGCGAGCACGTTCCGCCGCGGGGGTGGCGCGTGGCTCCCGGCCGGCATCCCGCGCTGGCCGTACGTTCGCGCGGTGGTCACGCTCGGCCTGCGCAAGCACCAGTGCCGCAACTCCGGCGGGTCGACCCACGCGTTTTACGCCGACGAGGTGCTGCGGCTCCGGGCAGAGGTCAAGGGCCTGCTGTCGTTGGCGCGGGGCTGACGGTCCGCACACCGCTCGGCGGGCCAGTCACTCCCCGGTGTACACCAGCGGCCAGGACAGCTCGGTCGCCTCGGCGCCGTCCGAGATGCTGCACGAGAGCGTGAGCCCGTCGAGGCCCTCGCCCGTCAGCGCGTAGCTGCTGGTCGTGGACGAGGTGTTCTCCGTCGTCGTGCCGCTCGAGTTCATCCCGCCGACGCTCCAGGTGAACGCGATCGGGTCGCCCTCGGGGTCAGAGGCCGTCACCTCGACGTCCGTCCCAACGAGCGGGATCTCGATGGTCACGCCATCCGCGTAGGTGGACGTCACGAGCGCGGGGGGCAGGTTGTTTGGCTCTTCCGCGCAGGCGAGCAGCGTGAGCAGCATCACCGGGCGAGCCCGTCCAGCAGCTTTTGGTGAATGCCCCCGAACGCGCCGTTCGAGAGCACCGCGATCACGTCGTGGGGCAGCGCGTTCGCGCATACGGCCGCGACGATCTCGTCCACCGTCGCCCACGTGAACGCCTCCTTGCCCTGGTCCCGGAGCCGCTCGACGAGGCGCGGCGTGTTGAACCGCTCGTCCTCCGCGATCCGGCCCTGGTCCGGCGGGGCTGCGACGACGACGATGTCCGCCTCGCGAAACGCGTGCGCGTAGGCGTCCTGGAACACCGCGCGCCGCGAGGTGGCGCTCCGCGGCTCGAAGATCGCCCACAACCGCCGGTTTCCGAACCGCAAGCGCAACCCGGCCAACGTGACGTCCACCGCCGTGGGGTGGTGGGCAAAGTCATCGAGCACCGTGACCTGCCGCACCTCGCCGCGGACCTCTTGCCTGCGCTTGACCCCGAGGAAGCTCTGGAACGCAGGCGCGAGCTGCGCGGCGGTGAGGCCCTCGGCCTCGAGCGCGGCGACCGCCGCGACCTGGTTGTACAAGTTGTGCTCGCCGACGAGGATGCTCTCGAACTGGCCCCACGCGGCGCCGTCTCGCAGCACCGTGAACAGCATCACGCCCCGCTGGGTGTCGACGGAGTCGATGCGCCCGTCCCATTGCTGGCCGACCCCGTACCGCCGGATCTCCGGCGCGGGCTCACCGGCCTCAGCCGCCGCGACGGCGGCGTGGCACACGTCCACGACGTTCTCGTGGTCCCAACGGGCGACGATGCAGCCACCGCGCGGGTCCTCGCCGGCCGGGGGCACGATCGCGACGAGCTTCTTGAAGCTCTCCTTCACGTGGTCGAGGTCCCGGTAGATGTCCGCGTGGTCGAACTCGACCGACGTGATGATCGCGGTGCGCGGCCGGTAGTGCAGGAACTTCGGGCCCTTGTCGAAGAACGCGGTGTCGTACTCGTCGCCCTCGATCACAAAATGCGGCCCGTCGCCCAACCGGGCCGTGCGGTCGAAGTTCTTCGCGAGCCCGCCGATCAAGAAGCCGGGCTTCTTCCCGACGGGCTGCGCGTAGTCGAGCAGCTGCGCGATCAGGGCCGTGGTGGTGGTCTTCCCGTGGGTGCCGGCGCAGACGATCGAGCGCCGCTCGCCGAGGAACAGCGCGCCAAGCACCTGCGGAAACGAGCAATAGAGCAGGTTCGACGCCAGCAGCGCCTGGGCCTCGGCGTACTCGGCGCGGATCACGTTGCCGACGATCACCAGGTCCGGCGGGCCGCCCGGTCGCGTCGGGGACAGGTTCTCGGCGTTGTACCCAATCATCACCGCGATGCCGAGCGACTCCAGGTAGGTCGACATCGGCGGGTAGACCCCGGTGTCGCTGCCGGTGACGGTGTACCCGGCGTCCTTCAACATGCCCGCCAGCGCGGCCATGGCGGTGCCACCGATGCCCATGATGTGCAGGGTGGGGGCGGGTTGGCCGGGGCGCGGGGCGGCGAAGGGGAGGGGACCGTCGAGGAGAGGCATGCGCGGGTTTATCCGGCGGACGGCGGGTGCGAAAACATTCCATCGTCGCCGAGCAGGGGTGTTGCTTCGTCAATAGTTTTTGTGTTAGCGTCCAGATTCCGCCCGACTCTTCGCTCCTCCGGGTCCCCCACCCGCGATTCTCCTGGATGCACCATGCTCAACTCCATGCTCGGCTTGTTCTCCCAGGACATGGCGATCGACCTCGGCACCGCCAACACCCTCGTGTACGTCAAGGGCCGCGGTGTGGTCTGCAACGAGCCGTCCTTGGTCGCTGTCCAGCACGATCGCCGTGGCAACCGCAACATCCTCGCCGTAGGCGACCAGGCGAAGTCGATGCTCGGCCGGTGCCCCCAGGACATCCAGGCGATCCGGCCGCTGAAGGACGGCGTCATCGCCGACTACCAGCTGACCGAGGAGATGCTGCGGTACTTCATCGAGAAGGTGAACGGGCGCCGCAACTTCGTGGCCCCGCGGATGGTGATCTGCATCCCCTACGGGACCACTGAGGTGGAGAAGCGCGCGGTGCGCGACTCGGCTGAGTCGGCGGGCGCCCGCGAGGTGCACCTGATCGAGGAGCCGCTCGCGGCGGCGATCGGCGCCGACTTGCCCATCACCGAGCCGACGGGCAACATGGTGGTCGACATCGGCGGGGGCACCACGGAGGTCGCGGTGATCTCGATGTCGGGCATCGTCTACTCGCGGTCCATCAAGGTCGGCGGTGACCACATGGACGAGGCGATCATCAACCACGTCCGGCGGCGCCACGAGCTGCTCGTCGGCCCGCGCACGGCCGAGGAGATCAAGATGCTGCTCGGCAACGCGACGCCGGAGTTCCCGTTCCGGGAGCTCGTCATCCGCGGGCGTGACCTCGTTCGGGGCTACCCACGTACCGTCACGATCCACTCGGACGAAGTGCGCGAGGCGCTCGAGGAGCCCGTGCGCATGATCATCGAGGCGGTCACCGGCTCGCTCGAGCGCACGCCGCCCGAGCTGCTGGGCGACATCGTCGACCGCGGGATCATCATGACGGGCGGGGGCTCGTTGTTGAGCGAGCTCGACACGGCGATCTCGCAGGTCACCGGGCTGCCCGTCATCATCGCCGACGATCCGCTGTCGGCAGTGGTCAAGGGGTCCGGCCGGGCGCTCGAAGAGATCGACTACCTCCGCATGATGTCGTAGGCGGCCGTGCGGCAGCAACCGAATTACGTAGGCGCGCGAGGTCACATGCGAACGATCCTGATGCTGGGTGCCTTTGTCCTTCTCGCCGGCTGCCCGGAGCCCGTGCCTGCGCCCGGACCGTCTGGGGAAGGCGCGCCTCCGGTAGACGCAGCACCCCCGCCCGAGGGTGGCGGGGCCGCCCCGGCGCCCGTCGCGCAGGTGGAGCCCGGGACGGGCGTTGTGATCTCGGGGACGTTCACGTACGAAGGCGAGGCCAAGGGCACGTACCGGCTGGACGTCTCGGCGCCGCAGACCGGCGGGCCGCCGGTGATGTTGGCCCAGACCACGTTGCCTGCGCTCGGCCCGTGGTCGGTCGAGGTCCCCAAGAACGCCGGCGCGATCATGATCGTCGGGTTCATCGAGGAGGGGCACGGCCCCGGTGGGGGTTCGCCGACTGCGACCGTGTACGGCTTGACCGTCGCGGAGACGCCGCTCGCCGACGTGGTGGTCGCGCCGGCCGTTGGTGGCGCCATCACGGGCACGCCCCCCGGCCCCGCGCCGGGGGACGGGGGCGCCGGTGCAGACCCGTCCGCCGCGCCTGTTGACCCGATGGCCGCGCCGGTTGACCCGATGGCCGCGCCGGCATCCGCAGCTGGCGGTGCCGCGCCCACTCCGGGTGGCGCCGCGCCCGCAGCCGCCGGTGCTCCGCCCGCGCCCGGCGCGCCCGCTCCAGGTGGCGCCGCCCCCGCGGCGACCCCTGGCGCCACCGCCCCGACGAAGTAGCTGCCCCAGCCGGGGCCGCGTTGGGCACGATCTTCGACCGCAGCACTGGCTTCCAGCCGAGTGAGGAGAGCGCCGCGCAGACGTTCGTCCGGTTCACCAGGGGGCGCCCGCTCGCCGGGCTGCGTGTGCTCGACGTCGGTTGTCGCACCGGCGAGTCCATCCCCGCGCTCGTTGGGCTCGGCGCGGAGGCATGGGGCGTGGACCTCGGGGAGCGCTGCATCGCGACCGCGCGCGGCCGCTACCCCGCGCTGGCCGAGCGGTTCCTTGTCGCGGATGCCCGGGCGCTCGACGAGCTGCCCGTGCGTGACTTCGACCTCGTCACGTGCATCGGCGCGATGCCTTACCTGGCGCCGCAGGAGCGCTTGCCCGCGATCGGGGGGATGGCGCGCGTGTGCCGGCCGGGCGGCGAGGTGCGCGTCCTTTTCCAGGTGCCCCGCCCGCGCCCGGTCCAGCTCGCGCTGCGGGGGCTCGAGCTGTTGCCCGAGGCGGTGTTCGCGCGCGCGGTCGCCCCCGGGATCACGCGCGCCCTGGCGCCCTTCTCGCGCCGTTTGCTCGGCGAGCGCGTTCCTCGCGACGAGCTGCACTACCGCGTCTCGCTGGGCCTCTACGGGCTGCACTTCGGCTTCCCCCCAAGCCTCGCGCGCTACCGCTTCGGCGTCGAGCGCTGCCGGTTCATCTCGCCCGCGCTCTCGGCGGCCTTCGCGATCCCGGCGCTGGACGCCCTCGGCTGGTGACCCGCACGAGTCGATGCGGCAGGCGCGTTGTGTCGGCCCGGCTGGGTTGGTATGGTCGTGACGAACCCGCCGGAGCCCGCTGCACGTCACCCTGATCCAGCCGCCGAACCTCGTGTCCGTGACCGCGATCGCCCAGGAGGCTGTGCCGCCCATCGGCCTCGCGTACGTCGCCGCGGCCGTGCGCGCCGCGGGGTTCGCCGTCAACGTGATCGACGCCGTTGGCGAGGCGCTCGACACGCACTCGGTGTGGACCGTGCAGCCGCCCTACATGCTGCGGGGGTTGCCGTTCTCGGAGCTGGTCGCGCGGATCCCGGCGGGCACGCGGGTGGTTGGGGTGTCGTGCATGTTCTCGACCGCGTGGCTGCCCGTGCGCGCGCTGCTCGGTCGCATCCGGGAGGCCCACCCTGGCGCTGTGATCGTGCTGGGCGGCGAGCACGCGACCGCCTGCGCCGAGCGGGTGCTGGCCGAGTGCCCCGCCGTGGACGCCTGCGTGCTCGGCGAGGGGGAGCAGACGTTCGTCGGGCTCTTGCGCGCCATTGACGAGGGCGCGCCGATGGCCACCGTCGCCGCCGTGCTCTCGAGGGGCGGCCCGCCGGCCCCGGGAACGCTCCCGCGCATCGACGACCTGGACGCGATCGCCCGCCCGGCGTGGGACCTCTTCCCGCTCGAGCGCTACGTCGAAGGGAACTACCACTACGGGGTGGTGCGGGGCCGGTCGATGCCCGTGCTCGCGAGCCGCGGGTGCCCGTTCTCCTGCACGTTCTGCAGCTCCCCGCGGATGTGGACGACGCAGTGGTCCGCCCGCGACCCCGGCGACCTCCTGGACGAAATGCGCGCCTACATCGCGCGCTACCAGGTGAACGACTTCACGTTCTTCGACCTCACCGCGATCGTCAAGCGGGACTGGATCCTGGACTTCGCCCGGAGGTTGATCGACTCCGGGCTCAAGATCACGTGGCAGCTGCCTTCTGGGACGCGCTCCGAGGCCATCGACCGCGAGGTGGCGGAGCTGATGTTTCGCTCGGGCTGCCGGAACATGAACTACGCGCCCGAGAGCGGGTCGCCGGCTGTGCTGAAGCGGATCAAGAAGCGCGTGAAGCTCGACCGGATGTGCGCGTCGATCGAGGCCGCCACGGAGGTGGGCATCGACGTGAAGGTCAACGTCATCCTGGGCTTCCCGGGCGAGACGTTGGCCGAGGTGCGAGAGACGATCGCGTTCGTGCGTCGCTTGGCCCGCATCGGCGTCGAGGCGGTCTCCATCTTCCCGTTCTCGCCCTACCCCGGCTCCGAGCTGTTCGAGGAGCTGGTGCGCGCCGGGCGCTTGAAGGTCGACGACGGGTATTGGGCGGGCCTCGTGTTCACGGACCTCGGGCAGATGACGTCGTACGACGAGCACTTCTCCACGCGGCGGCTGAAAGCGCTGATCTTCGCGGCGTACGGCGCATTCTACGGCACGCAGCTCGCGGCCAACCCGCGTCAGCTGCTCGGCAGCGCCGCGCAGCTGGTGACCGGGCAGGGGTCCAGCAAGCTCGCGAACGCGCTCGGACCGCTGCGGGTCCGTCGGGCAGCGTGGCAGCGGCTGCGGAGCGCGGACCCAACCGCGCAGGGTTGAGCCGGACCAGGTCGGCCCCAGGTCAGCGCAGTCGGCGGTAGACCGGGCCCTGGGGGGTGACGACCTCCTCCCAGGGAAACTCGTGAATCCGCGTGAGCAGCGCCTCCGGGCCGTGGCGGTCGGCGGGCGCGATCTGGTCGACGCCCTGCTGGATCGCTGCGGGGAGCGGCGCGCTCGCGCCGAGGTCGAGCTCCTGCATCCCGTCATCCTTGATCCACGCGACGAGGTCGTACCGGTCGGGGTCCCAGATCTTGGGGGGCACGCCTTCGAGCCAGCCCGAGATCGGGGCGACGCAGGTCGCATCGGGGGCTTCGAGGCGGAGGACCCAGCAGGTCGAGAACCCGAGGTGCTGGTTCGGCGTGAGGACCAGCACGCGGGTTGCGCCTCCGTCGCGCCCGGGGGTGCCCCGGGCCAAACTCGCGATCGCGAGCGCGGCGGCGCCTTGCATGCCGCTTGGGCGCCCGTGGAGCTCGTCGCCCGACATCACGGTCTGCGGCCCAATCATCGCGGCCATGCGGCGCGTGGTGTAGTTCGGAAACGCTGTCGCCAACGCGTTCATCACCGCCCGGGGCTCGTACACCATGGTCGCGCGCATCCAGCACGCGGCGAGCACAGCGACGGTGCACCAGGCGACCCGCTGGCGCGGGGAGCGGACGCCGCCGAGCCCCAACGCCGCGGGCACGACGAGCCCCGGCAGCGCGGGGACGATGTACCAGGTGCCAAGGCGCAGACTCGCGGTGAGCAGGGCCAGCGGGAGGAGGAACATGCCCAGGATCTCGAGCCGGTGCCGTGTGCCGCCCGCGCGCAGGTGCCAGAGGCCGACCCCGACAGGGAGGAGCAGCGGGAACCGCACGACGTCCCGCAGGACCTCCTCCACGTACGCGAGCCACGGACTGGGGAGGAGGGCGACAGCGCCGAGCCAGTCCCGGCTGTTGTCGGGATCCTTCACTGCGCTCGTGATGTAGCTCATCGCGGAGGCGTTTCGGAGCACGCACACCGCGAGGAGGGCGGCAGGTACGCCGAGGATCGCGAGCCCGCCCCACTGCCGCTGCCCCGCGCGTCCGGGGCGGATCACGGCCTCCCAGGCAGCGGCGCACGCCGCGGGCCCGGCGAACACCCACACGCTCAACGCGTTGCTCACGTTCTCGGCGCACCGGAACCCGGCGACGAGCAAGAACGCGGCGAGCAGCACCCAGCCCTTGCGACGCAACCCTTCGCTGGCCAGCAGCGCGACGACGAGCCACGTCGAGATCGTGGCGATCGCGGTCGTGTCTGCGTGGAGCTGACCGTACGCGAACAGCCCCGGCGTGCCAGCCGCGAGCGTCGCCGCCAGGAGGCCCGTGAGCGGGCCGCGCGCCATCGTCCCGAGTCGGTACACCCCGACGAGGAGGAGGGCGAACCACAGGCGGAGGCCGAGCGCCGCGACGGCCGCCGAGCCGGGGAACGCGATCACGAAGAGCGCAGCGGGGAGCCCGTGCAGCGGGCTGTGGTTCGGGTAGGCGTTGCCTTGGTCCCACAGCCAGCGGGTCGCGTCCGTCCACGAGCGGGGGGCGGCGAGGGCGGGAGGGGTCTCAAAACCCGCGTTGCAGCTCCACGGGGCGCAGCTCTTCTCCATCGGCTCCCACCCCGCGATGGTGCGGGCGAGCCGGTACACCACCATGAACTGGTGGTGGTGGGTGGGCGGCGGCAACGAGTGGTTCCGCGCGTCCTGGTCGAGGCTCAGCGCCCCTTCGCCCGCGATCACGCAGACCAGCAGGAGCGGAGCGAGGCGGCGCAGGAGCGCCGTGGTTCGGGTCATCAGTCGTAGACGGAGACGTAGATCCCGGCGCGCTCAGCCGGTGAGGTCTGCCACTGGGTGACCACCCGGCCCGTGGTCCAGATCTTGGTCCCTTCGATCACCCGCGCGGGTGGCCCGCACAGCCGGTCGAGCGCGGCGCCCACTTGGGCGGCCCGGTCGGGGTCCGGGATGCGGACGTTCACCTGGTACACCCAGGCCGGCGAGAAGTACACCTGGACGTCGTCCGCGCCGATGGGCACGCCCTCGAAGGTAGCGGTGCTGTCGAGCACGTAGTAGCCGAAGGGGCCCGCCTTCGCAGGGTGCAGCCCGGCGCCCGGGGGAGCGCGAAGCGCGACACCCAGGAAGCTGTCCTGCTTGTCGAAGGGACAATTCGGCTCAGCCCGGAGCGGCCCGGCGGCAGCGGGCGGATCCGCTGCCTGCGCGGGCGTCACCTCGGCCGAGAGCCACAGGAGAACGAACGGAAAGAGCACGGGAAGCCTCGCTTCGCAGGGTAACCGGCTAGCGTAGGTCCGGCGCACCGGACCAAGGGATGACGGGGCCCGTGTGCGCTACTTTCGGCTCGGTGTCGATCGGGGCGAGGGGGAGCGTGTCGAGGTAGAGGCAGCGGCCGACGGGCTCAAACCGGTCGTCATGCCGGGCGAACCAGGCGTTCACGTCACGCATCTGGTCCGCCGGGCCAAGATCGTGGATCGCGGCGCAGTCGAGCAAAATCCAGCGGTGGGGGGCAGGGGTGCCCCCGGCGAGCAGCCAGAAGTACTCGCCGTCCGACCGGGTCCGGGTCGTCACCGACCCGCGCTGGACGGTGATCCCGGTGCGGTCGAACAGCACCGGGGCCAAGTGCGCGAACGAGACGTCGAGCACGACGTCGCCGGGCTGGAGGGCGTCCCGCATCGGCTCAACGGCCAACAGCGGCTCGGGCCACTTCTTCACCCACCCCTCGACCCGCTCCTCGATCGCGGCTTGGCCGAGCACGCCGGGGGACGAGCGGAGCGCGTAGCCCACGGCCAGCAGCAACGGCAGCCAGGCGAGCGCTTCTCTGCGGTCCGAGCGAGGCAAGCCACGCGACGGCGCCGCTGCCAGCGCAAACAGCAGAGCGGGTGCGGTCACCAACACGGGGAGCGCGAAGCGGTCGGTGTACTGCGCGCTCGCGAGCCCCCACAGGTGGACGGCGGGGACTCCGACGGCGAGGCCGGTGGCCACGAAGTTCCGCCGCTTCGAAGGGCCGGTCCACGCACCAAACCCGCCGAGGAAGGTCAACAACACGAGCCACGGGTAGTCCGGGACGCCCAAGTTGGCCCCGACGAACGGGACGAAGCGGTCGTACCTCGCCTGCATACTGATCGCCTTCAGCGGCGGCGCGAGCATGTAGAGCAGCACCTGCGGGAGGTGGGTGAACGACGAGAGGCGCCCGATCACCCAGTAGCCCTGCGTGTCGATGCGGTCCTCGGGCCGCCAGCCGACGTCGGGGAACGGCTTGGCCGGGTCGACGAGGTCCCCGAGCTTGTGCACGTCGAACATCAACGCTTCGAGCGAGTGCAGCGGGAGGTCGAGCCACGCGAACCCCAGCCAGCACGCGACGAGCGGACCCATGAACGCCGCCGCCCCCGAGACGCCGCGTTTGCCCTCGGTCGCGACGACCGCCAGCACCGCCGGCACGCCGACCAGGAGCAGCGGGAACGCCTTGGCGGTGACGCCCATGTACGTCGCGGTGGCCAACCCGGCCGCCAGGTAGCGCACCGTGCCCCCGTCCCGGACCGCGAACACCAAGGACGCCACGGCCAGGGCGTAGCCAGCGGCGGCCCACGGGTACGGCGTCGGCGTCCCCAGCGTGTTCGCGTCCACCAGCAGCGGGACGGACACCAGGGCGGCCGCCAGCGACACGGGGCGCGCGCTGGCGGTGCGCCCGAGCGCGTACACGGACGGCGGGATCAGCGCGGAGGAGAACACCGAGACCTGCAGCGCCGCCGCCACCAGCGGCGTGCCCGACACGACAGCGTAGAGCACGCTCGCCCCGGGGTACACGGGGTACCGAAACGGCACCCAGGTCTCGTGTTGCGCGTACCGCAGCGCGCCGAGGCACTGCAGGTAGTCGCGGTTGTCCTGGCCGTAAGGGACGAGGTGCGGGTTCAGCCGGTGGTGGATCGCGGCGAGGTAGGCCCAGCTCGCACCGAACACCGCTGCCGCGATGGCGACGTCGATGGCGGGGCGCGCCGGACCAGCCGGCGATGGGCGGACACGGTTCCAGAGGCGCAGGGCCAGCGCGCCGAAGAGGGCGGCGCCCAGGAACGTGATCCACTCCATCGAACTCCCACGAGGCGGGCGCGATTTCTACGCCTCAGCCCCCGCGCCGTCAAGCCCGCCGCCCGCGCTACTTCGCCGCCGGGGCCTGGTCCTTGACAGTGAGCGTCACGCCGGTAGTCGGCTTCGAGACGTCGACGTTCGAGAGCTCGCCCAGCGGGTCGGTGGGGCTCGGGCCCTTGCCGTCGACGTCGACGTAGGCCACGATGTCCACGCTCCCGAGGCCCTTTGGTAGCTCGGTCGACCAGGCCCCCGGCTTGTCGATGAACACGCCGTCGACGAGGCTCGGCACGCCCTTCTTCACGGTCATGATGTCGATGCGGTACATCCCCTTCTTGTTGCCCGAGTACACGAAGGTGCCGCTCACGGCAACGCCTGTGCCGGGCTTGACCACGGGGACGACGTTCGGGATGGCCGGCTGCACACCGGCGCCGGTGGCAGCGGGATCGGTGGCGGCGGTGGGGTCAGCGGCGGCAGCGGGGTCAGCGGCGGCTGCGGGGTCGGTGGCCGCGAGGGCGGTCGGGTCGGCGGCGGCGGGGTCCGTGGCCGCAGCAGGGTCGGCGGCTGCAGTGGGGTCGGCGGCGGCGTCAGTGGCGGCAGCGGGGTCAGCGGCGGGCGCCTCGACGACAGGCTCGGCGGGGGGAGGCGTGACCTCCGGGGCGGGGGTGGGAGCCTCGCCAGAGCAGGCGGCGAGCAGGAGGGTGACGAGCAAGGGGAGCATCGGGGCCTCGGGGGTAAACGCGGAGCGGGGTGCCGCAAGGGGGAACTAACCCAGGATGTGCCGCATGCGGCCCCTCCTGGGCTAGGTTATTCTGCTTCGTCCTGCTTCCTTCGTCGACCCCGCACGGAGAAAAGGCGCACCCTTCGGGTGCTCCCTTTTCACACAGGGGGTCGGCGAAGGCGGGCGAAGCGAGCGCCCAAATTG
>CALQBK020000128.1 GCA_943328795.2 Bifidobacterium breve
GATCGCGGCGGGGGAGTCCATCACCGCCAAGCTGAAGGACCGCCAAGTCGCCGCGCGGCTGCTGCGGTTCCTGCTGGAGCAAGCGCGGACCACGCTGGTGGAGGGGCGCGTGCGAGGGCTCTCGGTCATCGACGCGCGACTCTTCGACATCGACCTCGAGCTCACGGCGCTCGCGGCCCAAGAGGCGCGGCGGGAGGCCCAGGCGGAGGCGCGGCGCGGCAAGGAGGTCGGCCTCTCGCGGCCGTCGATCGTGGCGATGCGGGCGGAGGCTCCGACGACGACGCTCGACCCGGACTCCGCGGCGGCCGCGGTCCTCCGCGCGTGCGTCACGTGGCCGACTTCCGAGTGGATGGCGCTCACCCCGGACCGGCGGCTGTTCTTGTACTCGAAGGCGCGTGCGTTCGACGCGGACCCCGTAGCCTTCGACACCATCGGGCTCGAGATCCTGGACCACCTGGTCGCAGACGGCGAGGGCGCCGAGGCCGGCGCCTGGATTGGGCGCCTCAGCCTCGACGGCTCCCCGGCGACGCGCCGGGCGACCTGGGACGGGCCGCGGGGCCAATCGCTGCTCGCGCTCGACGACGACGCTGGGTTTCGGGAGCGCTCGGTCATCGCGCTCCAGCGCGGCGTGGACCAGCTCGAACGCGGGCAGTTGCCGGACGCGCTGCGGTCCATCGCGTTCGCGCGGCAGCACGCGAACGAGTCGGCAGCGGCGGGCGAGCTCGAGAGCTTGAGCTTGCGTTGGCTCTCGTACGTCGCGAGCCAATTCGCGATCACCCCGGGCCTCTTGGTCACGCTGCAGGAGCTCGTCCCGCGGCAAGACTACGCGCTCATCCTCGAGGACCTGATGTGGAGCGCCGCGTTCCACGCGGACAAGCGCTCGTTTGACGACGGGATCGCGAACCAAGTTGGCCGGGGCGCGCTCGAGCGGCGGTTGGCGCTGCTGCGGCCCCTCGCCGCGGGGGATGTCCCCAGCTTCGCGGCGGGTATCCGCGCGGGGCTCACGGACTCGCCGGACGAGACGATCCGCTTCCTCGGGCAGCTCGCGCAGCGCCTGGAGCTCGAGGACGCGGGCGTGCGCGCCGCGCAGCTGCCGACGCTCGGGGCCATCCGCAAGCTGCTCGCGCCGTTGGCGGCGGACACCGGCGACGGCGCGCGCCAGGGCCGGGCCGCGGCCGCGCTCGTCGCACGCACGCAGGCGATCGCCGAGGGCGTCGGCGGGCTGCCCGGCGCGACCGAGCGGGACCGGGCCCGCGCGACCGCCCCCGGGGGGCAGGTGTACGCCGGGAGCATTCGGCTCGCCCCGTCCGATCCGCTCCCGTGGCCGTTCCCCGCGCCGAACCCGGGCGCACCATCGGTGTTCACGCCGATCGAGCTGCGGCCGCTGGAGTGGCGAGGCGGCGCCGGCGAATTGGTGTTCGGCTGGAGCATCCGAGGGTGAAGAAGGGCCAAACCGAGGCGCTCGCCGCGCGGCGGAGAGCACTGCGCGCGGAGCTCCAACGTCGCGTGGACGCCGCCCGCAGCGCGGCGGTCGCCAGGCGCGCCAAGGTCCCGAAGAAGGTCTCCCCGAGAGAGCAGGAGCGACGGAGACGACGCTGGCTCTGGCTGCTGCTGCTGCTCCTCCTCCTCCTGTTGTGCATGCGCTGCGGCTGCGTGCCGCCACCACCCCCCGGCGTCGCGGTGGAGGTCCCCGCGGCGCCCGCCCCCGTGGCGGCCCCCGTCGCGCCCGACCCGCCCCCGGCCCGCATCGCCCGCCGCGCCCGCCCGCGCTTCGAGGTCACGGCCCCGCAGCCGCTCCCCTGGCTCGACGCGTTCCGACTGCAGGTCGCGGCCCGCAGCCCTCGCCTCGCGGACTGCTTCACCGGGATCTCCCGCCCGGGCGCGCTCAAGTGGACGGCGGGCGTAGAGCCCACGCACGGCCTCGTCTCCGACCAGGTGCTCGAGCCCACGCTGTCCGGCGACGACCTCGACACGGTGCAGCGCGCCTGCGTCTTCGGCGTGCTCGCGAGCCCGCCGTACACCCTCGACGCGGGGACGTCCCCCTCCACCCCCGCGCGTGTCGGCATGGTGATCGAGTTTTGACCCAGGGCGCGAGCCGAGCAGCGCCCGGGCTGGCCCGTTGACCACGCGCCCGCCGGCGATCACCGAGGGCGACGTCGCCGTCGTAGCCGCCATCCGCGCGCTCGTCGGCGAGCGCGAGCCCGACCAGGTGGACCGCGATCGACTGGTGGACGCGCTGGCCCGCTACCGCCGCGGCGCACAGAACGGCGCCGTGAGTTGGCTCATCACCCAGCTCGAATGCAACCTCGGCATGTTCCAGGACGACTCCCGCGGCTTCCGCGATCGCCAGCCCGGCGTCGACGCGCTCACCACTCGACGAGCGATCCTCGCGGCGCTCGATGCTGCGCTCCAGGGCGACTTTGCCGCGGCGCGGGTCGATGCCTACGAGCTGTACATCCAGTTCCTGCAGGTGGATGGGAAAAAGCTGGCCGTCACCGAGATCGCTCGCGCCGAGTGGGCGTTCAGCCTGTTCCGCGCGACGACGGGCGAGCACTACCTCGAGGTCGTGAAGAACCAGTCGGCCGCCTACTGGACCGAGTGCGCGTGCATCGATGACGCCGAGGCCCACGCGCTCGTCGTCGACCCCTCCCCCGCGCGCGCCCTCCGCTCCCTCGCGGCCGCGCAACGGCGAGCAGCGGCGCGCCCGAGCTCGTAAAGGCGAGCTTCCCCGCCGTGCTCCTGGCCCGGAACGCGCTGTCTTGGCAGGTTACCGCGGTCGCGTGCCCCCACCGACGAACCCGCCGCGCCCACCGGTCGACTGGACGATCGAGGCTGCCGTCGAGAAGCACCTGCGGCGACGTGAGCGAACCGAGCGTCGGCCGCTGCGGGCGCTCGAGCGGGCGGCCGAGGCCGAGGCCCGTGCGTTCAAGGAGATGACGTGGCGCAGCCACCAGCAGGAGCTTGCCCTCCGGCGGACCGCGCGTAGGGCGGCCCAGGCCGCGTTGGTCTGCGGGGCGGCAGCGGTCGCCCTCCGGGGGGGCCTCGCGGTCGCCGCGACGGCCCTCGCGATCGCCGCGTTGACCAACGCTGGCGGGTGCTGGCTTCGAAGCCTGCGCCTCGGGCAGCGCGTCCACTCGCCGCCGGTCGAGGCGAGCGCGGCGCTGGCCACCTTTCGCCGTCAGCAAACCGCACGCCGAGGTCGGCTGTGGGCCGCGCTCGAAGCCGAGCGGGCGGCGCGGAGCCAACTTGGCTAGCCCAGGATGTGCGCGAGCAGGTCCCGGCGGAGCTGCGTGTGCTCACGAGGGCTGCCAGGCCGCCGAGGCCGCCTCGACGTACTCCGCGACGCTCCGCGCCGGTCGTCCGAGGACGCGCTCGACGGTTGGGTCCACGGCCTCCGCGTCGCCCCGCCGCAGCCCCACGTGCAGGACGGTCTGCACGAGGATCTGCATCCACTCGAGGCGCCGACGGCGTCGGAGGTGCCAGGCGTAGCCCAGGATCGAGGCTGGATCGTACGCGATGGGTCGTCGGAGACACGCCGAGAGGATCGCGGCGAGCTCCCCAAAGTCCACCGCGGCCGGCCCCGTCAGCGTGAGCGCCTGCCCCCGCCATGCCGCTGGATCCTCACTGCAGAGTCGGCGGCTCGCCCGGCAGCCGGTCAGCGTCGTGGCTTCGAACCCGCTACCCGCCTTTCAGTTTCCGGTGGACCTCGCCCGGCACCCGATCATCCTCCCGGGGCCCGGCAACGAGCTTCGCGTGGAGTTTGACGCGCTCTGCGCGCGGGCCGGGGTCATGCCCAACGTGGTGGCGGACGTGGACGACATGGCGATGATCCGCCTACTCGTCCGAGACTCCCATGCGCTCGGGCTTGTCCCCTCCGTCGTCGTGCGAGACGAGCTCCGCGACGGCCGCGTGCACGAGCTCTGTTCGGTCCCAGCACTCGCGGAGACCTTCTACGCCATCACGTACGCCCGAAGCTTTCCGCACCCGCTGCTGCCGGAGTTGATCCAGCGGGACGAGGAGGAGCTCCTCGGGGGCTGACGGCAGCGGCTGTCAAGCAGATGTGCGCTCACCCGCCGATCTCGGGCGAGCACCGGGTGTGACCAACCCGCTGACGTCAGCGGTTCTGATCAAAAAAATCAAGCACGAACGGCCATGACCAGCTGAAGTCGTAGGTGTGGCCCATCACGGCGCGACAGTCGAGGACGGGTGGCAGGGGAGCGTCTCCCCGGCAGTAGCTCCGGCAATCGAGGTCGGGAACGCCGACCTCGACCGGCGTGGCGTCCGCGGCGGTCGAGCAGCCCGCCGACTCCGCCCACACCCGGGTGATCGCGGTGGCGCCCGTGTAGTAGTAGGTGTCCCCGTCGGAGGTGGTGGTGAAGCCGGCGTCCTCCCACTCGCCCGGCGGAACAGTCTGGTCGCGCGTCCCCGTGATCAGCAGGACCGGTATCCCCCCCGCCTGGGCGGGAGGCGCCAGGTACCCGCGGTGCGGGAGGCCGATGATCGGCGCGAGGGCGCGGAACGTCCCCGCGCTCACCTCGTTCTGGCCAAGCTCCCAGGTGAACATTCCGCCGTTGGAGCCGCCGACGGCGTACACCCTCCCGGCGTCGATGCACAGGTTCTGGCTCGCCTCGGTGACCAACGCGACCACGAAGTCGACGTCGTCGTCCTCGCACTGCGTCCACGAGCAGCCGTTCTGGGCCAGGCCGTCGCACGACGGGTAGCCGTAGTCCGTGGTGAGCGCGTCGTCGCAGATGTCGGTGGAGTCTCCGACAACGTTGGCGTTGAGCCCGTCGCCGTCGAGGCCGGTCGTGGAGCCGCGGAACGACCAGGAGGCGGCGGGGTGCCCTCGCTCTTCGGGGCCCAGCCCGTCCGGCGCCACTAGGACGTACCCGCGCGCATCCGCCTCGCCGGTCACCGTGGGGTCGTCAAGGAACTCCCCGCCATCCCCGCCCCATCCGTGGAAGGCCAGAACCATCGGCGCGGGGATGGTGGGATCGTAGCTCGACGGCACGTAGACTTGGAACTGGCGCTCGACTCCACCGTGATCCAGCGTGTACGTGCCACTGGTCCAGGCCGTCGCGGCGCAGTCGGCGGGGGGCTCATGCGCGGTGTCGCCGCTGTCCTTGAAGGTGTCCGCGGCCACCCGATACGTATCGGAGGCCGAGATGCGGGCAGGCTGGCAGGCGAGTAGCTGTAAGACAAGCATGGGGAGGCTCCGTCGGGCGTCTTCAAGTAACCCTCGCGGACAGCCCGGAACCCGAGCCCGGATTCGAACCAGGAAATACGGATAGAACGCGGCTCAGGGCGGCCGCCCGTGGCGGCGCAGGCGAGGCCTCGATCCAACCGTGTCGCGGATCACGGCGCTCGGAAGGCGGTGTCGAGCCACTCCGAGCCGCGGGAGAGCGCAGCTTGGGCCTCAGACAGGCCGAGCAACGACAGGAAGCCGTGCAGGACGCCGGGGACGATGTCGACGGCCACGGGCCGGCACGCTTGTCGCAGGCGTGCGGCGTAGGCCAGCGACTCGTCTCGCAGGACATCGCACTCCGCCACGAGCAGCGCGGCCAAGAACCAGCAACAGCGCGAGCCCGAGATACACCGCGCCGATCCGGCGGCTGAGCAGGCTGCTGCCCGGGTCAGCCGTGAGTCCCCAGGGACGCAGCATCTCCGCCGATGGGTTCAGCCTGCTCGAGGCGGCGAGGGACGTCGGCGTGTCGGCCAACGCCGCCTACCGGCACTTCGAGGACAAAGGCTCCCTGCTCGCCGCGGTGGCCACGGTCGGCTTCGAAGCGCTGTCCGCCGAGATGCAACAGGCGGTCGCGGCACCTCCTCGCGAGCGGTCCGCGGGCGAGTCGCAGCTCAAGGCGGTGGGACGCGCTTACGTGGCCTTCGCCGTCGCGCGGCCACACCTGTTTCAGCTCATGTTCACCGATCGCGGAGCATCCTGCCTCGACGTCGAAGCGGCCATGCAGGGGCCGACTCCAGGCGTCCTGCTCGGCCAGGCGCTCGACGTCCTGGCGGCTGCGGGGGGCGTGGCGGCGCATCGGCGTGCCGACGCTGCGATGAGCGCATGGGTCGTGGCGCACGGGGTCGCGACGCTGGTGCTCAACGGTCCCCCGTCGATGAGAGACCCCACCACGCGCGGGCAGATGCTCGAAGGGGTATTGGACCTGTTGCTCACGGGGCTCCGGGCACCGGCATCGAAGGGCTGAGGGGGTGCGGAGAGCCCACGCAGCCTGCAGGACGGTCCTGGGTGGCCAGCCCAGGCTGCTTCTGGGGCGGCGCTTTGGACGTCATCTCCGCCGCCGGGCATGACGCGGTCTGGGCGGGAGCTTGGGAACCGGACCCTGCGGATACCGCGATTCTCGCGTTCGCAAACCGGGAGGGGCGAACGGATTCGAACCGCGACGAACCCGAAACGTGAGGAAGACCCTAGGCAGTTTGATCTGACTCGGGCCTTCACAAAGGTTGGTCGGGATGGCGGGATTCGAACCCACGACCTCTTGCTCCCGAAGCGGCCGGGCTGTGCGATAGTGACGGTGTCGCCTGAATAGTGAGGCCGCTGGAGACCGCTGGAGAGGGGTGGAAGCCGGGGGCGTTGTTACCCAGATGTTACCCAGAGGACGGGGGGTCGCCGGCCGACCAGGTCGGGGCTACAATGCCGACATGGAACCCTCTTTCGAGCAGATGACCCAGGCCGAGCGCATCCTCTGCGTGCAGGATCTCTGGGACCGGATCGCGGCCGACGCCGCCGACTCCCCGCTCACGCCCGCGCAGGCGGCCGAGATCGACCGACGCCTGGAGGACCACCGGAAGCACCCCGAGACGTCGATCCCCTGGGAGGTCGCGAGAGAGCAGATCCGGCGTCGCCGCTGATGCTCCTGATACGCGTGCGGCCGGGTGCGGTCGCCGACCTGAGCGATGCGTGGGGCTGGTACGAGGACCAGCGGGACGGCCTCGGGACGAGTTCAGCACCTGCGTGGACGCAGCGATGGCGGAGCTTGGCCGGGACCCGTTCCCCTGCCCGAAGGTTCGCGGTGAGGCGCGCCGGAAGGTCCTCCGCCGGTTCCCGTACTCGCTGATCTACCTCGCCGAGCCAGACAGTATCGAGATCATCGCGGTGATTCACTTCTCGCGGGATCCGAAGAGCTGGGCGTCGCGCTTGGGGTCTTGAGGGCCGTGCGATTGTGACGGTATCTCCTTAACAGTGAGGCCGCTGGAGACCGTTGGAGAGGGGTGGAGACCGGGGGTGTTGTTACCCAGGTGTTACCCAGCGGGGAACGGCACACACAACCCGGCGACCTCTTCCAGAAAGGCTCGCAGGCAAGCCGAGGCCTCCATCAGCGTGATCCTCGGGCCCCAGTACAACCGTTGAATGCGGGTCCAGGCCGCCTCGATCTCCCGCCACCGCTCGCCGGAGTCGGGTCGGAAGGCGGCGTGCTCTGCGCCCGGCATCCGTTTGCCGTCCTCATCGGCCAGCATCCCGACGATCGCGGCGAGATCCGTCGCCGGAAGCGTCTGGCGAAGAAGGATGATGCGGGCGGCGTCCTCGTAGTGCCGGACGAAGTCGGCGGCCGCCTTCTGCTTCTCGAACTTGCGGCTGATGGCCTCCAGCTTTTCCAAACAGGTGACCCACGGGTGAACGCATCGAATCTCGCGGGGTCGATTGTCGAGGAAGGGGTCGAACTGTCCCCGGTCGACCAGGTAGTCGTGAACCCACGACGAGAGCGCCCGTGTCACGCAGGGCACCACGCGCGCCTCCCCCACTTCCAGGAGAACGAAGTCCTTCATCTCGGGGGGCAGGGAGCCCGCATGCAATGCCGGGTAAAGGACCTCGAACCACGCCGATCGCATCCGCTCGTCCGAGCCAACCGGGTTCCGACGGGCGGTGCAGTCGGGGATGACGATGGCCGAACCAAGCGCGTCGAACCAGCCTTCCCGCTCTTGGACGCCACGGGCTCGCCGCTTCTTGTTGCTGTCGTCCCAGGGCAGCACGGGGTCCACGAGCCCGGCGACCCCGCCCGAGCCCAGCCGTAGGTCGATGTCCTCCGAAAATCGCTCGATGAGCCCGAAGCCCTTGGAGAGCGACGTCCCGCCCTTGAACCAGATCTCGAAGCCCTGCTGGTGGAGTGCCCAGAGCGTGTGGGTCACCCAGTAGTCCTTCTCCACCATCGCGACTTGCTGCCCTGCTGCCTTGGCGACGATGCCGAGCAGGTCGGGCCAGTCTGGATCCTGGTGAACGTACATCACCGCCCGCTCGCGGCCACGGCTCGGCGGAGCAACGCCGCGTCCTCCCGGCTGCCGAACTGCTGTGCGGCGAGCAGCAGGCGCTCGTGATCGAACCGTCCTGCCGCGAGCGCGCGCACGAGATTGTCGAGCAGGTCCCTTCGATCCATGCAGGCTGAGTCGGCGTGGCGGAGCAGGTCGACCAGGAACCACTCGGCGCTGAGCACACTCGGAAAGGCCACGCGTTGAAGTTCGAAGGAGCGGCCGCCGAGCACGAAGACGCCCGTGCGCTTCGTGTTGTACACGAGCGGGTTGACGTGCATCGCGGTGCTGCCGAGCCCCAGCGCGTTCCAGCGCGGAGGCCCCGAGACCAGGTAGGGAGTGCCGTCGAGGAAGGCGTCGAGGAGCGCCTCGTCGGTCGGGGGGACTGGACCGAAGCGCGTCTGCTTTGGCACGTAGACGAGGCCGTGCCCGAGTCGCTGGACTGCGCCCTCGCGCTCGAGCCGGTGGGCCAGTCGCGTGGGATTGCCGCCCCAGCGCCGGAGCGCGGCGGTACGGTAAACGGTGCCGGGGTGAAGAGTGACGGACGTTGCGACTGCCACGGTATGAAATCTCCGGTGGATGACTTCCATCGTAAGCGCCATCGGGCACTACGGCAACGCTGACGGCGGACGGAAGGGCGCTTTCGGCACGCGGGTCGCCATGCTTCGGCGCTGGCGTCGACCGCGCGGCCCCGACCGCGCGACGACGAACTGAAAGACGCCCAGGCTTTGCTGACCCAGGACCCCACGAGGCGCCCGCCGGGGGCGTGAGTGGACAAAACTAAGGTCGCGGCCTCGCTGTTCGGATCTCCGGCAACCTGGCCGGCGTCCAGATCGAAGCCCCCGTCGTTACCCAGTCGCCCCGCTTGCGAACATCGCAAGCGCTCCACACGAGAAATTGTCGGCATTGAAAGGTTGGTCGGGGTGGCGGGATTCGAACCCACGACCTCTTGCTCCCGAAGCAAGCGCTCTAGCCAGGCTGAGCTACACCCCGAACGCCCGCCATCTACCCGACGCCGCCCTCACCGTCAAGGCTGCTCGGCCCCGCGGCCCGCGCACAGCCTTCCCGACGTGCTTCGCTTGCGGAACGCGATCTTCAAGTGTATACCGGGTCAACTCGCACCCGTCGTGTGTGTAAAGTGGAGACTGTATGCGTTCATCCTCGATCTTCCTGACCCTCCTCGCTATCGGCTGCGGCTACTCCGGGAAGGGGACCGACCCTGCGGACGAGGACCTTGACGGCGACGGCTACACGGCCGCGGAGGGCGACTGTGCGCCCCAGGACGAGGCGATGAGCCCCGGCCTCGAGGACACCGTCGGGGACGGCGTGGACCAGAACTGCGACCTGGTTGACGGCACCGACGCCGACGGGGACGGCTTCGCCAGCCTGGCCTCAGGCGGCGACGACTGTGACGACACGACGCGCGACGTGAAGCCGGGCGCCTTCGACGCCTGGTACGACGGCGTTGACGCCGACTGCGCCGGCGACAGCGACTTCGACCGCGATCTCGACGGACTCGACTCCGACGAGTACGGCGGCGAGGACTGCAACGACAACAACCCGGACATCCCCGGCGAGGAGACCTGGAACTGGATCGACGACGACTGTGACGGTTGCATCGACGAGATCAGCGCCCAGTTCACCTACATGGACGACGGCAACGGCGACCCGGTCATGGTGGTCACGCTGTTCGGATCGGACCCCACGGAGACGTGGCTCGGCCTCGCCGAGACGAGCCAGGGCGGCGCGGGCTTCTACGGTGAAGACTGCAAGGCCGGGCCCGGCGACGGGTGTCACCCGCTCGACGCGGCCGGGGGCACGTTCACGGTCGTGCAGGACAACACGGACGTCCACACGGGCACCGAGACGTACTTCGACCAGGGCCGCCTGCAGGGCAGCGCCGCCATATTCTGGGACACGCGCGGCGAGTGCACGGTGATGGGCGAAGGCGTCGAGTACTACGAGACCGAGGGCTGCTGCGTCCAAGAAGGCTGGTAGAAAGCCAGTAGTCTCAAACCCCGACGCTCTTCGGAGCCAGTGTCCGAATTTCCCCTCTCCAAATTCGGACATCAAGAGGCCAAAAAGTGTCCGGGGCGGGGGTTGACGACGGACGAGCCGGCGCCGGATAGACCTGCGGATGCCCTTTCAATTCTCTGTCAACGGCCGGGCGCGCTCGGTCGACGCCCCGCCGATGGCCCGCTTGTTGGACGTCCTCCGCGAGGACCTGCGCTTCACCGGCTCGAAGGAGGGGTGCGGCGAGGGCGAGTGCGGGGCGTGCACCGTGCTGATCGACGGCCTGGCGGTCAACAGCTGCCTGGTGCCGGTGATCCAGGTCCAGGGCGCCGAGGTGGTCACGGTGGAAGGACTGGCGGATGACGGCCGACTGTCCGCGTTGCAAGAGGCGTTCGTACGCTGCGGGGCCGCGCAGTGCGGCATCTGCACGCCGGGGTTCCTCGTGACGGCGCACGCGCTGTTGCAGAAGAACCCGCACCCGACCCGGGACGAGGCGCGAGACGCGCTCTCGGGGAACCTGTGCCGCTGCACCGGCTACCAGAAGATCATCGACGCGGTGACGGGCGCGATCGTCGGGGAGGACCGATGCTGAGCTGCACCGCCCCGGTCCACCAGCCGCGCAGCCTGGCCGAGGCCCTGGCGCAGCGCGCGGTACACCCGTTCGCGACCGTGCTGGCGGGCGGCACCGACGTGATGGTGTACCTGGAGGGCGGCGCGCTCAAGCCCACCGCGTTCCTGGACCTGTGGCGGGTCGACGAGCTGCGGGGCATCTCCACGAGCGGGGGCGTCACGCGCATCGGTGCGCTGGCCACGTGGACCGATGTCGCGAGCTACGCCGCGCTGCCGGCTGCGCTGCGGGACTGCGCACGCACCGTCGGGGCCGCGCAGATCCAGAACCGCGGGACGGTGGGCGGGAACATCGTCAACGCCTCGCCCGCGGGGGACTCGCTGCCGATGTGGCTCGTGCTCGACGCCTCGTTCGAGCTGCGGTCGTGGCGAGGGACACGCAAGGTGCCGGCCGCCGAGTTCTGGCTCGCGTACAAGCGCACTGCGCTCGCCCCCGACGAGCTGCTCACGGCCGTGATCGTGCCCACGGTGACGGGGGAGGTGCGCTACCGAAAGGTCGGGACCCGGCTCGCACAGGCGATCTCGAAGGTGGTGCTCGGGCTGCGAGTGTCGTTCGCAGAAGGGCGGGTGAGCGAGGCCCGCGTGGCCTACGGGTCGGTCGGCCCGGTGCCGGCGCGCGCGAGCGCGGTCGAGGGCCGGCTGGTGGGCCACCCGCTGACGGAGGCGAACATCGACGCCGCGGTCGCCGCGCTCGACATCCACCCGCTGGACGACATCCGGTCGACTGCGGACTACCGGAACGAGGTCGCCCGGCGGGTGCTTCGCGCCGAGCTGATCGCGCTCTAGGAGCCCCGTGTCGTTCCTGGAGCCAACGCTCGACGTGGAGGCGGAGCCCGAGACGGTGCACCGCCCCGACTGGGAGGTGAACCGCGTGATCGCCGGCGACTGCCTGGATCACCTGGGGGCGATCCCCGCCCGGTCCGTCCACCTGGTGCTGTGCGACTTGCCGTATGGCACGACGAACAACGACTGGGACAGCGTGATCCCGCTGCCGGACCTGTGGGCGCACTACCGCCGGGTCCTGCACCCCGACGGCATGGTCGTGCTCACCGGGCAAGGGCCGTTCTCCGCGCGCCTGGTGCTCTCGAACGAGGCCTGGTTCAAGTACACGTTGTGTTGGATCAAGTCGAAGGCCACCAACTTCCTGAACGCGAAGAAGCAGCCGCTGCGGCGGCACGAAGACGTGTGCGTGTTCGCCGCGGGGGTGGGCACCTACCTGCCGCAGATGCAGCCGGGCGCGGCGTACGACAAGGGCGTCCGCAAGGCGCAGCAGACCGGCAGCTACAACGACATGCAGCCCGCGCACGTCCGCACGTCCGGCGGGCGCTACCCCACCGACGTCGTGTACTTCAAGACCGCCGAGAGCGAGGGGCCGGTCTGGCACCCAACGCAGAAGCCCGTCGGCCTCGGGCGCTACCTCGTCCGCACCTACAGCCGGCCCGGCGCCGTGGTGTTGGACAACGCCTGCGGCTCCGGCAGCTTCCTGGTCGCCGCGCTCGCGGAGGGGCGAAACTACGTCGGCATCGAGCTGAACGCGCAGACGCGGCAGTTCAAAAAGGCGCCGGTGGACCTCGTCGCGGTGGCCCGTGAGCGCCTCGGGAGCACGTGGGCGACGCTGCCGGAGCGTCAGCGGTCGTGGGTCACGCCAGCCGCACGACCGTGAGCGCGTCGCCGCCTTCCTCGGCGTTCGCCGGTCGGAAGTCCTTGACGTAGCGGGAGGATGGCAGCCACTGGCGCACGCCTTGCTTCAGCGCGCCGGTGCCGTGGCCGTGGAGGACGAACACCACGCTGCTGCGGTTCGTGTGGGCGTCAAAGAACGCCTCGATCGCTGGAAAAGCCTCCTCGACGCGAAACCCCCGCAGGTCGATCGTGTTGGGCCCGACGGAGACGTGCACGCCGGACAAGCCGGTCTCGCCACCGTCCTTGCGCGCCTGCTCCCGCGCGCGCCCGTCGGCCTTGTGCTGCCCGGCGCGGGTCGCCTGCGCGTCCGACGCCGCCTTCCGCGCCTCGAGGCGCTTCTCCGAGCCGGCCAGCCCGGAGAGGTCAGCGGCGCTGACCCAGCTCGACATCCCCCGGAGCGAGACGCGGATCTTGTCGCCGGTCACCTCCAGGACGTCCACCACCCCGAGGCGACTGTGCCGCGCGCGCTCCCCCGCGACGAGCACGGGCCTCGGCGCCGACACGACCTCCGGAGCCGCGACGGGAGCCTCCACCCCGCCGGCCGCCCGGCCGAGCTCTATGCTGACCTCCCTTGCCTGCCGGAGCACCTCGTTGGCGGCCCGCATCTCGGGGTTCGCCTGCAGCGCCGCGACGAGCACGCGGACCTCCTCCTCCTTCTCCTTGAGCCGCGCGCGGGCGCGCTCGACCTCCTCGCCGACCGCGCGGTCGACCCGGCGGGCCAACGCCGCCTCCCGCGCAGCGAGGGCCTCCAATCGGGCGCTCATGTCCACGCGCTCGGCCTTCAACCGCTCCGACTCTTGCCGCGCGTAGCCCCGCTCGGCGTCGAGCGCCTCGAGCTGCTGCGCGAGCGCACGCACCGACTCGTCCATCACCGCCGAAGCACGCTCGAGCACCGCCTCGGGCATCCCCACCCGCCGGGCGATGGACAGCGCGTGGGACGCCCCCGGCGAGCCGGTCTCGAGCCGAAACGTCGGCTTGCCATCCACGAATTGCGCGGCGGCCACCGCGAAGCGCGGGTCCTGGCTCGCGAGCGCCTTCAGCTCCGGGAAGTGCGTGGTCACCGCCACGCGCGCGCCGCTCTCGACGAGCCGCTCGACGACCGCCCGGGCGAGCGCCGCCCCCTGCGACGGGTCCGTCCCCGCCGTGATCTCGTCGATGA
>CALQBK020000129.1 GCA_943328795.2 Bifidobacterium breve
GGCACGCGGGCTTCCTGGTCCTCGCCGTACACAGGGAGCTGGTCATCCTCGACACCAATCTCGGTCTCGACGCGGGCTGGCTCCCCGAGGCGCGGACATGACCTTTCTCGAGCGGTTTCGATCGTGGTTCGGGGTGCCCGCGAAGCCCAGGAAGGAGCCGGCGGCATGGGTCCCGGACAGCGGCCGTCCAGACCTGTTCGACCCTGCCTTGGCCCACTACTCGCGGGGCTTCCGGAAGGGTGACCCGGCGCTTCCGCAGGAGCTGCTCGAGTCGTGGCACGCGGTGCACGACCGAGCCATTCGTGACGTTGCCGTCGCCATCGCTCAGAGCCCGGCGGCGGAGCACGTGGTGCTGCGTGGGGGATACGCCCTGCGTCTCTGGTTTGGAGCCTCGTCCCGGCGGGCGCGAGACCTCGACTTCGTTGTGGCCACGCGCGAGTGGGATGCCAGTGGGCAGCCCGCCATCACGCTGCTGGAGCGAATCACGCTCGCCGTGAATGGCATAGCGTCCACGGAGTTCGCGTTTGTGCCGGAGGCCACCACGCTCGACGACATTTGGACCTACGACAGGGTCGAGGGTAGACGGCTGACCTTTCGGTATCAGCCCGCGCGGCCAGACTTGCACGTGCATTGGGGCCACGTGCAAGTGGACGTCGTCTTTGGGGAGCCACTCGGGGACCCCGTGACGCGAACGGCGCTGGACGCGCACTCCGGCGCCGCGTTGAACGTGGCTTCGCCGCGCGAGTCTCTTGCCTGGAAACTGTACTGGCTCTGGTCCGATATACACTGCCAGGGCAAGGACCTCTACGACGCGGTCCTGCTCGCCGAGCGAGCGGAACCCGGTTCGCTGGTGGGGCTCACAGGGTTGCTCATGCTCGCGGACAGCGTGGGCCAGTGCCCGATCATCAAGGGGCCTGTAGTGCTTCCGGCGCTGCTGGCGGACCTCCGCAGGCTGGACCTACGCGGCGAATGGGGCGTGTTCGAGCGCGAATATCCGGACTTGGCCGCTCCGGGGGTGGAGGTGCTGCTCTCGCGTCTCCTCGTGGCGTTGGAGCGCGGAACGGTGGTGTGACGGTTCCTTCCGACCTGTCGTGGGGCCAGCCCGCTGATACGTTGACCGGATGACCCCATTCGACCCCGACACGTTCGTCACCGCGTTTGGCATCAACGCCGACTGCCTCCGCGGGATTCGCGGCGAGTCCTGCCTGGGTTCGCTCGGGCGAGCGAACCTCGACCGTCTGCTCAAGCTCCTGGGCGCGTCGGCGAACGAAATGTTGTCCGGTGGCCCGGAACGTCACACTGAGCTGCTGCAAGTCCCGCCCGTCCGGGAGCGGCTGGAGTCGATCCTGGCGTCGAGCTCGTTCACCCGGCCTCTGCTTCCCAGGTTGCGCGCCGAGTTCTTCCACGCCGGCGACGAGGTCGCGGTCCTCTTTCCCGGGCCCGGCGCGGATTGGCACGCGGGGACTGTGCTGGCGGTGGAAAAGTCCCACAAGCCCGAATGGAACGCCAACCGCGCTACTCGCGGATTCTACTGGCGCGTCACCGCCCTGCTGCGGGACGGGCGGACGCTCGCGTTCTCGACCACCGAGCCCCGCGTCGTCCTCCGGGCAGAATTCCTTGAGTTGCAGGCATTGTTTGAGCTGGACCTGCGGTTTCTCGCCGTGTTCTGCGAGAACGGCGAGCGGGACTGGCCCCCGGTCTGGGAGATCGAGGCGGGACGGAGCGCACCGGCGAGCGTGAACCTCGCGAAGTGGCTTCACCGCGGACGGGTAAGCGCGGAGCTGCGCGGCTGAACTCGCTCGTTGTCCTCGACCGCCTCCGCCCGCTTGTCGGTGTACATCGCCCCGGCCCCCCGCTGCGCCGCCCCCACCTGTCGCCCCCCCGGTGTCCATCAATATGAACGCCCCGCTGACGATTTGATGGGCCGAACGGGGCCGGCACCGCGCAAGTAGCCGGACTTCCATGGCGCCCACCGCGGCACAGCGCTTGCTTCCCGTGGCTGGCGAACCCTGAGCAACCAAACCAAGTCGGCCGGCCCTCCGGCCAAGGAAGAACGATGAACAAGAGCAAGTTGGCAGAACGTGGCGAAGCAAAGATCGAGATCGTCACGGGGGCGATCCAGGAGGTCGTTGGCCGCTCGATCGGCAACGACACCATGGAGGCGAAGGGCGCCGCGCACCGCGCTGCGGGCCACGCCCGCGACGAGGTCGCCGGGGCCCCGGAGCGCAAGCTGAACCGCGCGGAGGCCGCCGTCGAGGTTGTGGCTGGCGCAGCACAGCAGGCCGTGGGCCGCGTCGCAGGCGACACGACCTTGGAGGCCAAGGGCAAGGCGCGCAAGGTGGTGGGCACGGCTCACGGCTTGGCGGCGCGCCGCGCCGAGCACCGCGAGGGCAAGGTGCAAGAGATCGCGGGCGCGGCGAAGAAGCAGGTCGGTCGGTTGCTCGACGACCCGGTGCAGGAGGTGAGCGGTGCCGCCAAGGAGCTCACCGGCAAGGCGCGCCAGGCGCTTAGCAAGTAGCTTTGGGCGTGGCGGACCCAACGTCCTTTCGGCGCGCCGGGCGGAGCTGGCAGCCGTGCCTGGACGACGGGTACGCGCTCGCAGGCCTGCTCGAGCTCGAGCGCGCCCTGTGGGTCGCCACGGGCGCGCCTGTGGCGACGATCCGGGGCGATCCGGGGTTCCTCGGGTACCTGGACGCAGACGGCGACGGGCGGATTCGCGCCGACGAGGTCTGCGCCGCCGTCCGGTGGACCCTCGCCAGCCTCGTGGACGCGGGAGACATCCGCGCAGGAAACACCTCCACCGCACTCGACCGGCTCGCCCCGGGCGCGGCCGAGCTCCGGGCGGCCGCGCGCGCAGTGTTGGCGCAGGACGGAGTTGGTGAAGCAGGGGTGCTGACGCTGGAGGCGGTACGTCGGCAGGCGCTGGTCGGGGCTTGGTCGCCCGGCGCAGTCGGGCCGGAGCTGCGCGCGCTGTGCGAGGCGCTCGCAGGCCGTTTTGACCAGTATTTCACGTTGTGTCGCGCGTCGCGGGTAGACCCAACGGTGGTCGACCGGGCGCTGCCGGTGGCCGAGCAGGTCGACCTGTTGGAGCCCGCCGCGCTGGCCGCTTGGATCGCGCGCGCGCCGATGGCCCAACCGCGCCCGGACGGCTTGCTCGTGTTGCGCACGGGCATCAACCCGGCGGACGAGGCGCTCGTGTGCCGTCTTCGTCGCGAGGTGCTGCGCCCAATGCTCGGCACGCAGGCCGACACGCTGGACCAGCCAACTTGGGAGGGGGTCCTACAGCGGGTGCGCGCTCACCCCGGGAGCGAGCCGGACGCCGGGAGCGCCGGCCATGCCGCTGGCGCCGCGCTTGGCGGCGTTCGTCAGTTGGAGCGCCTGCTGCTGTTCCAAGCCTACCTGCTCCCCTTCGTGAACGGGTTCGTCTCGTGCCGCGACTTATACGACCCGCGGGCCCGCTCGATGTTTGGGTGGGGGACGCTCGTGCTTGACGGACGAAAGTTCACGCTGGCGGTGAAGGTCCCCGACGCCGACCAACACGAGGGGTTCACGCGCCGAGGCGCGCTGTGCGTGCTCTACGTCCAAGTCGGCGAGCGCGACGGCACCTGGGACTACGAGGTCGCCGTGCCCGTCACCACGGGTCGTCGCGGGCTCCTGCTCGAGGGCACGTGGGGGTTGTTCGTCGAGCACGACGGGCGGACGCGGCACGCGCGCGTGCGGAGGGTGATCCTTCACCCCATCAGCACCTGGGACGCCCTCGTCAGCCCATTTCGGCGAGGCCGGGACGCGCTCGAGGCCGCGTTCGACAAGCCCGCGGCGGTCGGCGATCCCGAGGCCCTCGCCCGCGAGCTCGGCACGCCCGCCGTGCCCAAGGCGGCGTTGCCCGGCGCCGCGCCTGCGACCAAGCCCGGGATGCCCACCGGGATGGTCGCCCTCGCGGCTGGCGCGGGGATCGCGTTGGCCGCGATCTCCTCTGCGCTGACGTACATGGGCGACCGGCTCGTGGCGGCGGCGTCCACCATCGGGGACTGGGTGCTGCGCCTGCGGCCCGTCGCCACCTTGCCGCCCGGACCGCGGGAGATCGCGACGGTGATCGCGTACCCGGGGGCCGTGCTGTTCGTGATCCTCGTCACCCTGCTCGTGGTCGTCGTGCATGCGGTCCCCCAGGCCTTGAAGGCCCATGACCTCGAGCAAGGTGGTCACCCGCTCGCGCCGCTCAGCCGCCGCGACCCCCCGGACCGAGAGCCCGAACGCGATGTTCTCGGCGACCGTCATGTGTCGGAACAGCGCGTAGTGCTGGAACACGAACCCGACTTGGCGGTCCCGGGCGTGCAGGTGGTCCACGCGCTCGCCGTCGAGCCACACCTCCCCGGCGTCTGCGGCCTCCAGCCCGGCGATCATCCGCAGCACGGTGCTCTTCCCACCCCCCGAGGGCCCGAGCAGCGCGACCAGCTCCCCGGGCTGCACCTCGAAGCTGACGTCGTTCACTACCTTGGTTGTACCGAAGCTCTTGACGAGGTGCTCGACGCGAATGCCCATGACTACTCCCGGTCTCGTTGGAGGAGGAGCAGGAGCGCGACGGCCGCCCCCGCGAGCAGGAGCGCCATGCCGTACGCGGCGGGCTCCTGGCGCTCTTCGATAGCGCTGTGGATGAACGTGGTGGCGGTCTGGGTGCGGTTGGCGACCGACCCGCCGACGACCAGCACGGCGCCGAACTCGCCGAGGGCTCGCGCGGCGGTGAGCGTCGCGCCGACCACCAGCGCGCCGCGGATGTTCGGGAGCGTGACGTAGCGGAACGCTTCCCAAGCCGACGCGCCTAGCGTCGAAGCGGCTTGCTCCTCGGCGTCCCCGACCTCGTCCAGGACCAACGCGACCTCGCGCAGCGTGAACGGCAGCGTGACGAACAGCGTAGCGAGCAGGACAGCCGGCCACGCGAACGCGACCTCCAGGCCGAGCGCGTCCACCGCGGGGCGGAGCACGCCGCTCCGGCCGAACACCAGCAGGAAGCCAAGGCCCGTCATCACCGGCGAGAGCCCGAGGGGCAGGTCTACCAGCGCGTCCAGCAGCTTGCGCCCGGCGAACCGCTGCCGGACGAGGACGACGGCGCCGGCGACGCCGAACACGCCGTTGAGCACGCCGCAGGTCACGGCGACCGCGAGCGAGAGCCCCAGCGCGGAGAGCGCCTCGGGCGTCGCCAGCCCGGTGGACAGACCGCTCGCCAGATCCACACCTCAGCTCTCCTCACCGCTGCCAGGGATGCCCACCGCGACGCGAACATCGACGCTCATCATGCCAAGAGAGCCGAGCGCGTCGCCGCCGACGATGCCGCGTACTTCGCCCAGGAAGGCGCGGCAAACCGATGACCGAGCTGCCACGGGTGTCCCATGCAGGCTACAGCACCGCGGTCATCCTCATCCGCCTCGGCTGCTCCGCCCCCGCTCAGAATTCGGGAGTGATCGAAATGTCGAGCGTCGCATAGTCGGTCGACAGGGTCACGCTCCCGTCCCGAGCGAGGCTGACAAGGTCATCAGTCCCGGAGGCCACGTAGTAGAGCATGATGTCGTTGTCGGACACATCCTCATCATACATGTCGATTTCCAGCTCCCCTCCGCTCTCGAAAACCACCTCGCAGCCTTCTCCCCAGCTAGGTTGGAACGTGTCATCCTCAGTGTCCGTGTAGCACTGGAGATCGCCGTTGAGGAAGATGGAGACGAACGGGTCGGGAGCCCCGCCGCCCGCGTCCCAATCCCCGTTGGAGACGGCGGTTCCGCGTTCTGCCGCCACGAAGAAGCTGCGACCCGCAACCTCGTCGCACGAGCCGGCGTTGCAGAACTCCAGGTCACCGCATTCAAAGCTGTCGGAACAGCCGTGGCCCTGCCCCCCGCCGTTCGCTCCGCACCCAACGCCGGCCAACGCAACCGTGATTGAAAAAAGCGCCCTAAACATCGTCCGCTCCAGTGAGTGTTCAACACCTATGCTACAGCAGTGTACGATGCAACTCGCTTCGCGATTACGATGGGTCACCGTCCCTTCTGCCCCTTGCGAGCGCTTCACGATCCCGTTCCGACAGCTCCACCTGCACCGTGATCCTCACCCCCCGCCCCAGCAGGTACGCCCCCCACACCAGCGCCCCGTACGGCCCGAGCGCGAGCACATGGTCGAGCGACATCGACGGCCCCGGCAGGATCGAGCTCGGGTCCTCCGCGAGCGCGGTCGCCACGCACGACGCCAGCATCAACACCGGCCCGGCGAACAGGTACGCCCGGCTCACGACGCACCCATCTGCACCGCAGCCGTCTTGATCGCGTCCGCGAACGCCGCCATGAGCGCCTTGTCCTTCTCGGGATCCACGGCCTCCGCCTTCGGCTTCCGGGTGCGCGTCGGCCTCTCGGCAGTCGGCACGGACTGCGGCCGGGCGGCGGCGGGCCAGACCGGCTGCATTGTCACCGCGGCGGGTGCCCGACGGAGCTCGGACGCCGACACCGTCTCGGCGAGGTCGCTGCCCTCGCGCATCACGTCGACCGAGCCGTCACCCCGCCGCCACCTCGCGAAAGGACCCCGCCACGGTGATGACGAGCGCGAGGAGCGGCACCACCAGCAGGAGCCCCAACCACCCGCACACGAGGCCGAACACGACCCTGGACCCGCCGACCGGCGGACGACGACTAGTGCGCACGGCGTGCTCCAGCGCGTCGCGCGAGCGCGGCGGACAGGGGTTGGAGGGAGAGCGCCAGCGCGAGGAGCACGAGGCTGACGGAGGCCGCGCCCCCGGTGTTCCCCGCTTCCACTTCGCCGAGCACGTAGACGGGCGCTACCAGCGTTCGATGGGGGACGTTGCCCGACACGGCGGCGAGCGAGCCGAACTCGGCGACGGAGCGCGCGAAGGTCTGCACCGCGCCAGCCGCGACGGCGGGCAGGATCGGCGGCAGCAGGACGCGCACGAGCGTGAGCAGCCGGCCCGCGCCCATCGTGTACGCGGCCTCCTCCTCCGCGGGGTCGAGCTCCTCCAAGACGGGCTCCACGGCCCGGACGACGAACGGCAAGGTCACGAACAGGAGCGCCAGCACGATGCCCGGGCGGGCGAACGCGACGGGGAAGCCGACGTCGACGAGCAGCCGGCCGACGGCGGTCTGCGGCCCGAACAGCGCGATGATGAGCACGCCGGCCACGAGCGTGGGGATGGCGAGGGGGAGGTCGACCAGGGCGCCGATGACGCGCCGGCCGGGCACGTCCCAGCGCACCAGCGTCCACGCGATCGCCGTCCCCACCACCGCGTTCACCGCGGCGGCGATCGCGGCGGTCCACACGGAGAGCACGAGCGCGTCCACGGCCGCCGGGTCGGTGACGGCCGCGAAGAACGCCGCTGGGCCGTCCGAGAGTCCGCGGACCACGAGCACGCCCACCGGCAGCGCGACCAGCAAGGACACCCAGCCGAAGACCCCCGCCCGGAGCGCGACGCTGCCTCGGCTCATTTCGCCCCGGGCGCGGCCTGGTCGTAGACGCCGCCCTTGTCGAACACCTTCGCCTTCACGGCCGCCCAGCCGCCCAGGTCGCGGACCGTGAACAGGTCAGTGGGCTGCGGCAGCCCAGGCGGCACGGCTGCGGGGTCCACCGGGCGCAGGCCGTACTCGGCGAAGCCGCGCTGGGACTCGGGGGTGTGCAAGAACGCGACGAACGCGGCGGCGAGGTCCTCGTTGCCGTGCTTCTTCGCGTAGGTGTCCACCACCGCGACCGGGTTCTCGATCAGGATCGTCGACGGCGGGACCACGTAGTCCATCGCTTGCCCTTCCTTCCGCGCGACGAGCACCTCGTTCTCGTAGGTGATCGCGGCGTCCCCGACGCCCTTCTCGAAGTTGACGATCGACTCTCGGCCGCCCTTGTCCATCACGGTCACGCGGGCGAGCACCGAGCGCAGCAGGCCGGTCGCCCCCGCTTCGTCACCCGCGGTGACCCCCGCGTGCCCCCGCACGCCCGCACCCCACATCGCGAGCACGTTCCACATCGCGCCGCCGCTCGTCCGCACGTTCGGGGTGAGGACCTCGACGTCGGGCCGGGCCAGGTCCGTCCAGTCCGCGATGCCCTTCGGGTTCCCGGTGCGCACGGCGATCGCCGCCACCGAGCGCGTGACGATGCCCCCGTCGGCGCCCGCACGCCAGTCGTGCGTGATCAGGCCGGCGTCCTCGATCACCTTCACGTCCGGGTCCAGCGAGAGCGCGACCACGTCCGCCTCGAAGCCCTCCTTCACGGCGCGGGCTTGCGCCCCGGACCCCTGGTAGGACTCCTCGAACGTCACGTCCTCCCCGGTCTTCTCCTTCCAGCTCTTCGCGAACGCGGGGAGGATCGCCTTCCCGTAGGCCTCGCGCGGGGTGGTGTACCCAGCGAGCGTCAAGGTGCGCGCGCGCGGACCGGCAGCAGGGGCGGGAGCGGGAGCGGCGCCGTCCGTAGGGGCGTCTGGGGTGCAAGCGAGGAGGAGCAGGAGCACAGTCGACATGGGGAGCCTCTGAAACGGCCCCCAGCAAGCCCCGTGCCGCGGTGACGCACGGAAATTGTGGCGGTTTCCTCGTGTCGGTTTGGCCGTGATCTGCCCGTGTCACGGAAAATCCGTCACGGGGAACGGCCGAGCCGCCAGGCGAGCCGGTTTGCGAAATTGCCCCAGTCGGGGACGGCTCGGCTGGAGCCTGGATACGCGCTGGCTACTGGGAGTCCTGATGGGCCTACGTGATCGCCTCGCTAACCGCGTCCGTGCCGCGCTCGGCAAGCCCGCCGCCCCCCCTCAAGCCTCGGTCGCCGCACCGCCCCCGGCCGTCGTCGCGCCTGCTGCCTCGGCCCCGCCGGTGGCGACCGCGCCGGCCGCGTCCCCGCAGTCCGCCTCGCCGCAGTCCGCCTCGCCGCAGTCCGCCTCGCCGCAGTCCGCTGGGTCGCCCGCCGCGCCCGTCGAGGACCCCGCCGAGAAGGCCGCGAAGGTCGAGAAGGCCCGGACGCGCGCGCGCAAGGGCGTGCTGCTCCACGTCGAGAAGGAGGGCGGCTCCTTGAAGATGAGCGACGCCCACGACTACTCCGAGCGCCGCTTCTTCATCGCCCACCGCGGCTTCTCCGACATGATGACGTGGTGGCTCGACGCGGACTACATCCGCTACGAAGAGGGCGTGGTGCACCTCACGGACTCTGGCCGGGCGTTCGCCCACGAGCCCTGAGCGGCACCAGTTGGCTACTGTCCGAACAGCTTGACGCAGTCCGCGTACACCATGCCCGGGTGCGTCCCGACGTTCACGTCCTCCAAGTACTGCATCACGACGTAGCCGTCGGCGTCCAACACCACGGTGATGCGGCTGGCGAAGTACTCGGTCGGGCTGTCCGCCGCGCCGTAGTAGAGCGCGAGCGTCCGCTCGTTGTCGCTCCACAGCTCGAAGGTGAACCCCTCGTCGGCGGCCCACGCAGCGTTGTCCTCGGGCGTGTCGAAGCTCGAGCCGATGATGGTGACGCCCAGGTCGTCGAAGTCTTGCTGGAGGTCGCGGTACCCGCAACCCTCTGTCGTTCAGCCAGATGTCCCGGCAGCTGGGTAGAACCAGATGACGCTGGGGTGCCCGATCAAGTCGTCGCGCGTGCGGATCGTCTCGTCCATGTTCTGGACCTCGAACTCGGGAGCCGGGATCGAGTCCGTCGGCACCGTGCCGTTGTAGTCGGCGTCGGTGTCCGAGTCGGTGTCCGAGTCAGAGTCCGAGTCGGTATCGGCGTCCGTGTCGGCGTCTGCCGCGGAGTCCGCGGTGTCGACGATCTTGGAGCCTGAGCACGCGAAGAACAGGGGGAGGAGCGACATGGTGCAGGGCTAACCCGTGCTGCGTGCGGTTTTGTGCATACGCTTCGCGAATGTCACTGGACCTACGCGCGCTCGCCGACCGTGTCACCGACTACCTCGGGCGAATGGACATCGACACCGAGACGACGGACGAGGGGATCTTCTTCTTCAAGCACGGGTCCACCGTGGTGATGATGTCGATCTTCGAGCAGGACAACCACCGGTGGGTGCGGTTCGTCGCGACGATGTTGGCGGACGTCACGCCGAGCATGGAATTGCTGGCCCGGCTGCTGCGGCTCAACACCGACGTGCTGCTCGGCGCGTTCTTGCTGTTCGAGGACGGCACGCTGGCGTTCTCGCACACGCTGCTCGGCGACCACCTGGACTTCGAGGAGTTCGAGTACGCGCTCACCTACGTCGCGCAGGTGGGCGACGACTACGACGAGGACCTGCAGGTGCTCGCGGGTGGGCGCCGCGCCGAGGACATCCTGCTTGGCGGCTGACGCCCAGCGGATCCTGCACCTCGCGCACACGCTCGACGGGTACGCCTCCGGCGGGGTCGGAGCCTACGTCCGGGGGTTGGCAGCAGCGCAGTCTGCGACGGGGGCATGGGTCGACGCCGTCGATGCTGCGGCGCTCGCCGGCCCGGCCCGGGGCTTCGCCGGGTCGTGGAGTCGGCCGGAGGTGGCCGCGGCGTTGGCGGCCCGCGTGCGCCGTGACCGCGTGGGCATCGTGCACGTCCACCACTTCAGCGGGGTGGGATTCGACGTCGTCGACGCCTCGCGCGCGGCTGGCGCCCGCGTAATCGTCACGGTCCACGACCACGCCATCGCGTGTGCGCGGGGCCAACGAATCGACCGCGCGGGTCGCCGCTGCCCAGGCCCGACCACTGCGCGCTGCGCCCGGTGTGTCACGCCGGATGGCTTGCCGGGCCGGCTCGGCCGGGCGCGGATCGCCGCGCGGATCGCCGCTGCGTCGCGGCTGGAGCCCGACGCCTGGCTCACGGTCGCCCCGCACCTCGGCCCGCCGGGCGCGACGCTTTGCCAGCTGCCCCTGGTGCAAGCCCCGCTGCCCCGCGAGGCCCACGACGGGCCCGTCCGCTTCGTGTTCGTCGGGTCGTTGATCCCCACCAAGGGCGCGGACCTCGTCGTCGCCGCGTTCAAGCGACTGCCCGCAGGCGCGGCGACGCTGGACGTGATCGGGGCCTCGCCGCCGTGGAACGGCTCGACACGGTACGCAGACGCGCTCAGGGCCGAGCGGGTGCCAGGGCTCACCGTGCACCCGCCGGGCCCGACCGGCCCGTGGTACGCCACGTCCGACGTGCTGTTGTTCCCGTCGCAGTGGGACGAGGGCTGCCCGCTGGTGCTGCGGGAGGCGGCCGCGAGCGGGCTGCACGTGGTCGCCAGCGACGTCCCCGGGGCCCGGGTCGCGTTGCCAAGCTACCCGGTGCGCTGGGTCCACGACGGCGACTGGTTCAGCGCGCTGGCGGGGTGCGTCGCGGGGGTACCGCGCCCGGCGCCGGCGGTGTTCCCTACGCTCGCCGAGCACGTCGACTGGCTCGAGGCGGTGTACCGCGGCGCGATCAGCTGACGGCAGCGACGGCGTCGAAGCCCATCAGCCGCGCCATCTCGACGAAGTCTGCCGGCGGCGGGGCCGAGAACGTGAGCCGCCGGCCGTCGGGGTGGTCGAACCCGAGCCGGAACGCGTGGAGCATCGGGTGCGTGAGCGCCGTGACCGCCTCGCGCAGCGCCGCCGTGGGGATGCAGTCGCGCCGCCCGTACAGCGCGTCGCCCAAGATCGGGTGCTTCGCCTCGGAGAGGTGCACGCGCACCTGGTGCGTGCGGCCCGTCTCGAGCCGGCACTCCACCGCCGCGACGCGGTCGCCCTTGAAGCGGATCTTCCAGTGCGTGATCGCCTCCTTGCCCGCGGGGTCCTCGTCGTCTTCCTCGGGCGCCGGGCGCTCCCAGCCGGGCCCGCGCCGAAGCGGCCGGTCGTTCTCGTCGTCCCAGTTCTCCTCGACCACCTGCTTCTTGCGGCCTTGCACGACGCTCGCCATGCGCAAGCGGTTCGCAGGGTCTCGCCAGATCCGCGACCGAAATGTGCCCTGGTCGTGCAGCGGTACGCGGTGCACGAGCGCCAGGTACCGGCGTTCCACGCTGTGGACGGCGAACTGCCCAGAGAGCGCCTGGTGCGCGCGGTCCCCCTTCGCGACCACCATGATGCCGCTCGTGCCGCCGTCCAGGCGGTGCACGATGCCGGGCCGCTCCACCCCGCCGATGCCAGAGAGGTTCGTGACCTGGCCGAGCAGCGCGTGGACGAGCGTCCCGGACTGGTGCCCGGCGGACGGGTGCACGACCATGCCGGCCGGCTTGTACACGACGACGACATCATCGTCCTCGTACAGCACCGGGACATGATTCTCGGGCTCGGGCGCGAGATCGAGCGTAGCGACCGCGGGGACGTGCAGCGTGAGCACCTGGCCGGCCGAGACGCGGGTGCTCGGCTTCACCACGGCGCCGTCGACCTGCGCGTGGCCGCCGGCCATCAGCGCCTGGACACGGCTGCGGGAGAGGTCGGGGAACGCCCGCACCAGCATGCGGTCCAGGCGTTCGCTCGGGCCTTCGGGGATGATCCAGGTGCGGTCGATGGGCAAAGATTCGGGCAAGGATTCCGTCATTCAGCCCCGGGCGCGGTGGAAGCGTGACATGTAGCCCTCGATGAACTCGTCGATCTCGGATCCCTCGAGGGCCTCGAGCCCGCGCACCACCATCTTCAGGTAGCCGCGGACGAAGGTGCCGCCGGGCAGCTCAGTGAAGGCGTCGCGCTCCATGGCGTCGAGGAAGCGCTGGGAGATGCGCGTGATGGTCGAGAGGTCAGCCGGGGTGAGCCGGCGGATCTCCCGGACCGAGCGCAAGAACGCGCCGGTGGGGCCGTACTGGTCGAACAGCCGGGCAAGCGCCTCGGCGGACGCGGTGCGGTCGATGACGGGCCCCGCCTTGACGGGCGGGACCGCCGGCTTGGCGGTCGCCTTGGCGGCCGAGCGGCTGGCGGTGTCGCTGCTCGCCACGGCGATCGTCGCGGGCGGGAGCACCGGCAACATCGGCACGGACGCGGACTCCTCGACCGTGACGTTGGGCGCGAAGCTGCCGGCGGCGAAGCCGGGGGAGGTGACCTCGCGCGTGGACGCGGCGGGCGCGGCGTCCGTGAGCGGCGGCCCGACCTTCAGGTCCGTGAGCGAGCGGATCACCTCGATGGCGACCGCCGCGCCAGGGTCGGCCAGCGAGGGGCCAGCGATCTTCCAGAGCTCGTCCGGATCGGTGGGGAGACCGGTGCGCGAGATCTCGCGGAAGCGGTCGTAGCGGCGGCGCCGCACAGGATCCGACAGCACCGCGTAGGCCTCGTTGAGCGCGAGGCGGCGGGCCTCGATCGGCGCGCGGTCGAGCTTCTTGGCCTCCGCGCTGCGCATCCTGCGGACGACCTGCGCCACCTGGTCCTGCCAGGCAGCACGCACGGCGTCCCCCGTCGCGTCGGGGGCCAGCTGCAGGAGTTCGTAGAATCCGACGGGCATCGACCGGCTTTATCCCAGGGGCGGGGGGACGTCGATCCCGAGCGCGGCGTAGAGCGCGCGCCGAAGCGGCTCGCGATCGTCCGGGAGCACGGTTCGCAGGTCTACCCACACGTCGCCGTCTTGCACGCGGGCGATCACCGGGGGGCTCGCCGCCCGCAGCCGCTGCAGCAGCGCAGGCGCGCTCGGCGTGTGTACGCACAGCGCCACGCCGGGCAGCCTGTCGGCGGGCCGCGTGCCGCCCCCGGCGAGGCCGGCGCTCGCCACCACCGTGACCTGCGCCCCGCCGGCGTTCAGCTCGGCGGCGAGCGCATCCGACGCGGCGCGCAGCCCGTCGGCCGCCGGGCCGAGCATCGCGTCCACGGGCACCTCCAC
>CALQBK020000130.1 GCA_943328795.2 Bifidobacterium breve
CCCGCAGGGTCTGGCGGAGCCGACGTCTTCGGCGGCTTCGCCAGACCGTGCCTTGGAACGGCGCAAAGCAACCGCCGGTGCCGACGCGAGGTGTGCCGAGCGTCGGCAACGGCGGCGGGCCGCGGCGCGGTGGCATGTGCGCCGACCAACCGGGGTCAAAAGTCGCCGTTCTGGGGCCAAACCACGGGATCCGCATCCCGTTGTTTTCACCGCTTCTTCCTCACGTCTTTGCCGTTGTATTGTTGGTCGCCCCGCGAATCGTTAGGAACATCCTCGATCTCCGACGCCGGCCCGCGTGAGTGTGGCGGCGATGCTGCCGGTCCGCCGCGTCCGCGGCCAGCAGCGGGTGAGTCAGCAGCGGTCGGTGGCGGTCTCTGTGTCCCCGCAGCGCCAAGACTCGCGGTCGGTGTACACCGCGTCTGCGTCGAACGCGCGGGCGCGGCCGCGGCTGTCGACCTGGCCGTCGTGCCGCTGCCGTACACCCAGGTGCACGTCGAGGAGCTCGCCGCGGACGGCTCGGGGCGACACCGATCCGTCACGATGCAGACCGTCACCGGCCACCCGGCCACCACGGACGCGTGGATGACCGCGGACTTCATCCACATGGACCGCTTCTACGACGGCGACGGGGTCGCCATCCCGGTGGTCATCAGCCACGACGCGCGCAGCCACACGTTCCGGTTCGCCGCGCAGCTTGTCGCGCCCATCCAGCCCGGCGATCCGTTGGTTGTCGATGCGTGGGGCACGGCGGAGCCCTTCTCCGTGGTGCGCACGGGTGCGGATGAGCTCCTCTATTCGTTTACGCACAAGCCGAACGGACCCGCGCCGACCCGGCGGGTGGAGGTGTACCGGCTGCCGGCGGGCGCCACCGTGATCGAGGCGCCTGGCCTCGCGCAGCGTGAGCGAGACGGCCGCGTCGAGCTCTCCCGGGTGGCGACCATCCCGGTAGGCAGCACGTTGTCGACCCGCTTCCGGTACACGCTCCCGGCGGGCGTCACCCCCGGCGCCTCGCTCGGACCCGTCGTTGCGACGTCCAGCCCGGCGTTGAACGACCCGGACGTGGACCCCGCGACGACCGAGATCCGCGTGACCTTCAACGCGGACATGGCGGACCACTCGTGGTCCTGGGTCCAGAGCGACGCGAATTACCCCAAGACCACCGGCGATGCGCACTACATCGACGCGCGCACGTGCGTCCTGCCCGTAAAATTGAAGCCGAACGCAGACTACCACCTGTGGATCAACCACTCTGCGTACACCAACTTCCGGTCGACCGATGGCAAGCCTGCGGTGCCCTACGAGCTCACGTTTCACACCGGCGCGAAGCGATAGTCCCACTCGATTGGATCACTCCAACAAGTACCGCACCAACAGGTCGCAGAGCTCTCGGCGCCAGGACGTGTCGCCGAGCCGCGCGGGGTCCTCGAACAGTTGGCCGTGGATCGCGGCTTCGACCGAGCGGGTGAGCAAGAAGGCCGCGGCGGAGAGGTCCTTCGGGCGGATCACGTCGCGGTGGAGCTCGAGCCAGCCGACAACCAACGCGCGGGCCGGGTCCTGGACCTCGGCGAGCAGCGCGGGGTCGGAGAGGGTCTCGCGGACGAGCGCGAGGTGGAGGCGAGGGGCGACGGCGTGGGCGGCCGCCATCGCGTCGATGAACGCGGGGATCACGTCCCGCGGCGCCGAGAGCCCGAGCGGCCCGGCGTGGCTCACGACCAGCGCGCTCATCTCCTGAGAGTGCTCGCGGACGAGCGCGCGGAGGATGGCCTCGCGGCTGTCGAAGTATTGGTAGAGCGTGCCGACGCTCACCCCGGCGCGACGCGCGATGCGGTTCGTGGACGGCAGGCCCCCCTCGGTGCTCTCCTCGAGCAGGCGCCGGGTGGCCTCGAGCACGGCGTCGTGGCTCATCCGCGCGCGGACTTGGGTCGGGGTCCTGCGTTCGGGCCGAAACACTGGTGTCACTTGTGCCCTGCCCGGCAGCTTCGGTCGAGCAGTGACCTCGCGTCTACAATCAGGGGCTCCACGTCGCCATACAACTTGTACTCCTGCTCCTGCAGGATGGGCTTGACCTGCTCGATCGTCATATGGACGATTTCGACAACTGTCGGGTCGAGCTTGGGGCAGTTCTTGAGGTCCCCCTCGAGGCTTGCAACGGTATCGGACAGGTCCCGCAGCTTGCTCTCGCTGCGCCGCCAACCCTCGCGATCCGCGTCCGCGACGGCTTTCGCAAGGGTGATCCTCGTATCCTCTGCAGCGCGGACCACGGCCAGACGGCGCGTGGCGTAGATGGTGTCTTCGTTTTCGAGGCGCTGCTCACCGGCCATCGTGAGGGCCTCGGAGTAGACGGCGACCGCCTTCTCGAGCTGCGGGAATGCCTTCTCGCCGATGTGCGCGCTGAAAATGTTGCACTGACCAGCGGTGAGGTAGCTCGGGCACGTGCACGTGTTGAACGTCTCCGCCATGTCCTCGTACACCTGCCCCAGCTTGACGAGCGCTGCTACGCCCCACTCGCCGGAGCCCGTGTCGAGGACGCCGGTGTAGGCCTTCTCGATGACGACGAGTGCCTGGGCCTTCCCGAGCAGCTGATCGGTGTAGGCTTTGTCTTCGGCCTTCTGACTCACCTTGCTCGTCGGACCGTTGATCCGCATCACCACGAACTTGTGGAATGCCGGCTCGGCCAGAATGTACATGATCTGGCCAACGTATTCGTCCGAGAGCTCATGCTCGGAAGCCGCGCCGCCGTTCGGCGTGAGTGTGGCCGCCTCGAAGAAAGCGAGTGTTTCCTGCCAGTGCGTTGTGGGGTCAGCGCCCTGTACGAGCTTGTCCATGAGGAGCCCGTAGCGGAGCCGCGCGAGCATCACCTCATCGAGCGTGGGCGGCGGGGGCTCCCCCGTCCTGGGCGAGACGTTCGCGGGCGTCGTGGGGTGCTCGAAGACGTTTAGGTAGATCGTCGAGGCCTGTTGGTAGTTGCCGTCGGCTTCGTAGCCCTCGGCGATATCCAACTGAGAGGCCGCCGAGAGTTTCGCCACGTTCTCAAGTGGGATCCGGGGACGAGGTGCAGGTGCGGGGGCGGGACAACACGCCATCTCATCCGGTTCGTCGCAGTCGTGGTTGCACTCGCTGGCAAGCGCTTGACCCAGCACAGCCGCGAGCACCGACAAGCCCAGTCCGAGCGTCAATGTGGGGCGATGGGGCGGTGGCGGTGTCATCCACAGATCCTCAGGCTGCCATTGTACCCCGCCGGACGTAAAACATGAGCGGTCGCGCACGAGCGCGGGCGATCGCGGCCTCGGGCATAGAAAAACGCTCGCTTTGTTCGGTGTAGTTTAGGGGAGGGGAGGACGTACAGAACGCGAGTTTTCGGGCCCCCCCCGCCGGGGTGTACATGGATGGCATGAACTCGCTCACTCTCCCGGCGTCCCCCCTGGTCCAACCCGCGTATGTCCTGCCGCCGGCGCGCTTCGTGCGCGCGAAGGGCTGGCCGTGGACCCACCTGCTCCGCATGCGCAACGACCCGCTGGCATTGATGCGCGACGGGGCGAAGCACGGCGCGGACGTCGTGCAGCTCGACTTCGGCTTCACGCCCGCGTTCGTGCTCTACAGCCCCGACGCGGTGCACCGCGCGCTGGTGCCGGGCGACGCGGTGTGGAAGGGGACGCGGGGGGCCAAGCTGATGCGGCGGGTGCTCGGTCCGGGCCTGTTGACCACCGAGGGGGTCGCGTGGAAGGCGCGGCGCAAGCGCGCCCAGCCGCGGTTCCGCAGCGAGGCGCTAAAGTCGATGCCGGGCATCGTGCAGCGGCACTCCGACCAGCTCGTCGAGCGGTGGCTCGCAGACCCGGCGCACGCGGGTGTCGGCGTAGACGCCATGGCCGGGTTCTCGCGGCTGGCGCTCGCGGTGGTGTGCGACGTGCTGTTCGGGGTGGACCCGGGCGAGGACGCGGCGGTGGTGCACCAGGCCCTCGAACAGGTCTTGTCCGGGTTCTTGCGGTTGATGACGTCCCCGATCGAGGGGCTCGACCAGTGGCCGCTGCCGGCTTCTCGTCGGCACCGCGCGGCTGTCGCGGCGCTCGACGCGGTGGTGGCGCGGCTGATCGTGCGTCGGCGTGCGGCGGGTCCGCTCGAGGGCGACCTGCTCGCGGACTGGATCGTGGCGGCGGACGCGGGGGAGATGAGCGTAGAGGACCTGCACGCCGAGGTGGTGACGATGCTCCTCGCGGGGCACGAGACCACCGCGAACGCGATGACCTTTACGCTTGCGCTGCTCGGGTCGCACCCGGCTGAGCTCGCGGCGGTGCAAGCCGGCTTGGACGTCGGGGACACCGGGCCGCTGGACCGCGCGTTCGCCGAGGGGCTGCGGCTGTACCCGCCGGCGTGGGTGATGGCGCGGGCGACCAGCGAGCCCCTGGACCTCGGGCCGGTCACGGCGCCGGCCGGCGCGTTCTTGTTCATCCCGATCGCCGCGATCCAGCGCGACCCGCGCTGGTGGCGCGACGCGGACGCGTTCGTCCCCGGGCGCTTCTTGGACCTGGACCCGGCGTCGAAGGCCGCCTACATGCCTTTCGGCCTGGGGCCTCGCAAGTGCATCGGCGAGCACTTCGCGCGCGCGGAGGCCCGGATCGCGCTGGCGACCGTCCTCCGGCAGTTCGACGTGCAAGCGGTCGTGCCGGCCGCGAACCCGAGCATCACGTTGCGGCCGCTTGGCGCGGTCCCGGTGCGGCTCACGCCGCGGGCGTCGGCCGGGGGCCAGCCCGGCCGCTGCGCACACAAGTGGGCCCCAACGTCCTGAAATCGCTTGAAGCGAGAGGCTCGCTGGCCCCCTCCCGCGCCGTTCCCGCAGGGTCTGGCGGAGCCGACGTCTTCGGCGGCTTCGCCAGACCCTGCCTTGGAACGGCGCAAAGCAACCGCCGGTGCCGACGCGAGGTGTGCCGAGCGTCGGCATCTGCGGTGGCGTCATAGCCCCGCGAGCGCAGCCTTGGCCTTGGCGAGGAACTGGGCCTTCTTCGACGCCTTCGACACATAGCGCTCGTAGGCGGCGCGGGCGTCATCGCGGCGGTCGGCGGCTGACAGCGCCTCGCCATAGAAGTACCAGGCGTCCAGCGGGCAGCGCTTCATCTCGGTCGCTGCTTCGAGCGCGACCAAGGCCTGGGCGGCGTCCCCGTGGTGCAGCGCGGCGGCGCCGCGCAGCCGGAACGTCGAGGCGGTGGCCGGCAGGATGGGGTCCACGAGCCGGATCGCGTCGTACGCCCTCGCCCGGATGAGCACGTCGCCGAACTCGACCTGCTCGTCCGCGTCCTGGGCCCACAGGGTGCGGCCGCCGAGCTGCAGCACCTCCGTAGCGGGCTCCTTCGAGCCCGGGCGGCGCAACAGCAGCTGCCGGGCGTTGGCTGCGCGCGCGGAGAGCCGCACGACGCCCGACGCGAGGTCAGCCGTGACCACGCGCTGGCCGACCGTCGCGACCATCGCGGTGGGCGCTGCGTCGGCCCGCACCTCTCCGGCATCTACGCCAAGGTCGATCCAGAGGCCGTCCGGCCCTGGCGGCCTGGCCAGCCGGGCCAGCGCCTCCCCGGCTACCTGCGCGACGCCCTTCGACGCGCTCTCGGAGAGCTGCTGCGCGCCAGAGATCGCGCCCCAGTACCCAAGCTGCCCGCAGAGCCGGGCGATTTCGGCCTGGGTCTCGGGCCGGATGCGGTCGTTCGTGAGCAGCGGCACCACGGTCGCCTCCAGCCCATCGGGCGCCGCCGCGCTCGCCGCGTACCGGACGAGGCCAACGGTAGCGCCCGCGCGCACGTCTGAGCGCGGGTCCCGGAGCCCGACCACGATGCGCTGGAACGCAGCGTCCGTGCCCAGGGCGCCGCACACCTGGAACAGCCCGACGTTCAGAGACGGGTCCGCCCCACGGATCGCGCTGAGCAAGGCCGCGCGCCTTTCATCGGGGACGTCCGCCGCTGCGGCCCCGAGCCGGTGGCGCGAGAGGACGTCCGCCGCGGCTGCTGCGCACCCGAGCCGGACTCCGGGCGAGGGGTCCACGATCGCCCGCTGAATCAGCAGGTCCAGGTGTTCGGGCGTGCCAGACAGCGCGAGGTCACGCGCAGCCGCGGCTCGAACAGGGAGCTCACGCGCTTCGAGGGCAGCTACGGGATCAACAGTCTCCGCCAAGCGATGTACTCCGCACAGGGCTTTAACCGAAATCCCCGGCCTGGCGGCCGGCGGGGCTTCTCAGGCTGGATAGGGGGCGGCGATGGCACTGCCCCTGCTCGTGTTGATGGTGTTGGGCTGCACGCCCGACGTCATGAACTTCTACGCCCAGGAGCGGGAGACTGCGCTGGCCGTGGCCACCGACGTCCCTGCGGGCTGGAAGCCGGACGCCGCGATCGGCATCGCGTCGAGTGACCTCGCGGACGCGATGGCGGTGGTGATCACCACCGCCGTGGCCTCGAACCCGGAGCTCACGCTGCCGCTGCCGCTCGGTATCCAGGCGTCGTTTCGTCCGGATCTCGCGGTTCGGCGCGTCAAGATCGCGGCCACCACCGACTGCGCGGCGTGTTTTTCGTTGGACATCGCGCTCTCTGGCTCCGCCCGGTGGGAGGCCGGCCCGGCGACGGGCTCCGTGCCGATCTCCGCCTCCGCGACCGCGATCATCGGCGTAGCGATCCGCGACGGCTCGGTGGTCGAGGCGAAGCCCCGGCGCATCGGGAGCCTGTCGGTAGAGGTCCCGTCGCTCGGGAACCTGCGCGTGAACGCGTCGGGGCCGCTGCAGGAGTGGCTGCGGTCTACGCTTGCAAACAAGATCCCCGCGATCCGCATCGCGACGCTCGACACGGACGCGCTCCCGGTGCGGGACCTGCGGCTCTCGACGACGTCAGAGCGGCTCGAGCTCGAGATCTTGAGCGACGTCCCGGGCGCGGTTGCGCTCCGCGCGTTGCCGGCGCCCGCGCACGGGGTGGAGGTCGCGCTCTCCGAGGGCGTTGTGACCGGGCTCGCACGCCGGGCGGCGTTCCGCGCGGGGACGCTCGACATGGACATCGCGGTCGATCCGCGCTCGATCGAGGTGGACGCCGACACGTTCACGATGGACCTGCGGCTGTGGCGCCTGGTGGGCCGCGGCTGGTGGCGCGACTACCTCGTCAACGGCAAGATCAGCGTCGCCAGCGGGGCGAAGAGCCGGCTCAGCCTCGTCGCAACCAACGCGACCGAGACGGCCGCTAGCCCCGGCGCGCTGTTCGTAGACCCAGTGGCGGCGATCTTCCAGTCGAAGATCCTCGACGCGATCGTCGACGCGATGAACCGCACGATGCCCGCGCAGGCCCAGCAGAAGGTCATCGGCGTCGCGATGAGCGCGCGGGCGACCGACGCACGCGGCCTGGACGACGCGCTGCACTTGTACGGCACGCTCGACGTCGTGCAGCCGCCGTGACTCGCCGGGCTGGGCCTGGCCTCGGGCTCGCGCTCGGCCTCGTGATCGTGGCGGTGCTCGAGGGGCTGTGCCGCCTGGCTCCCGCGCCGGACCCCCGCGTCCCGGATGGCAAAGCGGCGCAGGGGACGATCACGTTGGAGGGCAACCCCTGGTTGCTGTGGCAGCTCCGGCCGGGAGACCGCACTGAGCACGGGAAGCCCGTGCACGTCAACGCGCTCGGGCTGCGGCACGGGGACATCGAGCCTTCGACGGGCCTACGGATCCTGGCGCTCGGCGACTCGAGCGTGTACGGCTTCGGCGTGGGCGACGACGAGGTGTTCACCGCGCGGATCGAGCAGGATCTCGCGGCGAGGGTGCCGGGCATCTCGGTGGTGAACGGCGCGACGCCGGGGTGGTCGACCTACCAGTCGCTGAACATGCTGGACATGCGGGGCTGGGCGCTCGCGCCGGACCTGCTGGTGATCGGCAACTTGTGGTCCGACAACAACTTCGACGACTTCGTAGACAAGGAGCTGTTGGCCTCCTACGCGGGCTTTGCCCAGTCCCCGGGCTACCGCGCGCGCCGGGTGCTGGAGCACTCGAGCCTGTTCGCTTGGCTAGACTGGGAGCTGCGCGTGAAGCCGCTGGGCGACCGGGCGGCGAAGGTGGGCTGGACGATGGGGGGAGACGGGCCGAAGTCGGGGAAGCGGCGGGTGGCGATCAACGACTACGCGGACAACCTCGACACGCTGTGCGACCGCATACGCGAGCGCGGCGGCGGCGTGGTGTTCGTGACGTTGGCGAACCGGGAGGACGTGAACCCGCAGTCGAACGACCCCGCTTGGGGGCCGTACCGGCAGGTGATGAAGGACGCCGCGACGCGTCACGGCGTGCCGTTGGTGGAGATGCCCCCCGTCGTGCGGGCCGCGGGGCACGCAGCCGACGCGCTGTTCATGGACCAGATGCACCCGACCGCGCTCGGCCACCGCTTCTTGGCCGAGGCCGTCGAAGCCGCGTTGGCGGACGCCGGTTGGCCTGGGAACAGGCTCGTGCCGGCCGAGGTCGGGGCACACGAGCGCTACGTCGATCGGTTCGAGGGGCGAGGGGTGGATCCGAACCGTTGAGCGAGGTGTGCCGAGCGTCGGCATCGGCAGGGCTCGCCCCGCGGGCGCAGGTGCTTACACTCCCGCGCCCCGAGGTCCCATGGCATCCGCAGCTGATCCCCGCGTCCCCGTCACCGTGCTCACCGGCTTCCTGGGGGCAGGCAAGACCACCCTCCTCAACCGCATCCTCTCCGAGAACCACGGCCAGCGCATCGCCGTGATCGAGAACGAGTTCGGGGAGATCGGGATCGACCAGGCCCTCGTGCTTCGGAGCGACGAGGAGGTGTTCGAGATGAACAACGGGTGCCTCTGCTGCACGGTGCGGGGCGACCTGATCCGGATCCTGGGCAACCTGCTGCGTCGCCGCGATCGCTTTGATCGCATCCTCATCGAGACCACGGGGCTCGCGGACCCTGGGCCCGTCATCCAGACGTTCTTCATGGACGACACGTTGAAGGAGCAAGTCCGGCTGGACGGCGTCATCACCGTGGTGGACGCGCGGCACGTGCACCTGCACTTGCCCGCCGAGCCGGAGCACGTGCACGGGGCGGACTGCGGCCACGACCACGGGCACGCGCACGGCGACGAAGCGGGCGAAGACCACGATGGCCACGAGCACGCGAGCGAGTGCGAAGAGCAGATCGCGTTCGCGGACGTCATCCTGCTCAACAAGGTCGACCTGGTCGGGGCGGACCAGCTGCGGCGGGTGCAGGCCCGGGTGCGGGAGATCAACCCGATGGCGCGCCTGTTCCACAGCTCGTACGGGGCGGTCCCGCTCCAAAAGGTGCTCGACGTCGGCGGGTTTGACCTGGCGCGCGCGCTGGAGGTCGACCCCAAGTTCCTGACCGAGTCCGCGCACGTGCACCACACGGAGGTCGGGTCGGTGAGCATCGTGCTTGAAGGGAGCTTGGAGCCGGTGCTGTTCCAGCCCTGGATCGACACGCTGCTCCGCGAGCGCGGCACGGACATCTTCCGGTCGAAGGGCATCCTCGCGGTCGCAGGCAACCCGAACCGCACGGTGTTCCAGGGGGTGCACATGCTGTTCGAGATGGCGGACGGCGCGCCCTGGGGCGCGGACGCTCGCACGTGCCAGCTGGTGTTCATCGGCCGCAACTTGGACCGCGAGGCGCTGCTGTCTGGCTTGTCCGCGTGCCTCGCGTGAGGCCGCCGCTCGTGGCTCCGCCCGGCGCTGTTGGGGGTCGGACGCCCATCCGCCCGGTCGTGGTTTGCCCGCTCCCGCAGAACCTGGCTGCGCTCGAGTGGTCGCCGGACGGCACCTCGCTCGCGTGGGCCGACATGGACGGCGGTGTCGGCGTGCTGCGCGGCGGCGCGATCAAGCGCTGGACCTCGCCGAGCGCGCTGTGCCTCGCGTGGGCCCCGGACAACCGGCGGTTCTTGACGGGCGGGGATGACGGCAAGCTCCGCACCTGGGACGTCGCGTCTGGGATGATCGCCGAGCGCGAGTCTGTCGGGCGCGCCTGGGTCGCCGGCGCCGTGTGGGGCCCGACGTGCACCGCCACGGCGGAGGGCAAGGACGTCGTGCTGCGTTCGTTCGACGGCGCCATCGTCGGGGAGCCGACGCGGATGCCGGGCACCGTCAGCGCGCTGATCCGCGATCCCGCGCGGGACGGGTTCATCGCGGTGTCCTACGGCCTCGCGATCGCCATCCCGGCGGCGGCCGGCGCGGTGCGGAGGTTCGAGTGGAAGGGCTCGATGCTGGCGGCTTCGGCTTCGCCCGACGGGCGCTACGTGGCGATCGGCTGCCAAGACGCGAGCGCGATGATCTGGCAGCGGAACCTCGCGGATGGCCCGGCCAACGAGGCCGAGCCGCTCCGGATGGGCGGCTTCCCGGGCAAGGTGCTGCACCTGGCCTGGGGCGACGCCGGGAGCTTGCTGACCGCCGGGGGCGACGCGCTCGCGGCGTGGAGCTTCGCGGGGCGTGGGCCGGCAGGGGAGAGCGGGGTCGCGCTCGAGGGCCACCTGGGGCGGATCCTCGCGGTGCAGACGGCGCGGCGGGGCAGGCTGATGGTGTCCCTCGGGGAAGAAGGCCGCTCCGCCCGGGTGATCTGCTGGGCGTTTCGGCGCGGCTGGGAGCCGATCGCGAGCGCGCCGATGCCGGTCAACACGCTGGCGGTGCGCGCAGACGGGAAGGGGTTCGCCGCGGCTGGGGAGCACCTCGTGCTCGCCGAGATCCCGGACTGACGAGAGGGACGAAGCCGCGGGGCTGCGGCGTTACATGGGCGCAGAACCCCAGGAACCCGATGCTCCTCGCCCTCTCGACCCTCCTCGCCCCCGCCTTCGCCGCGGACGCGCTCACCACCCCGACTGCCGAGGGCATGTCGATCGGCTCGGCGAGCGACTCGTCGAACGACAAGGACAAGAAGGACAGCTCGTCGAGCAGCACGGACTCCGAAGGCAAGATCTTCAAGACGTTCAAGATCGGCAAGTGGAAGGTCAAGCCTTACGTCGAGCCTGGCGGCGGCGTGCTGATCAACGGGTCGACCCTGTCCGGCACGGCCGGGGTGGACGCCGGCTTCAAGTACTGGCGCAAGAAGTGGGCGGGCAACCTCTACGCGGGCGGCTCCTACACGCTTGGCGACGGCTCCAGCGGCTACGACGCGCACATCGGTGACGAGACCGGCGCGCGGCTCAAGTACTGGGGCGCGACCATCGGCGTGATCGGCGCGTACAACGGGTACACGTTCAACGACGGCACGACGATCGCGCCTGCGCTCTCGGGCAGCCTGCCCGTCAAGGTGATCGTCGGGCCCAAGAAGTACCACTTGGCGGTGGGCATCGCGCCCGCGCTCACCAGCGACAAGTCCCGCCACGTCGATTGGAGCCGCACCGACGCGATCGGGTTCGGCGACGAGTTCTCCTGGAGCGTCGCTGCCGCCGTGAAGTTCAAGTCGTTCTCGGCGAAGGTCACGTTCACCCAAAGCGTGTACGGGGACAACGGCGACGCCGTGGTCACGAACACCCCGACCATCTCGATCGGCCTCGGCGACATCATCCAGGTCTCGCAGTAGCCTCCCAATGGACGCCCAACTGCCCACCGATCTCCTCGGCGCGATCGACCAGCTCCGCAAGGAGCGCAACGCGGTGATCCTCGCGCACTACTACCAGGAGCCCGACATCCAGGACGTCGCCGACTTCATCGGCGACTCGCTGCAGTTGGCCCGGGCGGCGCAGGGCACGAAAGCCGACGTCATCTTGTTCTGCGGCGTCCACTTCATGGCCGAGACCGCCAAGATCCTGAACCCGACGCGCACGGTGCTCATCCCCGACATGGCCGCGGGGTGCTCGCTGGCCGACGCGTGCCCGGCGCCGATGCTCGCGCGGATGAAGGCGAGGTACCCCGACCACAAGGTGGTCAGCTACATCAACTGCTCCGCCGCCGTGAAGGCGATCAGCGACATCATCTGCACGTCGTCCAACGCCGAGCGCGTGGTGCGGAGCTTCCCGGCGGACCAGCCGCTGATCTTCGCGCCGGACCGCAACCTCGGCGCCTACATCGCGAAGCAGACCGGCCGCCCGATGCAGCTGTGGCCGGGTACCTGCATGGTGCACGAGACGTTCAACGAGCGGAAGATGATCGAGCTCCAGGTGCGCCACCCGGGCTCGAAGATCATCGCGCACCCCGAGTGCGAGCCCTCGCTGCTCGAGAAGGCCGACTTCGTCGGCTCCACGTCGGCGTTGTTGGACTTCGTCGTCAAGAGCCCCGCGACCACGTTCATCGTCGCGACCGAGCCCGGGATCCTGCACCAGATGGCGAAGTCCTCGCCCGACAAGCTCTTGATCCCGCTGCCCGGGATGGACGAGAACTGCGCGTGCAACGAGTGCCCGCACATGAAGCGGAACACGCTCGAGAAGATGTACTTGGCGCTGCGGGACATGAAGCCCGAGCTGGTGATGGGCGAAGAGCTCCGGCTCGCGGCGTTGAAGCCGCTCGAGGCGATGCTCGCGCTGGGGTAGCGGATCGCCTCCGGTCGTGTCGGTTCACCCCGAGGCGTGACGGTCCGTATCGCGGCGTCTCGTTTGGTTTCGGGCCCTTGGGGAGCCGGCGCGGAGGCGCCATACTTGAGGTGCAACGGAGGTTCTCATGTTCTTCACCACGCTCCTCTCCCTGTTCGTCCACGCCACGCTCGCGGCCCAACCCGGCCCGGTCACCGAGGTCGTCGACCCGGCCGCTGGGCCGCTCGTCGACTTCGTGCAGCCCGGTCTCGAGATCAGCAGCGCCGTCATCGTCTCCCCGTCGACCGCTGACCACGGGGTCGAGGTGCGGGAGCTCCGGGGCGGCAAGGTCCAGGACGATGACGTCCACCCCGAAGACGCCCAGGTGGAAGCGCACCTGCTCGCAGGCGAGGAGGTGCTGATCTACCGGGACGCAGGCGGGGCGGTGATCGTGAAGGCGGGCTGACCCGCCGGGGCCTACGCCTCCGCGACCGGGAGCGGGAACTGGAAGACCACGGCGTCGTTCACGACGTCGGCGATCACCCGGCCCCCCTTCTTGAGCTTGCCGAACAAGAGCTCGTCCGCGAGGGGCTTCTTCATGTGCTCGGCGATCACGCGCGACATCTCGCGTGCGCCGAACTCAGGCTTGTAGCCGCGCTCGCCGAGCCAGGCCCGGAGCTCGGGGGTGGTCTCGAGCACCACGTTGCGGGCGACCAGCTGCCCGCCGAGCTCGACTAGGAACTTGTCGACGACCTTGAGCACGATCTCCTTGGACAGCGGCCCGAAGATCACGTGCCCGTCGAGGCGGTTGCGGAACTCGGGCGGGAACGTGCGGGACACCGCGGTGTCGACGTTCTGGGCCTTGGAGTCCGGCGCGCCGAAGCCCAAGTTGGCCTTTGACCCCTCCCGCGCGCCCGCGTTGGTGGTCAACACCAGGATGATGTTGCGGAAGTCCGCCTTCTTCCCGTTGTTGTCCGTGAGCGTCGCGTGGTCCATCACCTGCAGCAGGATGTTGTAGATGTCCGGGTGCGCCTTCTCGATCTCGTCGAGCACGAGCACGGCGTGGGGCGTGCGGCTCACGGCGCCGGTCAAGAGGCCCTCCTGCTCGAAGCCGACATAGCCAGGGGGCGCGCCGATCAGCC
>CALQBK020000131.1 GCA_943328795.2 Bifidobacterium breve
AAGACGTCGGCTCCGCCAGACCCTGCGGGGAACGGCGCGGGAGGGGGCCAGCGAGCGTCTCGCTTCAAGCGATTTCAGGATGTTGGGGCCCGTTTGTTTGCGTGGCGCTGGGGCTGGCCCCGCGTTTCTTGTTAGGCCCCCTGCGTGTCCGTCTACACCACCGATGTCCTCCTCGAAGGTGTCCGCCGGGACGATGTCCTGGCGTGGCTCGCCGAGCCCGCACACCACTACGCGATCCTGAACGGAGCCTGGGGGAGCATCAAGCCCACGGGCGACGGCGCCTGGGACCTCACGGTCCCGACCCCCGTCCGGACGCGCACGATGAGCTACGCGTTCGACCGCGTGGATGACGACCATGGCGGGCGCCGCGTCCACGTCAAGCTCGGGGGCAAGCACACCACCGGCAAGCTCCACTGGAGCCTGCGCACGGTCAAGCCGTCTACGAACACGCTGGTCACGCTGCACGCCGACATCGACCCTGGCGGCATCCTCGGCGCGCTCGCCGAGCAGACGGGGATGCGCGAGCGGCTCGAGCAGGGGTTCCGCGCGATGGTCGAGAACGTCAAGAAGTCGATGCCGCGCGGCGCATAGACGCCGGCCCGCGCAGCCTCCTACGGATCGCAGTCCGGCGGCACCCGGTGACCCATCGGGGGCCGACGGACCGCCGGGTCGCGGTCGTCGCAGTCAGAGCCCCCCCAGTCGATCGACCGGTAGCCGTCCCCGTCCGCGTCGTAGTCGTCCTGCCGGTCGCAGTCCTGGTCCACGCCGTCGTACCAGGTCTCGCGGGCGCCGGGATGGACGCTCGCGTCGTCGTCCGCACAGTCGCCGTCCGCGAGGGTCGACCCGTCGTTGTCGGCGTCGGCGTCCCAGGTCGTGACCCAGGAGGGGCTGCTCCAGAGCCACTCCGAGGTGTCTCCCCCGTCGTTGCACGTCGTGCGGGCGCGGTAGGGGATGCCGTCCAGGTTCACCCCGGCGTACATCCACGTCGGCAGCTCCGCGCTGTCCACGCTCGCCTCCCACACCCCGGCGCCGATGTAGTCGACGGGGATCTCGCTGTCCGGCGTCACGAGCACCACCTCGAGCACGTTGGTCGCGTCGTCCTCGGGGATCGCGACCTGCACCACCAGCCAAGCCCCGGCGTCCACGTCCAGGTCTTGCCCCAGGTGACCGATCTCGACGCCGTCCACGAAGTACGTCACGGTCATCGGCACGATCGGCCCGGTCGTCGCGTAGGTCGAGTGCGCCACGATGGCGTTGAAAATCGCCTCCCGCCCAAACGCCTCCGAGGGGTCCGTCACCACCATCGTCAAGCCGCCGCCGTAGCGAGATCCCGTGTCCGTCGAGCACGTCTCGCCGGGCCGGGTGTCGTGGCTGTCGGTCCCGCCCATGAACCCCATGTGCAGCCCGTACCCGGTCGGGTCCATGGCGTCGTGCACCGAGTGCCCCGACTGGGGCAAGGTGACTTGGTCGTAGGAGCGGCCCCAGCCGAGGCTGTTGCCCCAGTGAGAGTACACCTCCACCGCGGGCTCGTAGGTGTCAGAGTGACACGACCAGTCCATCGGCGCGGGGGCGATCCCGTACGGGTGGTGCGGGATGAGCAGCGCGTCGCCCCAGCTGGCCGTCACGGTGTCCATCCACGCTTCCATCGCGCTGCAGGTGCCGATCTCCGTGGTGATGTCCCCGTTTGGCGTCGCGTCGAACACGGTGAAGCCGGTCAACGTGGCGTCGTCGCCGAACATCATGAGGTTTCGGTGCCCGATGGCGGACCCGCCGATGTTGAACCACACCTCGGCCGACGGGACGATGACCAACCCCGTGGCGTCGTCGTCGTGCGCGAGCTGAGTCTCCCAGAAGTCCGAGAAGTCGCTCGGCCCCGCGTTCCGGGTGCCCCCGTCGTCGTTCGAGTGGTCGGAGAATGCGACCCAGTCCAACCCCTGGACCGCCGCGTACTCGAACACGTCGGCGAGCGCGCCGCAGCTCAAGCAGCCCGAGCCCATGTCGGACGCCGAACCATCCCCGGAGACGCCCGTGTGCGAGTGCGGATCCCCCGCGTAGAACATGTAGTCCCCGAAGGACTCGGACGCGGACGCCGGACGGAGCGTCGCCCCCACCAGGATGAGCCACGCCGCGGCCACACGCGGCCAGGAGCGAACGTTCGGAGGGGAAGAAACCATGCGCTCACCCTTCTTATCAGACTCTGCGCCGACTGTCAGCAGCCTGTCAAGTGAACAACGTGGGTCGAATGGCCTGCATCGCCCCGTACGCCACGATGCTGACGACGTTCGAGACATTCAAGCTGCGCGTCGCCCCGATCATCGGGAGCGCCCAGGCCCCGCGCGCCTCGACCAGGCTGTGGGGCAGGCCCACGGACTCGCGCCCGAACACGTACACGTCCCCCTCGGCGAACGGGATCCGGGTGTACGGCGCCTCGGCCAAGGAGCTGAACAGGTAGCAGCGCCGGTCTCCGACCCAACGGAAGAACGCGTCGCCGTCTGCGTGCTCGACGACGTCCACCTGGTGCCAGTAGTCGAGCCCCGCGCGGCGCACGGCTTTCGCGTCCACCTCGAACCCCAGCGGGTGCACGAGGTGCAGGCGCGCCTGCAGCGCGAGGCACAGCCGCCCCACGTTGCCGGTGTTCTGCGGGATCTCCGGCTCGTACATCGCGACGTGGAACAGCGGCTCGGGCCGGCTTGGCGCCGGCGAGGGCTCAGCCAAGCTCACCCTCCGAGCGTCTCGGCCAAGAGCACGCGCGTCATCTGCTTCACGTCACGCGCGAGCTGGCGCGCGATCGCGTACTGGAACTTGTCGGCGAGCGGGGCGTTCGACTTGTACAGCAGGTCGAACGAGTCCCGCGGCATCTCGGCGATGCGCCCCGGCTGCCGCGCCACGCAGGTGGCCGCCCGGCGGCCGCGGTCCAGCAGCGCGACCAGGCCGAACATCGATCCCGGCCCGAGCAACGCGAGCACGCGGTCGCCATCCTCGGCCTGCCGGCTCACCTCCACCGCGCCTTCGATCACGATGAACAGGCGGTCCGGCCGCTCCTCTTCGAGCACGAGCACCTCCCCGCTGAACATCCGGCGCTCGATCATCGCGCCGGCGAGCTGCTCGAGCTCGCGGGCCGAGAAATCTTCAAACAACCAATCATTTTCCAGGAGCTGGTCGAGCATTTATGCCTCCTCGATCGGGACGATGGCGTTCGGTGGGAGGGTGGTGCCCCCGAGCCAGCCGAACGCGCGACCGGCCGCGGTAGACGACGTGCGTGCGCTCGGGGTGACCACCAGCTCACACGCGCGCAGGCGGAACGAGAGGTCCCCGATCAAGCCCTGGAGGAACACCCGCGCGGTGTTTGGGTGGTCCCGACGCAGCGCCAGCAGGTCGCCGTACGTGAGCTCCACGGCCGCGCCTTCGGTGCGCCCGTACACGTCGAACTCCGCTTGCCCGGGCTCGATGAGCGGGATCGCGTTGGTCCAGCGGCCGGGCTGCAACACGCCGAGCGTCGCCGTGACGTCCGGGGTCGACACCCGAAGCTCGACCTCGCCGCGCAAGATGAAGATCGCCCGCGCCGAGTGCGCGCCCTGCTTGCAGAGCTGCTCACCCAGCGCGAACGGCCGTGGGCGCAGCGCGTCCAACAGCGGCGCCAGCGCGGCGTCGCTCAAGGCGCCACAGAGTTTTGGAAACAACGCTCGAAATCGCCCGGGGTCGATAGCCATGCCCCAAAGTATCCAGATAGCGGGCGCCTGTATGAAAAAAAACGCCCGCCTCGTCCGCTCGCTGCTCGCCGCTGCCACGTCGATGGCGGCGGCGTGCGTCGCCCCGCTGCCCGAAGCGACCCTGGTGGCCGATCCCGACGTGGTCACCCGCGTGGCCGTCCACCTCGACAACGACGAGGAGATCACGGCGCACGTCGAGTACGGAGACGCGAGCGAGCCCGAAGACACGTGGCTTCGCAGCGCGGACCAGGTCGGCAGCTCGCTCGACTTCACGGCCTACCTCCACGCAGACACGACCAGCGGGATCCGGGTGGTGGGCACGAACGCGAACGGGCGCCCGGTGGCCGGCCCGGTCCAAGAGATCAGCGTCGGCAGCGTGCCGAACGAGATCCCGGTCTACCAGAGCACCATCGACATCTCCGTCGAGGGGCTCGGCCCGCTCCTGCTCACCACCGAGATGAGCGCAGACGCCGACGAGACCGTCGCGAACATCCTCACGCTCGACGGCCGGTCCGTCTGGTACTGGCAGCCGGGCGACGGCGTGCTGCCCGCCGCTCGGTACGACGCGGCGAGCGGCGACGTGTACGGGGTCGTCTCGCAGATCGCAGACGATGGCTACGGGTACGTGTTCCGGGTGCCCGTCGCCGGGGGAGAGGTCCAGAAGCACGAGCTCACCTGGGCGCACCACGACGCGCTGCTGCTCGACGACGGGGTGATCGCTACGTTCGTCAGCACGTTCGGCGAGTACGAGGGGGACGCGGTCGCAGGGGACTCCATCGTGGAGATCGACCCGGACGGCACCGAGCGAACCATCTGGGACGCGTTCGACGTGCTGGCGCCGGCGCCGAACCACGCGTGGAGCATCACGCAGTTCCCCGGGGGAGAGAAGGACTGGACGCACGCGAACGGGCTCGACTACGACCCCGGGGAGGGCGCCTACTACGTGTCGCTGTGGGGCACGGAGCAGGTGATCAAGGTGGACCGGGCGACCGGCAACACCCTGTGGATCATGGGCGGCCCCGAGAACGAGTTCGACTTCGGGGACGACGAGGGGTTCGGCCCGCAGCACGCACCCGACTACGAAGACGGGCACCTGGCCGTGTTCGACAACAACGACGCGAGCGGGTCGCGCGCCTGTGACTACGCGGTCGACGAGGACGCGCACACCGCGACGCTCACGTGGTCGTACACCCCGGCGGACCCGCTCTGGGCGCTCGTGCTCGGCGACGTGACGACGCGCTCGGACGGATCCCGGCTGATGGGCTGGGGCAGCTCGGGGAACATCTACGTGACGGACCCGCAAAACGCGCTCGCCGGGTTCCTGCAGATGGACAAGGCGCTCGCCATCGGCCAGGTCACCGAAGTCGGGGCCTTGCCATGAAGCGGCGGGCGCTGGTTGCGCTGGCCGGCGTCGGGATCGGCGCGCTGGCCCTGCTCTCGGTGGACCCTGCTGCCCCGCCGGCCGGGAACCCCGTGTACAGCGAGGCGCTCGTGGTGCTCGACCGCGTGAAGGCGGCCAGCGAGCCCGTCGGCCGGATCCCGATGGAGTGGGCGGCGCCGGCGATCGCCCGGGCAGGCTTGAGGGAGTGGGTGAGCGGGCTCCCCTTGAAGGAAGACGTGAAGGGGCGGGTGCTCGCGAGCGTAGACGCCAAGAACCTGGTCGACGAGATCATCCCCTTCGCGATGTTCCTGAAGGACGTGTACGGCCGGGCCGGGACCGCGCCCGTGGACGGGTTCGACGCGTGGGCGCGCGCCAACGTGCCGCCCGGGCCCGGGCTCGAGCACGACAACTTCCACTTCGCGCTGGCCGCGCCTGCCGCAACGACGGCGCCACCCTCGGGGTTCATGACCCCCGAGCGGATCGCCGGCCTCGTCGGGCTCTACGACGCCGCGTGGCTCTCGACCGCGCGCCCGGGCGAAGACCTCGGCGACCGCCTGCAGTGCAGCGCGGACGGGCCCACGATCCCCGTCGCAGACCTCGCCGCCCGCGTCGACGCGACGCGCCCGATCCTGCGGGACCTGTTCGCCGAGGTGGCGACCCAGGTGGACCCCGGCGACATGCGCACCGCCGCCGAGTCCATCAGCCGGGACGAGGTCCGCCAGCGCGCGATCGCAGCGACCCTCCTGGAGTTCGTGGACGGGGAGGTGTGTAAGCACTACCGCATCTTCGCCCGCAGGCTCGCCACCGAGCGCGCGGTCCGCGCGATGCTCGACGCCGGGGTCGACGACCCCGCGGACCCCGCCCTCTGGACCTGGCTGCGCTACCAGGGCGAGCGGCACCTGGGCGTCCAGGTCGTCGTCGACGGGCTCCAGGGCCACCTGGTCCGCGCGCTCGCGAACCCGACGGGGCTGGACCCGTACTTGCGGTACGCCACCGCCTCCGCGGAGGGCTCCGCCGTGAAGCCTACGCCGTCGGCCGTCCGCGCCCCCGGCGTGCACTCGAGCTGGCTCGCGGACTTCGCCGTCCGCGGCGGTCACCCGCTGCCGTTCTTCGAGCGACTGCTCTCGACCGTGCAGCCGGGGATCGCGTTGCAGGGCGTGTCGACCACCCCGACCATCTCGGTCCGCAACTTGCCGATCGCCAAGACGGGCGCGCCCGTCGCGGGCGAGGGGAGCACCGGCATCCCGAACTTCCACTTCGTGGATCGCTCGATGGGTGATGGTGGAAGAGCTTGGTATTTTTATGGAAACGACGCACTCCAGCTCCCGATGCTCGCCCGGGCGTCCGGGATGCGATCGATGTTCCAGCGCCTGGAGCAGCTCGACACCATGAGCTGCGGCTCCCAGTACGACGAGCGCGCGGGCTTCAGCTTCGACGCGTTCTTGAACCTCGCGATCGGCGAGCACAAGCGGGACTTCGGCGAGGCGCTGTGCGCCGACGAGCTGCACGTCCGCGCGGTGAACGAGGTGAAGATCACCGAGCTAGTCGCAGCATTGCTCGCCCGCGAGCCCGTGCTGGCCACCGCCCACCACCCGTGGGAGCTCTGGGACCTCTGGAACCAGCGCAACGAGCGCGTCCACGCGCACGAGCTCGCCGCCGAGATCGCGGCGCTGGCGCCCGCCCGCATGCCGGACCTGCTGCAGTGGTACGACCCCTGGCCCGACCACTTCGCGCACGCGAAGGGCCCGCTCTCCGACGAGATCGTGAGCCCCACCGGCGAGCTCGCCCGATTCGACCACTGGCTCGGGGTCGTGGACACCGCGTACACGGACGCCGGCGTGCACGACCGCACGCTGTTCGGCATGGCGGGCGACCACGGCCTGACGCCCGTGCACTGGTATGTGAGGCCCGAGGTCGAGGTGCTCGACGGGCTCGCCAAGGCCGGGGTGAAGCTCAAGGTCACGAAGATCAGCTCGGACGAGGGCGAGGGCCCCCGGCTGACGGACCCGCTCAACCCCCCTTCGATGCGGGGCTGGGACGTCGTCGTCGCGTCGACGGCCGGCGGGAACTACATGATGGACTGGTTCGTGGACCAGGGCGCGGCGTGGTCCCGACAGCCGGTGCTGGCCGAGCTCCGCGCGCTGCGGGTGCAGTCCGGGCAGGTGCTCGACGTCGTGGACGAGACCGTCCGGCGGCTCGGGGCGAGCCTCGACTACTTGGTGGTGCGCGAGGGGCCGTGCGACCCGACGCAAGCGCACCTGTACCTGGAGGGCGAGCGCGGCGGCCGCAGGGTCGTCGCGCACATCACCCGGGTGGGGGACCGCATCAGCGTGGTCGCCGACGAAGGGACGGACTTGTTGGACCTGCGCTCGCACTCGCCCTGGGGCGCGATGCCGCGCTCCGCCGAGGCGTGCACGGGCGTGAGCCCGTCCCCGAACCCGGCCGACTGGTGCGCCGAGGCCGAGTGGCGCTCGAACGGCTGGGCGACCGAGCGACCGGACGCCGTGGCGCAGCTCGCGCACCTCTACGACACCGACAGGGCCGGCACCGTGAACCTGTTCCCGAAGGCGGGGGTCGGGTACAACACGGTCGTGCCGGGCCGCCACGCAGGGGAGAGCTACGCCGAGAAGGACGCGTTCGTCGGGGTGTGGGGGGCCCCGGTGAACCCGGACGCCGAGCAAGTGCCCGTGGCCGTGAACGGGGCGATGCCGGAGGCGATCTACGGGTGGATCACGGGCTCCACGCCAGTGCAGGGCAAGGACGGGTGGGGCTACGACCCCGTGCTGAACACCGTCCTGCGGTAGCCCAGCGTGTGCCGCGAGCGGCCGCCTGGCTCGTCAGCGCAGCAGGCCTTCGACGAGCGGGACCTCGACGCACTTGGGGTGGTGGACCGGGCCGTGCCCGAAGTAGCCGTCCTCGCCGAACAGCTCGCCGTGGTCGGACGTGATGGTCACCCACGTGCCGCGCGGGCAGGTGTCGAACAGCTGCTCGACCTGCCGGTCGATCCACGACAACGCGCGCACCTGGCGCTCGTGAAGCGCCGCGAGCCGGTCGAGGTCGAACACCGAGCCCGCGGACACCAGCCCGCCCGCCCGGAGCTCGGCGTCCAGCTCCCGGAACACGCCGTGCACCCCGGTGATCCGCGGCCACTCGGACTCAGGCTCGGCGGGCGTTGCGTACGGGTAGTGCGTCTCGCCCGTGTTGATCACGATGAAGCTCGGACGATCGGCCGAGAAGCGCAGCCGCCCGAGCACCTGGCCGAGGTCGTTGTGCCGGTCGAGCAGCTCGTAGGTGTCGAAGCCCGTGTTCAACGGCGTCGCGGGGTTCAGCACCGGCATGCTCGCGTAGAGCTGCGTGTCGTACCCGGCGGCCTGCAACCAGCTCGGCAGCCACACGCTCGGCAGCATGCTGAGGAAGCTCAAGTCGGGCAATCGCAGCCGCTCACGGAGCGTCGAGAACTCCCGCTTGTACACGTCGCTCGCGTACACGCCCCGCGGGCTCTGGTGGGGCAGCAGCCCCATCAGCAGGTTGTAGTGCGAAGGTGCGGTCCAGGTCGCGTAGCTGTACCGCAGCTGTACCGGGCCCAGCCGCGCCATCACGCGCGGGGCTGCCCGGACCCACGTGTCGAACCGGCAGGAGTCCAGCACGAGCAGGACGTAGCTGCGACCGCTCAACCGTGACTCAGAACCAAGCGCAGCTCGAAGGAGACAGGTAGTTCGCCCCGCCGTCTACCCAGTAGCCAGCGCCGAACTCGCTCCCGGACTCGGCGAAGTGCCACGTGCTGGTGCCGTCGGCGTCCTCGTCGATCGCGTACTCTTCAGTGAACGTCTCGTCGCCGTGGGTCATCCCGCTGGGGCACGTGGTGTCGCCCGTGTTCATGTTCGCCGACACCGAGAGCCCGAGCTCGCAGCCGGAGCAGCTCGTCTCCGTCGCGGTCATGTCCCACACCACCACGCAGTCGGCGCCCCCGTTGCTCTCCCACGTCGCGTTCGCGAAGTAGTAGATCGCCTCCTGCCCGGTCCACGAGCCGCCGGACTGCGTGTACTCGCCCCAGAAGTACTCCTTCGCCCCGTCGACCGTGGCCCCGCCGAGCGTCTCGCAGCCCTCGCTGTCCTCCACCATCGTGTCGCGGATGTCCGCCAGCACGTCGGCGTCCGTGTCGCTGTCGGTGTCCGTGTCGGTGTCCGAGTCGGCATCGCTGTCCGCGTCGGTGTCCGAGTCAGCGTCCGCGTCGGTGTCCGGCCCGTCGCCGGAGGTGTCCTTGCCCCCCGAGCAGCCGGCCAGGGCGACGCAGAGCGTAGAGAGCAGCACGGGCGAGAAGCAACGCATCGAACCTCCGGAGATCCTGGCCCCATCGTAGCCCGCCGCGGGCTACATCGTCGGCATGCTCGCGCGATTGCCCCGCTTCACCCCCTTGCTCGCTTGCCTCGTGCTCGCGCTGGTCGCCCCGGCCGCGGTCGCGGACGACCTGAGCTACGGCTACATCCCGGCCCCCGGCCCGACCGAGAACCCCGCGATCCTGATCACGCCGAACCGCACGGTGTCGAGCCTGTACATCACCATCGACGCTGGGTCGAAGCACATCGAGACCACCAAGAAGAACCTCGCCGAGGGCGTCCAGGTGCGGATCGAGTGGCCGCGTGACACCAAGGTCACGCACGCGGACGTGTTCCTGCGCGCCACGTACACCGACGGCAGCGTGACCGAGAACACCGTGCCGATCGACTACACGTTTCGCGGCCAGCTCTCGGTCGACCTCTCGCACGCCAGCGCGGACATCAGCGCCAAGACCGTCACCGTCAACGTCTCCGCGCAGGTCACGCAAGCGGACATCATCGCGTACGGCGCGCACAAGGCCGAGCTCGACCGGTCGACGATCCCGCTCTCCGCGGGGCCGGGCACCATCACCGTGCCGTTCGTGGGGGACCCCGCGGAGGTCGTGATCCTCGACGTGACGCTCCGCACGGACTCCGCCTACGCCGGCTTCACCTACTCGCCCTGGTTCCTCGACATCCCGCACGAGGACGTGCTGTTCGCCAGCGACTCGGCCGAGATCACGGCCGACCAGGTCTACAAGCTCACCGCGACGTTGGCCCAGCTGAACGACGTGGTGGACAAGTACGGCGAGATGGTCCCCGTGAAGCTCTACATCGCCGGCTGCACGGACACCGTGGGCGACGCTGGCCACAACAGCGAGCTCTCTGCGCGCAGGGCCGACGCCATCGCGCGCTGGCTGCGCGGCAGCGGGTTCAACTACCCGGTGTACACCTACGGCTTCGGCGAGTCGCTGCTCGCGATCCCGACCGGCGACGGCGAGGACAACTCCGCGAACCGGCGGGCGCTGTACATGGTCGGGGCCAACCCCCCACCGGCGGGCTCAGGCGTCCCCGCGGTGGGCTGGCGGCAGGTGAAGTAGCGCATGGCGTGGCTCCTCCTTGCCGGCTGCCTCGAGAAGACGACCGGGGTGTTCGTGCCCCTGTCGGAGGAGTACACCAAGGGCCACGACGACGCCGCGTCCGACCCCAACGCGGGGGGCACCGGGGACGGCGTGTGGCCCGGGTTGAAGGACCCGCGGGTCCACGTCGTCGGCACCGTGACCTCGGACGACAAGACAGCGCCGGTGCAGATCGACGTGAACATCGACGACCCGGCGGCCGCCAACGGGAGCGGCCAGACCCGCATCGGGGCGCTGCACCTGGACAACGGGCCCGGCGCGTTCGACTTCTACGCGCCTGTGGACGTGACCGTGATCCACCTCCAGGCCTTCCAGGACGTCGCGGGGGACGGGCCGAGCGAGGAGGACCCGTTCGCGCGGGCGGACGTGCGCCCCGACGGGAAGGACCCCGAGCCGCTCCTGCTGGCGATGAAGGCCGGCGCGCGGGGACAGCCAGAAGGCGGCGGGGCAGGGGATCCCAACAACCCGGGCGGGGACCCCAACGCTGGGGGACCGAGCGGCGGGCAGCCGAACCAGGACCCGTTCGCAGGCGCGACGGAGCGGGTCACGCTGTCGGGGACGGCTACGGGGCCGAGCTCCCCGATCGTCGTCGACTTCTTCAAGGTGGACGCCGCCGGGCAAGGGGGCCGCAGCCACCTTTTCAAGATTGAGACCGAGGGCGCGTGGAGCCAGACGTTCCCGAAGGGCTACGGCCAAGTCGTCATCGAGGCGTTCGTCGACCCCCAGCACGACGGGCCGACGCAAGGCGACCCCATGGTGTCGTGCACCTGCAACCCGGTCACGATCGGCGACTCGGACGTCGGCCCGATCGCCCTCGACATCAAGCCATGACCTGCGCAGAGAGGTCCGCTATCGGCCCATCCTGGGTTAATCCCAACGGCAGGAGCCCCCAATGAGCCACGCGATGACCTTCGGCGAAGAGCCGTCCTCCGACGACAAGCTGTGGGGCTTGCTCGGCCACCTCGCGGCGTTCGTCGTCCCGTTCTTCGGGAGCCTGGTGATCTACCTGATCCACAAGGACAAGCCGTTCATCGCCTACCACGCGGCCCAGTGCCTGGCGGCGCAGTTCGCCGTCTACGTCGCGACCGCCATCATCTCGGTGATCGCGACCGTCACGTGCGGCTTCGGCGCGATCCTCTACCTCGCGCTTTTGCCCGCGCCGTTGATCCCGCTGTGGGGCGCCTGGTGCGCGTACAACGGCGAGTGGAAGGGCTACCCGCTGATTGGCAGCGTCGGGCGCTGAGGGCGGCAGGCGCAGGCCGCTGCGTCGATGGACAATCCGCCAATCGATTGGCGGCCGGCGGCCGGCTGGACCGGCGCCCGGCTACCCCTGTTGGCATGAACTGGACCCCGCTCTTCCCCGCCTCCGAGCTCACGCCCGGCCACCTCAAGGCCAAGCACGGCGTGCTCGTCGTGCAGCTGGCCGATGGCACCCTCCACGCGCTGGAGAACGCGTGCCCGCACCAGGGGTACCCGCTCTCGCAGGGTACCCTCGCGGGGTCTACGCTCACCTGCTGCTGGCACAACTTCAAGTTCGACGTGCCGACCGGCGCTTGCACGATGGGGGAAGAGGCCGTGCGCACCCACGAGCTGCGCGTAGTGGACGGCATCGTGGAGGTAAAGCGCGTCGTCACGGTAGACGTGCCAGCGGCCTGGGCGAGCCTCGCCGAGGGCATGACGCGCGTGCAGAGCGGGCGGATCGCACGCGAGGTCGCGCGCCTGCTCGCCGCGGACGTCACCCCCGCGGACCTGTTGGCGTTCGGGGCAGCCTGGGACGCCGACCGCGGGGAATACGGCCCAAGCCACACGGCTGCGCTCGCCGGCGCCTTGCTCGGCTGGTTCGACGCCCCGCCTGAGGGCATCGACCCGCGGGCGCACCCAGTGCAGCTGGTCACGGAGGTCCTCGACCTCGCCGCGCGCGCCGTCGTCGGCCTGCCGCTCCGCGCCCGGCCCGAGCCCGAGCTCCCGGGCCCGAACGCCGTCGCGCAGCTCGCCGCGCGCGTCGAGGCAGAAGACGCCGCCGGCGCCGAGGCGCTCGTCCGCGGCATGGTCGCCGCGGGGTGGGACCGCACCGCGCTCGCCGCCGCGCTGTACACCGTGCTCGCCGCCCACTTCCTGGACTTCGGCCACCCGCTGATCTACGTGAAGAAGACCCTCGACCTGCTCGAAGCGGCCGGGCCACGTCACACGGACTCGCTCCTGGGCGGCCTCCTGTACGGCATCGTCTGCGGGACGCGCGAGGACACCTTGCCGCCCTGGGCCGGCTTCCGCAAGCGGTGGGCCGCCTTCGAAGCGGGCGGGGGGCCAGCCCGGGCGTTGGCCGCGCCCCGCGTCGCGCTGCCCGACGTCCGCGCGCTCCGAGCCGCGCTCGCCGAGGGCACCCCGGCGGAGGCGTTCGCGGCGGCGGCCGCTGCGTTGGAGGCGGGCGCGTGGGACGCCGTCCAAGATGCGTTGGTGCTCGCCGGCGCCACGCGGTTGGCGCGCTTCGACCCGGCCCATGACGCGGATCCAAGCGTGAACGAAGGTTGGCTCGACGTGACCCACCGCCTGACCGTCGCGAGCGCAGCGCGCGAGGCGGCTTCCATTGCGCCTGGCGCCGCCGTGCGCATCCTGCTCGCTACTGTGCAGTTCGTCGCGATGGCCAAGCCGCTCGACGGCCCGGCAGAGCCGTTGCCCCCGGCCCCGCCGCTGGCCGACCTGCGCGCTCGTGTGCTCGCCGACCGGTCTGGGCGCGCCATCTTCTTCGCCCACGACGCCAAGACGCTCGTGGCCGCGGACTACGAGAGCGCACGCCTGGGAGACCCCCTCCCAATGCAAGCGGTCGCCCGCTTCCTCGCGCACCCGGCGCGGGAGCGCCCAATCCAGCGCCTGGCTCACGAGGCCGTGCGCCTCGTCGCGGACGGCAAGCCGCCACGCTCGCTCACGAGCTGACGGGAAGTAGTCGCCGCCCGTTCGCGAGATCGAAAATATTTCGCCGCCAGGGGCGAGTTGGTGTACACTGCGGTCGTAGCGGAGCTTCGATGTCGCGACT
>CALQBK020000132.1 GCA_943328795.2 Bifidobacterium breve
CCCCAGGCGCACGCCGCCAACTTGGGGGACCTTGAGCGGGCCGGTCGCAGTGGGGTGGTACCGGAACCCGTCGGCGCCGAGGACCGTGCCGGCGTGGACCCGGCAGCGCGCGCCGATGGTGGTGCGGGCGTAGACCACGACGTTCGGGAAGAGGTGTGTGCCTGGCCCAATCACGCAGTCGGCGCCGATCACGACGCCGGGATCGAGGACGGCGGTGGGGTCTACCTTGGCGGTGGGGTGCACCGGGCCGACGAACGCCGGCTCTGGCAGGAAGTGGTCGAGCAACACGCACATCGCCGCGAGCGGGTCGGGCACGACGACCACGGTGCGGCCCTCGATCGGCGCGCGCGCCAGCAGCACGCCCGCTTGGCCCGGGTCCCCCTTCGTGAAGTAGGCCAGGTCGTCTTGCCCCGCGTCCTCCACGGCTGCGACCCCGCTCACCCGCCGGAGCTCGCCCGCGACCGTGCCGCCGGTCAGCGCGGCGATCGCAGACGCGCTGGTCGAGAGCGCCCTCACCGGGTCGCCTCGCAGGCCAGTCGCTCGGCGCCGAGGTCCCACGTCTTGACCAAGGTGTCGAGCTCGGGGCCCGTGCCGCACACCTCGTCGGCCCGCGCCTGTGCGTCCGCCCAGTCGTCCACGTATTCCACGTGGAACACTGCCTTCTGCGCGTCGGTCGTGAACACGCTGTAGCCGCTGCACTCCTGGTAGTCCGCGCACTCTTCGTTCAGCGCCCAGTTGAACCAGGGCTCGAGGTCGACGAGCTGGTCGATGTCGTTCTTCAGGCCGATCGACAGGCCGCGGTCGTGGGCCTCGTCGGCGAGGAAGCGGTTGTAGTCGAGCTGCATGGTGGCGGTCAGTCCGAGGCCGGTGGGGTTCTGGTAGCCGTTGATGTTGTCGGGATCCACGCCGTCGCAGCCGCGCTGTTCCGCGTAGTCGAGCCGGGCCTTCATGATGTCGCGCACGGCGCTGTTGGTGATGTCGAGCCACCACTCGCCGGGCCAGCCGTCTAGCGGGTCGCCGAGCGCCTCGTCGGGGAAGTCGGCCGCGTCCGGCCGCCAGTCCTCGTAGGAGCCTGCGGAGAAGTAGCAGATGCGCGTCGAGCCCTCGAGCGCGTCCCAGTCGGCCGCGGTGGTGTCGAACAGGTCGAGGTCGAACATCTCGACGCCGAGGCTCGTGTCGAGCGTGCCCGAGTACTGCACCTGCCAGCTCGTCCCGGGCGCGGGCTGCCACGCGGTGGTGTCGTGGGGCGTGTCGGCGACGTAGGGCACGCAGGCGCCGTCGACCCGGGTCTCGTCATCTGCGCAGGTCGGGGCGCAGGCCAGCATCGTCAGCAAGAGCATTCCGCCATCGTAGCGCGACGCCGGGGTAAAGTGCGCCATGCTCCTCGCGCTCCTGGGCTCCTTGGCCGTCGCTGGTCCCCGCATCGCCACCCCGCACGCCGACGCGCTGCTCGCCCACGCGGGGGACCCGCACGTGGTCGTCCCCGCGCCGCCGGCCGGCGCTGTCCCGCCGCCGTCTGAGCCGGTGCCGGACATGACCGTGTACGCGTACCACCCGTACTGGGAGTCCGACCCGACCCAGCTGCACTGGGACCAGCTCACCCACGTGGCGATCTTCGACGTCGAGCTCAAGAGCGACGGGACGTTGGCGAACACGGACAACTGGACGGACGTCGCCGCGGGCGTGGTCGCCGCCGCGCACGCGCACGGCGTGAAGGTGGACCTGTGCGTCATCTCCTTCGACGACAGCGTGCAGTCGAGCGTGCTGCAGAGCGCGTCGAAGCGGGCCACCGCGGTCGCCGCGCTAAAATCGCTCGTGGACCAGTACGGCGCGGACGGCGTCAACGTGGACGTCGAGGCGATGGACGACAGCTTGTCCGGCGACTTCGTGCAGTTCATCAAGGAGCTGCACGCAGAGGTCGGCGAGGTGTACATCGCGACCCCGGCGGTCGACTGGCTCGGCGCCTACGACTACAGCGAGCTCGCGGCGAACAGCGAGGGCCTGTTCATCATGGGCTACGGCTACTACTGGACCGGCGGGGACCCGGGGCCCAACGACCCGCTCTACGGTGGCGGGGACTGGAGCACGTACTCGCTCGAGTGGTCGATAGAGGACTACCAGTCCTACGGCGCGCCCGTGGACAAGATCGTGCTCGGGCTGCCGCTCTACGGGCAAGAGTGGCCGGCGGACCACGCGGTGCCGGGCAACGCGACGGGGACGGGCTGGTCGGTCGAGATGGAGTCGGCGATGGCCGAGGCCGCGACCGTCGGCGACCACTACGAGCCGACGACGCACTCGCCGTACTACCTGCCGAGCGGCTCGCAGGTGTGGTACCCGGACGTCGAGTCGGTGCGGGAGCGCATCGCGTTCGCCCGGGAGCAGGGGCTGCAAGGCGTCGGGTTCTGGGCCGTCGGGTACGAGGGGGACGACCCCGACTTTTGGCCGATGGTGGCGGAGGAGACCACGTTCGCGGTGGAGGACACCGGGTCGGGGAACGGCGGCGACAACGGCGGGGACAGCGGGGACAACGCAGGGGACAACGGCGGCAACGGGGGCAACGGCGGTGACAACGGCGGCGGCCCCGGCAAGGCCCGCGTCCTCGACGGCGAGGCCCCCGGCGGCTGCGCCTGCGCCCATGGACCCGATCCAGGTGGGTCGTTGGGGATCCCTGGAGGGGCGTACAGCGGCGGGGCGTTGCTCGCGGTGGGGTTTGTGGCTACCCGGCGGCGCACCCGGAGCACGACGTGATCCCCGAACGAAAGCTGCGCGACGAGATCATCCGCTTCAGCCACCTGTGCTACGAACGCCACCTGCTCGTCGCGATGGACGGCAACCTCTCGGTCAAGCTGTCCGAGACCGAGATCCTCTGCACGAAAGCCGGGTGCCACAAGGGCTTCCTCGTCGACGAGGACCTCGTCGTCATCGATCGCAAGGGCAAGAAGCTCCGCGGCTCGGGCACCCCGACCAGCGAGATGGCCATGCACCTCGCCTGCTACGACGAGCGCCCGGACATCAACGCCGTCATCCACACCCACCCGCCGATCGCGATCGCGTTCACGATCGCAGGCGTCAGCATGGCGCGGTGCGTGCTCCCCGAGGTGGTGCTCACCCTCGGCACGGTCCCCACCGTCGAGTACGCGACCACCGGCACGCTCACGCTCGCCGACAAGCTCCGCCCCTACGTGCGGGACCACGACGCCGTGCTGATGGACCGCCACGGCGCGGTTTGCCTCGGCACGTCGCTCTTGATCGCGTTCTGCAACCTCGAGACGATGGAGCACACAGCACTCATCACCAAGACCGCGCGCGACCTCGGCAACGTCCGTGAGCTCCCGGCGGACGAGGCCGGCAAGCTCCGCAGCCTCGGGCTGAAGCGCTACGGCGGGCCGCCCAGCGCGGTCGCCCAGGCCGACAACCCCGGCGCGGACCTCCCCCACGCGTGCACCGGCTGCTCCGGGTGCGCGCACCCGAGCCCGAGCGGCATCGCGCCCAAGTCCGAGATGAAGATGGCGCGTGTCACCCAGGCGGGCCTCGGCGCGACGCTCGGCGCGAGCGACCGCGGCAAGGACACCGCGCGGCTCGAGGACGCGCTCGTGAGCGAGGTCCTCCGGGCCCTCGGGAAGTGACGCCGTGAGCCAGTGGCACGACGGCAACCCGCCGACCCCCTCCGTCCCCCCGGTCCCGCACCCGCTGCAGAGCGACCACCCGCCGCGGATCCTGTTCCTCTACGGCTCCTTGCGCGAGCGCAGCTACAGCCGCCTCCTCGCCGAGGAGGCCGCGCGGATCATGGAGGGGCTCGGGGCCGAGGTGCGGTGGTTCAACCCGGCCGAGCTGCCGATGTACGGCCCGGGGCTCGACAGCCACCCGAAGGTCGTCGAGCTGCGTGAGCTGTCGACGTGGTCCGAGGGGCAGGTGTGGTCGTGCCCCGAGCAGCACGGGTCGATGACCGGCGTGTTCAAGAACCAGGTGGACTGGCTGCCCTTGTCGATCGGGGCGGTGCGCCCGACCCAGGGGCGGACGCTCGCGCTGATGCAGGTGTGCGGCGGCTCGCAGTCGTACAACGTGGTGAACAGCCTGCGGATCCTGGGCCGGTGGATGCGGATGCTCACCATCCCGAACCAGTCGAGCGTGCCGAAGGCCTACGACGAGTTCGAGCGCGACGGCCGGATGAAGGACAGCGAGTACCGGGACCGCGTCGTGGACGTGATGGAGGAGCTGTACAAGTTCACGGTGCTCACCCGCGACATCCGGGACTACCTGGTCGACCGGTACAGCGAGCGGCGCGAGCGGGACGCCAAGGCGGAGGCCAAGCGGGTCGCGGAGGCCAAGCAGGCCGACGAGGCCAAGCCCGCGGTCGAGGAGCGGCTCGCGAAGATGTGACGAGATAGCACGATTCTCAGTCTCTGAGCACGGTGAAGAAACCAGTGCTCTCGATCTGGGCCGTGAAAAATCCGGGCTTTCGGCGCCCTGGGGCGCTCCAAAATGCGTCTCGTGCGCGTCCCGCCCCACGCAAAGGCGTCGACTCGGCGTCGTCGAAGGGTTGCTTCACCGGGCTCAGTCTCTGAGATTCGTTACATTTCGCTCTGCTTCTTGACCCAGGACGTGGCGGTGGTGAGGCCCTTCGAGCTGATCATCTCTTGCACGAAGCCCGGGATCCAGCCCTTGAACCGGATGTCCACCGAGTACTCGAGGCGCGAGGCTGTCGCGGAGATCGGCGTGACGCGCCAGTACCCGACGCTGTCGTCCAAGTCCGAGAGCCGCGAGTAGTCCAGGCTCCAGGTCATGTAGCCCTGGGTGGGCTCGTAGTCGTGCTTGATGTAGTACTCGACGCCGATGCCCATGACCGAGAGGACGAAGTCCACGTAGTAGAAGTTGCCCTCGTGCTTGTAGGTCGTGCACTTGGTCACGTTGTCGACCCAGCTCGGGTAGCTGGAGAAGCTCGTGATCTTGGACCAGATCTTCTCCGGCGTCGCGTTGATGTTCATGAACGCGACGGCGTGCCCGCCGTTCCCGGTCTGCCCCTGCTTCTGGACCATCTGCCCAGACGCCAGCTTGGCTTCGTCGTCGGCCGAGAGCGTGACCTTGGGGGGCGCGCCCTTGTAGGCGGCGACGATGCCCTGGTGCTCGTGCGGCGCGTTGGGGTCCGCCGCGAGCGCCACCGCGGAGAGGGTCAGCAGCGGGAGGAGCAGGAAAGCTGGGCGCATCGGGGAGTCTCCGGGGTCGGCGCACTATACCGACGCCGAGCGGACACGCAAACGGCGCGCCGGATTCCCGGACGCGTCAGGGGGCGAGCTCGCTGGTGCTCGCGTGGGCCGCGAATTGGTAAAATGCCCCCTCGCCGGAGCCGGTGCTCTCGGGGGCGCTGCTGAACCGCACGGTGTAGTCGCCGGCGGCGAACGGCCCGGCGTTCCAGAGGTCGGCGTCGGCGCCCGCGGTCCCGGGCATCGAGGCGACGACCGCGCCGGTGCTGTCGACGATGTCGACGCTGACGATCGCGACGCCGCCGTAGTCCTGCGCGCCGTAGAACACGGACAGGTACGCGTCGTCGAAGTCCACAGCGAGGGTCCAACTGTCCACGTCCTCGGCGGTGTCCAAGTGGCCGCTGCCATAGCCCGCGACCCAACTCCCAATGTTGGGCTCCTGGTCCACCACCGAGAGGGGGTCGGCGTCCTCGACGGCGTCGTTCGGCTCGGACTCGCGGGGGTTCCCGTAGCCCTCGTCGCGGACCAGCGCGAACACGACGCCCCAGTACGTCGGGCCCGAACCCCCGGCGGCGTCCGCCACGTTGAGCACGTAGGTCTCGCTCTCGGAGTTCACCAGCGCGGCGGGGTCGTCGAGGGTGGGCGCGCCCTTGTCGAGCACGACGTCCCCGTCGCTGTTGTACAGGCGCACGGCCGGGTCCAACTCCGAGGCGTTGGCCCCCGACGTGAGGATGAAGTCGAGCTGCGTGTCCGTCCACGGCATCGTCAGCAGCACGCTGTCCGACGTGTCGTCCGCGCCGGTGAGCACCACCGGGAGCGCGTACCACAGGTCCGCCCCCTCGAACTGCAGGTCCGTCCCGGCCGACTGCAGGCTGTCGGGCTCGTCCCCGCCGTCGCCCAGGTCCTTCGCCGTCACGACGTAGCTCGTGTCCGGCGAGGCGCGGCCGGCCTTGTCTTCGACGCTCACGGTGTAGGTCCCGGCGTCGTTGAGCCACGCGAACGCGACCGAGTCGTAGGTGCCGACGTCCCCGGCGGGGTGCTCGTCCTCCTGCGCCAGGAGGGCACCGGAGGCGTCGTAGATCGTGACGATGGTGTCGAGCGAGTCGGCGTCGTCGTCCTCGTCGCTCACGGTGGTGTCCACCCGGATGAACTGGCTGCCAGTGGACGAGAACGAGAACCAGTCGACGTCCCCCGCCGTCCCGACCTCGCCGTCGGCCGAGTAGTTCCCGTCGGCGTCCTCCCCGAGCGGCGTGGCGTCGGCCGGGTCGTTGTCGCGGTCGCCTACGATGCACGCGCCCAATTCGCAGATCTCGGTCGAGCTGCAGTCGGGGTCCGTGCTGCACTCCGGGCCCGTGTCGTCGGTGCCGACGGGCTCGCTGTCCGTGTCGTCGTGCTTCCCGCACGCGGCGAGGCAAGCCAAGAAGAGGGTCAAGGTCGGTCGCATCGGTCACTCCTGCGGGCTTCCGCCCTGCCCGATCGTACCCCGGCGGCCTATAGTTGGACGTGCTCGTCCTCCTGGTCGTCCCGTCCTTGCTCCTGTCGCCCGCGCTCGCAGGCGAGGTGGCGCCCCGCCCCCTCACCCACGACGTCACCACGCTGATCGTACGGGGTGCGCCTGGGCACGAGGAGGCCTGGGTGGCGACCGAGACCGAGCTCGTGCAGGTCGATCTCGCCGATGGGCACGTGGTCCAGTCCGTCGAGGTGGACCCGGGTGACTACGGCGCGTTCCACGTCACCACCGTGAAGCGAAAGGCCCACGTCACGTTCCCGACCGGCAGCTTCGACCTGGACGGCGTGCGCTCTGCGACGCTCGCCCCGCGCTCCCCGCCCGCGGCGGACGGGGCCATGGACCTGCTGCTGACCACCGCCGACTCCGTCACGCGCGTACACCTGGACGGCACGCAGGAGACGATCCGCGCGAAGGGGATCGAGCGCGCCGCGGGCTTGCCGAGCGGGCACCTCGCGTACTCCGGCACGGAGGGGCTCACGATCCACGGCCCGGGCACGTCGTGTACGCTCGACGCGGCGAAGGGCCAGGCCGTGGCCCCGGACCGGGACGGCGACCCGGTGCTCGTGCGCTCCCGTGCGGGCGTGCTCGTGGTGGACACCGACTGCGCCCCGCTCGCCTACGTGCCGCTGGCCGCGCGCGCGGCGACGGTGACCGCGACGGACCTCTGGGTGCTCACGGACGACGCGCTCGTGCGCTACCCCCGGCCGGGGCCGACCGGGGGGGCGCGGGCGCCCACCGTAGTCGGGATCTCGGGGGCCACCGGCGCCGCCGCGTGCGGGGACACCGTGTGCATCGAGGTCGGCACGCTGCTCTGGGACCCGTACACCGGCAAGACGCAGGCGAACCCGCAGCCGGCCGACGTCCTGGTCGACCGGGGCGCCCGCCCGCGGGCCGCGGCGTGGACGTTGGTCGGCGCGCAGGTCGACGTCGCGGAGAGCCCGTACGCGCTCCGGGCGGTGCCGGGCGGCACGCGCGTCGTGAACCGCGTCACCGGCCACGACGTGGGGGTGCAGCTCCCGCGGTGGACGCAGAAGGGCGTCGTCTCCGCGGACGGGAAGCTGGCGCTGTTGGTCGACGACGACGGCCCCGTGGACGCCGCCGGGAAGGCGAGCCGGACGACGTTGTTCGAGGTCGCGACCGGGAAGATCCTGTGGACGCTGCCGATCTCGTGCAACCCCAGCGTGTTGACCGCCACGGCGTTCGTCGCGACCCAGGCGTCCGGGATGTACCTGGTGGACACGCGGTCTGGCCGCGAGGCGTTCGTGCTCACGCGGCGCGGGGCGGCCAACGGCCACTGGTTGAGCGCGGGGCTGGTGAAGGCCCCGGCCGACTGGTGGGCGTCGAAGCCCGACGCCGCGGCCCCGCTCGTCGCCAGCCTGGGCGGCGCGACGCTCCCCGCGCTGCAGCCCGTGGTGGCGCCCATCCCCGCGGATGCCGGCCCGGCGGACGACCCGTTGCGGCGGGCCAGCACCCCGGGCAGCGACCACGCGGGGCTGCCCCACTTCGCGGCCGCGGACGGCGCTGTCGCGGCACGCAAGCAAGCGCTCGGCAGCGCGCTGCGGTCGAGCGCCGAGAACCCGCTGGAGGCGCTCGCCACCGGCGCCGCGTGGCCCGAGCACGCGTCGGGCAGCATGGCGTTCGCGGTCACGAAGCGGCCGATGAAGCCCGGTCGCTCGGTGCTTGGCAGCACGGGCGTGATGGTGGACGGCAACCCGCTCGCGCTGCCGCTGCGGGCGGGCCGACCTACGCTGGTGATCCTCGGCGAGGACGGCGCCGTCCCGCGCCGCGTGCTCGCCGCGGCCTACGACCCCGCGGTGGACGTCCTCTGGGCGGGGCCCCCCGTCGAGGGCCCGCACGGGCCTTCCTACGACGCCCCCGGCAGCCTGCAAGCGCTGGTGGACGCCCACGACGAGGGCCAGACCGTGCACTCTGGCGACTTCGCCACCGAGCTAAGCGTCAAGCTCGGCGTGCCGAGTCCGGGAGCGATGCTGGTCGACCCCGAGGGCCGCGTCCTCGCCGAGGGCACGCTCGACGTCGTCGAGGACCTTCTCCTGTGGCGGGGCCTCGCGGACCTGAAGGCGCCGAAGCCCCTGGCCGCGGACTGGGCGTACACCGCGCCGGAGCCCGTCCTGGCGCTCGCGGGCTTGGACGACGGCGGCGTCGCGTTCGCCACCGGTCGGCACCTGGGCGTGCTCGACGCCGACGGGGCGCTGCGGTGGTCGCTGGCCGATCCCGCGCAGGTCGTGGACACCGCGGGCGGGCTCGTGATCTCGGGCACGGCGCGCGGCGTCGCGGCGCGGGACCCGGCGACGGGCGCCACGGCGTGGACCAACCCCGGGCAGCTCGGGATCACCGGACGCAGCTTCGTCCTGGTCTCCGGGCACAGGTCGGCCCTGCTGCTTCGCGCGGCGGACGGGAAGCCGGGCGGGCTCGCTGCCCTCGCGAGCGTCGCGGAGCCGCCGCCGGGGATGGGCACCCGCGGCGACGCGCTGACGTTCCCGTTCGGGGAGTGGACCTGCTCGACCGGGGTGACCAACGCGGCGCTGGCAGACCCGTGGGCCGGGTGCACCCTCGGCCAGGAGCTCGATGGCGCGTGGATCTCCCAGGCCGACGGGGAGCTCACGGGCATGGACGCCGACGGCGACGTGCTTTGGACCCTCGCGCCGGTGAGCGGCGCGCGGCTGGACGGCCCCGTGGTGTTGGCCCAGCTCGGCACGTCCAGCGGGCCCTGGGCGACGGTGGACAAGAAGGGCAAGCTCACGCGCCTCCTGCTCTCCGACGCACCTCCGGACACCGCGCCCGGCACCCTCTACGGCACCGTCGACGGCGCGATCGTCGCCTGGAAGCTCCGTTGACCCGGTATAACGAAACTCGTGGACTGAGCTGCGTTATAGTGGCGTTCGCATCGCTCGGTGTCGCGCCCGGCGCGCTCGCTGGCGGAGCGGACGACGCCGCCGACGTGGCCCTCGGCGCCGATGCCGTCGCGTTGGTCACCGAACACGACGTGCGGATCTACGCGGTGCCAAGCGGCCAGCTCGTCGCGGACCTGCCGTTCCACGCGCGCGAGGTCGCCTGGCTGCGCGGCGCGGCGGAGCCGACGCTGCTGTTGAGGGCGAACGACCACCTCGCCCGGTGGAGCGCCGCCCAGGGGCTGGCGATGCTCGCCGCCGGGCGCTCCACCACGCGGCTCGCCCCCGGGCCGGTCGGGCTGGTGTACGCGCTAGACGGCGACGTGCGGGTGGTCGACCCGGTGACGGGGCTCTCCCAGGTCGCCTGGCCCGGCCCGGCGGACGACGCCTCGTCCGAGGGCTTCGTAGACGCCGCTGGGCTGCACACCTGGGACGGCGCGGTCACCGCCGCGCGGTCGCCGGCGTGGCGCGACCAGTGCGCGATCGCGCCCGGGCCCGCGATGGTGTGCGCGTCCGGGAGCGCGCTCGAGATCGCGCGCGCGGGCGCCAGCCGGACCTTTCGCGCGCCCGCTGGCACGTCCATCGTCGGCTGGATCGGGTCCGGGGCGAACGAGGGCTCCCTCCTGGTGCGCGACGCCGGGGCGACCGGCCAGGTCCGGCTCTTGGACCCCGCGGGCGCTGCCACCGCGTCGTGGCCGATCGCCGAGGGCACGTGGGCGCTCAACGAGCACGGGGTCGCCAGCTACGTCGGGGACACGCTCACCGTGTATGGCTTGGACGGGAAGGAGCGCGTGCACGTGGACGCGCCGCGGGCGGTGCTGCCGACGCTCCCGGTGCCGGAGCCGGCGCTCCTGGTGTCGCAAGGGGACCTCGAGACCTTGCTCGCGCTCGACGACGGTGCGGTGTTGGCCGTGGCGGGCAACCTGTCACCCGCGGTCGCCGTGAGCGGCGGGGTCGCGACGTTTGGCGCCACGGCGCAACGCCCCCGGTTCCGCCCGTTCAACGAGGACACCTGGATCTACGAGGCCGAGGGAGAGTCCACCACCGCGAGCGTGCGCCGGGCGGCGACCGAGGGCAAGGTCTGCGGGGACGCGCTCGGGCTCGTCACGACCGCGGGCGCGCTGGAGGCGTACTCGCTGAAGGGCGCGCGGCGCTGGTCCTTGAACGCGGCGAGCCTGGCGCTCGGGGCCGACTCCCCTGTCCACCTGCTCGCATGTGACGGTGGCGGCTGGCTCGCGTCCGGGGACGAGGGCTGGGCGCTGGTGGACGGCGCGCGCGGGAAGGTGCTGTCGCGGGGCGCTGGGGGGCCGTCGGCGACGCTGTTGCCCGAGGCTGTCGGCGTGGACGCCACGGGGCAGGTGACGTGGCGGGACGGGGAGGTCCTGGCGCTCGGCAACGGCTGGCGCGCGGTTGGCCTGCTCGCGGCCTCGGGGCCGCTCCCGCGCGCGGTGCTCGCGTCGCGCGCGGGGGTGTACGCGCGGATCGACGCGACCGGCATCCGCTGGCAAGCGCGGCTCGGCGGGCACCCAGTCACCCGGGGCGACCGGATCTACACGGCCCCCGTGGGCGTCACGCTCGCGTTGGACGCCCAGACCGGTGAGCTCGCCTGGGCAGCCCCGCTGGCGCCGGAGAACGTCGACTCGGTCCGCGTGTTGGAGCCGTGAGGTTCTCGCGCCGCGTCGCCGCGGGGACCGCCCTCTTGGTCGCGCTCTTGTTGGGTGGGGCGGTGGCGCTGCAACGCCGCGCCCCGCGCGCCCCCGTCGGCGCGCCCAACTTCCTCGTCGTCGACATCGACACGTTGTCCTGGGACCACGTCGGGGTCGTCCGGGACGGCGTCTCGAACACCCCGAACCTCGACGCCCTCGCCAAGAAGGGCACCCGCTTCACTCACGCGTTCGCGCCCGCGGGCTGGACGATGCCATCGTTGAACGGCCTCTTGACCGGCCGAGTGCCCGTGCCGCTGCGGCTCGCGGATGGCGGCCTGCAGTGGCGCGCGGCCGGGGCGCACGACTTCCCCGAGATCCTGTCGTTCTACGGCTACGGCGCCTACGCGTTCTTCGGCGTGACCGTCGATGCCCGCCTCGCCCACGCGATGTCGAAGGGCTTCGACGTCAAGACCTCCGCCCCGCCGCGGATGAAGGGGCAGGCGCGGGGCCCCCGCGACAACCCGCCAACCGGCGCGATCGTAGACTTCTTCTCGAAGCGCCCGCGCGCCCCGTTCCTCGCGTACGTCCACGAGGTCGACCTCCACAAGCCGGACGTCTTCCACCCGCTCGACGCCGACGACCCCGTCTCTGCCCTCATCACGAAGGCGCCGGACGCCCCGTACCCGGACCTCTACAAGATGGCGGTGGCCGCGCTCGGCGAGCCCGCGGCGCAGGCGGCGATCGAGGCCCACTACGACCGCGTAGTCGGGCACTACGACGAGCGCCTCGGCGCGATACTCGCCGCCGTGGACAAGGCCGGGCTCGCGGACACCACCGTCGTCGTCGTCACGTCGGACCACGGGAACGACTTCTTCGAGCACGCGGACGTCGACCACGGCCTGCTCTACGACTCGACGATCCGTGTCCCGCTGGTCGTCTTCGATCCCCGGAACCCCGGTGGCGGCGGCGCCGTCGACGCCGTCGTGCAGACCCTGGACATCGCACCTACGCTCCTGGAGCTGGCCGGCGCCGAGCCCGACCAAGGCATGGATGGCCGCTCGCTGGTCCCGTTCCTGCTCGGGCACGGTGGCGACTACGCTCCCCGCCCGGTGGTGTCGTTGTCGGACGCGTGCCACGCGAGCTACCGAGAGCCGCGCTGGAAGCTCATCCTCCGCAACCACGCGACGGCGCAGCGGCACTGGTACCCAACTCGCGGCCCGGCGTTGGCGAGCGTGACCAGCTACCTCGACGCCGCGGGGATCACCGACCTCCGCTCGCCCACCTGTACCGAGGCGCCCGGGCCAGCCGGCCAGCCCGCCGGCCAACCCGCGCCGGTCGTGCCCCCCGGCGACCACGTGCTGGTCGAGCTCTACGACTTGGACGCGGACCCGGGCGAGCAGCACGACGTCGCGGCAGCCAACCCCGCGGAGGTGGTGCGGCTCTTGCGCCTCTTGTTGCCCGTGTTGGAGGGCCGGCCCGCCGGCGAGGTGGGTAGCCCGCTGACCGCGGACCAAGTCCAGCAAATGAAGGAGCAGGGGTACTGGGGGTTCGTGCAGTAATTATGGGGAGGGGCGCTAGCGCGCCCCTCCCTGGGGCCCTACGGCGAAAAGGCCGGGCGAAGACGCCCGGCCTTTTCGCCCACGGTTTGCCGCGCGGGGCGCGGCAGAACCGCGCGGGCCGGGTGCCGTAGAGCACCGGCGCGGGGTTTGGACGAAACCGCTGCGCGGTGGCGGGTGCCGGCTCGGATCGCCCCGCGCTGATCGTGGCGTAGTGCCGGTGTAGCCCTTCGCAAGGGCTCCGCCCCTGCACCCCGGCAGGGGGTACGCACCCCC
>CALQBK020000133.1 GCA_943328795.2 Bifidobacterium breve
GGCTGGCCGACGAGCACCGCGTCGACAGCGTCCCGGGTGAGCGCTCGGCCCTCGCACCCTTCGACGACGCTCGCCGGGTGCGCGACCAGCGCCGCTCGCACGTGGAAGGGGTCGGGCAGCGCCGCCCCCGCAGCGATCCGCGCGCGCACGGTGCCCATCGCCCCTTCCGTGGCCTCCAAGACCTCGGTCGCGGACCCCGAAGGCCACGCGAAGGCGGTCTGGAGCGTGTTCGAGCCGACGCGGAGCAGCATGCCGCCTCGGAGGTAACCCAGCGGTGGGATACCGGTGCGCATGGCGTCCTCCTTCGCGCGCGCAGCTGCGCTGGCTACCGCGGGCTTGCTCTCTGGACTCGGGCTGGCCGAGCTGGGGTGCTGGTTGGCGGACGGCGGGGCGTTCCCCCACGTGAACTTCTACGTCACCGACCCCGTGCTCGGGCTGCGGCTCGCGCCCGGCGCGACCGAGCGGCTGAGCTACGCGGGGAACCCGGTCACGAGCTTGCGGACCAACGCGCGGGGGTTCCGGGGCGAGGACTGGCCGAGCGCGCCGAAGGACGCCGTCCTGGTGCTCGGCGACTCGCAGGTGTTCGGGCTCGGCGTGGAGGAGGGCGACACCGCGTCCGCGCGGCTCGCGAGCGCGACGGGCAGGACCGTGCTGAACGCCGGTACGCCCACGTGGGGTCCGCCGGAGTACCTCGCGGAGGCCCGCACGCTGGTTCCGGAGCTGCACCCTTCCACCGTCGTGGTCGTGCTCAACGTGGCCAACGACCTGTTCGAGGCGGATCGACCGAACGCGGAGCGGCACGCGTCGTGGGACGGTTGGGCGGTCCGGCGCGAGACTGCACCCGAGCGCCTCGCGGCGTTTCCCGGGCGTAGTTGGCTGATGACCCAGTCTCACGCGGTGTTCGCCGCCCGTCGCTGGCTCACCGAGCAGCAGCGCGAGGCGGCGCCGGAAGGCGACGCCGGGTTCCCGTCCGAGGGCACAGCGACGGACCTGCTGCCGTTGGCTCAGGCCGCGGGCACGGCGCCGCCCGCAGGGCCGACCGAGGCCGAGATCGCGACGAAGATCCAGGACAGCTCCCAAGGTCGGCTCGAAGGCGAGCTGGACCTGTACTGGCAGCTCCGCGGCTTGGTGGACGAGGCCGAGCCGGACGAGGACCTCGCGCTGCAAGCGGTCCAGGAGCACGCGCAGCCGGGGGACATCCTGCTCGAGCGGTACGCCGAGGAGGGGCGCTCGTTCCCGGTCACCGCCGACGCGCTGCGAAAGGGCGCGGAGCTCCGCCGGAACCTGCGCCCCCGGCTGAAAGCCTGGGCGGAGGCGCACCCGAAGGACCGGCGCTCGGCGGACATCCTCGCGGCGCTCGCCGCGGAGCAGGCCTCGGACGCGAGCTTGAGCGAGCTCGGGGTGCGCGTGGCGGCGGCGTTGGAGCCGACGACCCCGGTCGAGGGGTTCATTCACGAGATGCAAGTGCTGTGTCGCGAGAACCACGCGGAGCTCGTGATCGTCGCGCTCCCGGTGGACGTGCAGGTCTCGCCGGCGGAGTGGGCCAAGTACGGCAAGGACCCGGCGGACCCGGCGCTGGACATGGCCGGCACGGGGGTGCTGTTGACGGACATCGTGACCACCGCCGAGCGGGCCGGCGCCCGGGGGCTCGACGCGACGCAAGCGCTGGCGGCCGCCGAACCGGGGGCGTTCCTGGACGGCGACTTCCACTTGACGCCGAAGGGGCACGCGGCGCTCGCGGACGCGATCGTCGCGCGCCTGTCGACGCCTGCCCCACCGGCGAGACCGCGGGCGGGGCTGCCTCCGGGGCGGAGCCGCGTCCCCTCTGCGGGCGAGCTGGAGCTGGCGCCGGAGATCACCGTGAGGGGCTCGACGCGTGACCACTGCTCGACGCGGCAGCTGCGAGAGTGGCTGCTGGTCGACTGCTCGACGCCCTGGGGGGTCAAGCCCTGGGCAAAGCTCGAAAGCGGCAGCCTCGAGACGTGGACCGCGAGTCAGCCGGACGCCGCGCGCGTGCTCACGCCGCTCATCGGTGGGCAAGAGCTTCACGTGACCTTCGGCTGGAGCCGGGCGGCGTTGGGCGCGAACGACCCGCGCGACGTCCCGTGGAAGTCTGGCCGAACGGCGACCCTGTCCGTCACCTGGACCGGCGACCAGCCCGAGATCACGCTGACCGACCTTCCCGGGGTCCACGAGCGCCCGGAGACGGCGCCGGGTTGCGATCGGCGGACCGTCTTCATCGAGCAGCAGGCGCGCGGCTGCTTAGGCGCCCGGCCCCCCTCACCCGCGTACGACCCCGAGTGCGACGCCGTGCTGGCGTGCTCGACGGGCACGCGGGACCCGCTGCCGGTGTGCCCCGACGACCAGGTGAACGCCGGCGCCGCGGGCCACTGCTACGCGCGCTGCGACGACGGAGTGTGCGCCGAGGGCCGGTGCGTGGACTGGATGGGCGTCGCCGCGTGCATGTGACGGCCGCGTCGTGAACGCCCGGGCGGCCGCGTGGCGGGCTCGCTGGTTCCTAGTCCCGTTCTTCGTGGTCTTGGCGGTCGCGGCCGCGTTCGCGCTGGCGAGCCACGGCGCGGGCCCTCACGCGGGGTACACGGCGTTCTGACTCGCGAGTTACTTGGACGACGGCGGGGGCGGAAGCGAGCGGGGCGGCAACGACCGGCGGAGCCACGCCTCGCGTTCTGCCTCGCGGCTCGGCACGACGTCGGCGATCGCACCCCCCAGGGCCAAGTCCACCTCGGGCCCAACCTCGACGAACTGCCCGTCAGGCATCCTCACGAGGCGGCAGAGCGGCCGGGCGAACGTCTCCGGCGAGCGCACGCCCGAGATGGACAACACCCAGCGGCCATCCCGGAGCCGCAGCAGGGTGCCCGGCGGGTACTTCCCGATCCGGTTCACCAGCAGCTGGAGCAGCCCGGGGTCATACCGACGGCCTGCCGCCGCGTTCATCCGCTCGAGCGCCTCGGCCGGGCTGTACAGCGCGCCACCGGTGCGCCGCCGCGTGAGCGTGTCGAAGTCGTCCGCCACGTGGATGATCCGCGCGAGCAGGATCGGCCCCTGGGCTGCGTCGTCGTGGTGCTGGAGGGTCGCGAGGATGCGCTTGAGCTTCGCGGCGTGAAAGCCGCGCTGGCGAAGCAACATCCGCGCCCCGGCGGACCCGTGGCGCTCGAACGGCGGGGCGAAGCCGCCCTCCCGGGCCGCGTACCCGACGTCGTGAAACATCGCGGCGACGCCGAGGTCGGACAAGGCCGGGGGGGAGAGGCCGAGCTCGACGCCGATGAGCACGGAGAGCGTGCACACCCGCAGTGAGTGGCGTGCATACGCTGCGTCCGACCTGCCAAGCTCCACGTCAGACGCGTCCTCGTCCGCGAGCACGTCCTCGGCCGCCGCGGCGCCGTCTACGATGTCGTTGACCATCCGCCGCAGCGGCAGCGGGTTGGGCGTGCGCCCCGCGGCCAGGTTGTCCCACGCGTCGGCGACGAGCCCCGTCGCTCGGCTCAGCGTCTGGTGGAGCTCGACGCCGGCCGAACCGGCGCGCGCGGGGCGGGCGGCATCCTCGCCGGAGACGCGCAGGCGGAACAGCCCGTTCACGCTGATCGACTCGAGGCCGGCCTCTCGCAGCCCCTGTTGAAGCGCGCGGAGGGGGTCTTCGGCAGGGGGCGTCGCCGCGAGCACGTGGAGCATGCTGCGCACGTGCGGTTCGGTGATGGGGACCTCGAACCGGAGCCCGCCGCAGCTGTGCTTGCGGAGCTCTTGCTCCAAGTCCGCGCCCCCGCCCATCCGCTCGTCGGTCCGAATGCGCACGTCGTTGACGTACACCTGCCCCTCGACACACACCATCTGCAGCGGTCCGAGCAGGTCGAACAGCTGCTGCACCACGCGCGCGAACTCGGTGACGGGCCCCCCGAACGCGTCGTTCTCGGGGTCATGCGTGCGCATGAGCCGCCACAGGCCGGTGAGGAGGCGCACGAAGTGCTCGCCCGAGTCGCGGACCTGCTGCGCGAGCTCCTTGTCTTCACCCGCTCGGGCTGCGTCGAGGGCCTTCCCGAGCGACTCTTGGTCGGGGCTAAGCTCGAAGTCGGACGGGTCCGTCATGGCCGCGCCCCCCGGATGACCCGCCGGTGCCGGACCATGCACGCCGTGCAGTGCCGCTGCAGCTCGCTCCCGGCCTTCTTCGCCGCGTGCTGGATCAGCTCCTCCACGTCGTCCATCCGGAGCACCGACAGCCCGCTGACCGCCACCCAGGACAGCATCGGCGGGCCGAGCACCGCGAAGAACCCCTTCGGTCGGATCCAGTCCCGGAACACCTCGTGCGCCCGCGCGGGGTCTGCCCCCGCGAGCGCCTCGCCGTACGCTTCGGCGTCCAGGGGGTTGAGCCGGAGCTGCTCACGCTTGACGCGGTCGAGCACGGCGGGGAACGCCCCCTGAGCGTGCCGCGTGGCGACCAGCCTCAACGCGTGCGCGCGGATGGGCGCGTGCGTCGAGTTGACGTACGTGCCGAAGAGCGCCCCGACGACCGGCGAGAGCTCGGCGACCTCCAAGACGCGCAGCGCTGCGCTCTCGAACTCCTCGTCGGAGCGCCCCGCGGAGACCCGGACAGCCTCTACCGCGCGACTGACGTTCACGTACCGCAGGGTGCGCAACAGCTCGCACGCGACCGCGCTGCTCGCCCCCGGAATGCACTTGATGATCGCTTCGCCCTCGGCCTGTACGTGGCGCTCGACGAGGGACCGGACCACACGCCGGCTCGACTCCGAGGTCTCGGCCTCCAGCACTGCGACCAGCGCCTCCAGGTGGTCTTCGTTCACCAGCGCGACCAGGTCTACCAGCTCCTGGGGAGCCTCCACGACCCCGCGGGGTACCCCGTGGACCAGGCGGGCGAGGGCCCGGCGGTCCGCGAACGAGGCGAGCAGCTGGTCCCGCTCGCGCCGCTGGGCTTCGGGGAGCTCGAGCCGGGCGAGGCTGCCCGCAAAGCGGAGCACCACCGGGAGGTGCGCCTCGGTGAGTACGAAGTCGCGGAGCTCGCGCAGCTGGGGGACGACCTCGGAGAACTCGAGCGCCTCGGTGGGGTCGGCGACCAGGCGGAGCAGCGCGTCGACCAGGAGCTGACAGAGCTCGGGCAAGTGACTGACGGCGTCCTCGGCGACCAAGCCCTCCCGCCAGTGGTCGGGCAGCTCCCGGAGCTCGACGGGCTGCCGGCTCCGCAGGACCGGCGCAGGGAGGTCGAAGTCGGCCGGGGCGTCGACCTGGTGGCCGCGGGACGCGCCGCCCGCGCCGCCGACATCGTCGGTGAGCTGGTCCGACCCGAGCTCCTCGTCGGGTACGAACCCCTCGACCGCCTCGATCTCGACGTGCTGGAACCCTGCCTTCCAGAGCAGGACGACCATGTCGTCCTCGGTCTGCCGCACCCCGACGAAGCGCACCGAGAGCACCTCGAGGAGCTTCAGCACCTCCGGCCAGGTCACGTCCGCGCGGAGCGACACCTTCCGCACGCCGTCGCGGTACAGCCGAAACGCGAGCGACCGCTCCCGGTCGCGGTCCAGGTACACGACCTCCCCGTCGACCACGAGCTCGAACGGTCGCACCACCAGCGGCAGGTCCCCGTGCTCTTCGCAATAGCCCTCGACGGTCTCGCGGAGCACGTCCAGGAAGTGCCGGATCGCCTCGTTCTTCGGATCGTAGAGCAAGAACGAGCGGGCGGCGCGCGTGAGCGCGAGGACCACCGCGTTGGCGGCCGTGCCGCGCGGCGTGTGACCAAGCCGGAGCTCCGCGGGCTCCTGCGGGTCCGGCGTCTCGGGGTGTGCGGGCTCGGTCACCGCTCCATGGTACCAAAGAAAACCCGCGCCTCGGTGCCAAGGTCCGGCGTTTGACCAGGCGCCTACTCCACCGTGAGCGCGAAGATCGGCGCGGCGGCGGCAGGGCCGGACGTCCGGACACGCAGCTCACCGGACGCGGGGCCGTCCTCGGCAAGCAGCGCCGTGACCTCGATGGTCAGCGTCGCGCTGGGATCGAGCGTGGTGGGCTCTAGATCGACGCTGAACACCGACGCGGGGTCCGTCACGATGGCCGCCTCCGTGATGTCCAGCGCCCCCGCGCCCGTGTTGGTGACGTCGAGGGTGCGGATCTCCGAAAACCCTGCGGTCAGGCCCGTCCAAACCAGCTCCTCGGCCGAGAACGACGCGACCCCGCCCGGCGCGGAGTCATCCCCAGGTTGGCCAACCCCGGGCCCCTCGCCCGTGCACGCCAGGAACAGGAGCGCGATCACGCCCGCCTCCGGCGCGCGCCCAGCAGCGCGGCCAAGCCGAGGCCGAGCCCGCCCATCGCGACGGGGTCCACGTCCGCGACCGCGCAGCCGCAGCCGCCACCGCCCTTGATGTCCCCGGTGTCGGTGTACACGCCGGAGTCGCTGTCCTGCTCACCCCCGGTCTCACCCGTCTCGCCCGTCTCCGCGGTCTCGCCGGTCTCACCGCCCGTGTCGCCCCCTGCCGGGTCGACCCAGTTCGGGATGCCGTCGCCGTCGTCGTCGTCGGTCCCCTCGGTGAGATCGTCCGCGCCGTCGTCGTCGCTGTCCGTGTCCAGCCGGTTCGGGGTCCCGTCGGCGTCAGCGTCCGGGTTCGGCGCCCCGTCGCCGTCCGAGTCCACGGCCTCCTCGACGGCCGTCGGGATACCGTCGTTGTCGTCGTCCGCGTCGTACGCGTCAATGGCGCCGTCGTTGTCGCTGTCCGGCGGGGTCTGCGAGGGGTCGGTCGCGTCGTATGACCCGATCTCCTCGGACGTCAACACGGTGTCCCCGTCGTCGTCGGTGTCCAGCGCGTTGATCGTGCCGTCGCCGTCCGTGTCGGTCGGCGCCGCGGGGTCGCCCACCTCGAGGCCGTCCCAGAGGCCGTCGTCGTCGGAGTCCGGGTCCGTCGGGTCCGTGCCCGCCAGCGCCTCGTCCACGTCATCCAAGCCGTCGGCGTCGGAGTCGAACCCCTCGCAGCAGGTGGGGTCCACGTAGTCCGAGATGCCGTTCCCATCCTGGTCCCTGTCGCCCTCGGAGGCGTCCGACTCCCCGTCGTCATCGCTGTCGGTGTCCAAGTAGTTGGCGGTCCCGTCGCCGTCGGCGTCCGGATCCGCGGCGCCGTCCGCGTCGGCGTCCTCTGCATCTTCGTCGAGGGTAGCGATCCCGTCCCCGTCGTCGTCGGTGTCGAGCACGTCGATGCGACCGTCGCCGTCGGTGTCGGCCGGGGACGATGGGTCCCCCAGCTCGTCCGCGTCCAAGTGACCGTCGCCGTCGCTGTCCGTGTCCAGGTAGTCCGGGACCGTGTCGCCGTCGGTGTCGGTCGGGGCATCGGGGTCGCCGAGCTCGTCGGCGGTCGAGAGGCCGTCGCCGTCGTCGTCCACGTCGTTCCAGTCGGGCGTCCCGTCGGCGTCTGAGTCGGTGGGCGCCGAGGGGTTCGGGACCTCGATCCCGTCCGTCACTCCGTCGCCGTCGGTGTCCGGGTTGGTCGGGTCGGACCCGACGCCCTCCTCCACGAGGTCGGACAGCCCGTCGCCGTCAGTGTCCAAGAACTCGCAGCAGTCGGCATCCAGGTAGTCCGGCACGCCGTCCCCGTCGCCGTCGCCTTCGCCCTCCGAGCCGTCCGTCAGCCCGTCGCCGTCGCTCTCCAGGTCGAGGTAGTTCGGCGTCCCGTCCGCGTCTACGTCCTGGTCCCCGGCGTCCACGACGCCGTCGCCGTCCACGTCCGTGCCGTTCTCCGCGGACGTCAGGATGCCGTCGCCATCGTCGTCGTCGTCGTTCCAGTCCGGCGTGCCGTCCGCGTCGGTGTCCCGCGGAGCCGAGGCGTCAGGCACCTCCGCGCCGTCGAGCACCGAGTCGCCGTCCGAGTCCGGGTTGGCGGGGTCCGACCCGACTAGCTGCTCGTCCTCGTCCGAGAGGCCGTCGGCGTCCGAGTCGACGGTCTCGTCCACGCCGTCGCAGTCGTTGTCGATGCCGTCCGAGAGCTCGGGCGCTCCCGGGTACACGTTGGCGTTGGTGTCGTCGCAGTCGACGCCGCCCCAGGTGTCGCTCACGTACCCGTCGCCGTCCTGGTCGAAGTCGTCGGCGCCGTCACAGTTGCTGTCGACCCCGTCGTACCAGTTGTCGGTCGCGGACGGGTTCGTGGACGGGTCCGTGTCGTCGCAGTCGGTCCCGCCGTACGCGTCGGAGTCGAAGCCGTCGGAGTCGGCGTCATAGTCGCTGTCGCCTGCGCAATCGCTGTCCACGCCGTCGTAGGGCGCGTCGGTCGCCCCGGGGTAGATCGTGGCGTCGGTGTCATCGCAGTCGTCGCCTCCATAGTCGGCGCTCGCGTGGCCGTCTCCATCTGCGTCGTTGTCGTCCGCGCCGTCGCAGTCGCTGTCCACGCCGTCGTACGGCACGTCGGTCGCGCCCGGGTTGACCGCGGCGTCCAGGTCATCGCAGTCGTCGCCGCCATAGCCATCCGAGGCGTACCCGTCCGCGTCCTGGTCGAAGTCGTCCGCGCCGTCGCAGTTGCTGTCGACCCCGTCGTACCAGGCATCCGTTGCCAGCGGGTGGACCGCTGCGTCCCCGTCATCGCAGTCGGGGCCGCCGTACACGGCCGAGTCGTACCCGTCGCCATCTGCGTCGTAGTCGCTGCCGCCGGAGCAGTCACTGTCCACGCCGTCGTACCAGGCGTCGGGGGCGCCTGGGTACGTCCCTGCCGCGGCGTCGTCACAGTCGTCCCCACCGTACAGGTCGGAAACGTGCCCGTCGCCGTCCGCGTCGTAGTCGTCGTTCCCCGCACAGTCGCTGTCCACGCCGTCGTACCAAGCGTCCGGCGCGCCAGCGTACGTGCTCGCGTCGGCGTCGTTGCAGTCGTCCCCGCCGTACAGGTCGGAGTCGTGCCCGTCGTCGTCCGCGTCGTAGTCGCTACCGCCTGAACAGTCGGCATCCAAGCCGTCGTATGGCGTGTCCGCGGCCCCGGGGTTCACGTCGGCGTCGGCGTCGTCGCAGTCGTCCCCGCCGTACGCGTCGGAGTCGTAGCCGTCCGCATCCGCGTCGTAATCGCTTCCGCCCGAGCAATCGGCGTCCACGCCGTCGTACGGCACGTCCGTGGCCCCGGGGTTCACCGCGGCGTCCGTGTCGTCGCAGTCGTCCCCGCCGTACAGGTCGGAGTCGTACCCATCGCCGTCCGCGTCGTAGTCGTCGTCGCCCGCGCAGTCGCTGTCCACGCCGTCGTACGGTGCGTCCACCGCGCCGTCGTAGATGGTCGGATCCGTGTCGTCGCAGTCGCCTTCGTCCGGGGCCTGCCCGTCCCCGTCAAAGTCGTAGCAGGCAATGTCCCCGCCGGACGAGGTGGTCAACGTGAACGGCGACGCGACGTACGCCGCGTTCCCCGAGAGCGTGCCGCTCCAGCCGTTCCCCGACGCGTCCGTGACCGGGCTCGCGGCGTCGTCGAGCGGGTAGTACGCGTACAGCCCGTCCTCCGAGCCCGTCAGCGTGTAGTCCTTCAGGCACGCGATGTCGTCAGCGTCCTGCGCCCGGTCCCAGATCCGGATCTCGTCGACGCGCCCGTCCATGTCGTCGCTGTTGAACCCGCTCCCGTCGGTGTCCACCCCGACCACCCACGTGTCGCTGGAGAAGGCCACGGTGGTGGTGGTCGCCTCGGCGTCGACCAGCACGCCGTCTACGTACAAGCTCGCTTGCGTGGGCTCGACGACGACGGCGATGTGGTAGTTCGTGCCCGTCGACGCTGTCGTGGTGTAGCAGACGGCGTCGATCGCGTCGCTCGTGCAGCTCGACCCCTCGCTCGAGTTGATGTCCTCGAGCTCGACCTGCCACTTGCCCGCGACGTAGCCGACGTAGAACGAGTTTTGACTGTTGGTCGTGTCGACGGCCTCGAACACCGTGGTGTACGTCGGGCTCGGGTACGAGTCGACGTTGATCCACGCCTCTGCCGTGAACGACGACCCGGGGTTGAGCGACCCGAGCAGGATGTAGTCGTCCTCCCCGTCCAGCTCCACAGCGTTGCCGGCGTGGGCCAACGGGGCGACGAGCACGCCCCCGAGCAACAGGAGCAGCGCGCGAAACGGGGCGAGACGCAGTGTCTTGGGCATGCGCTACGGTACTTCACTCGGCACCCGCCCGCAATGTCAAGCCGGGCCGAGCGTCGGCATCGGCGGCCCACACAAGCACTGCGGATTCAGAATAGCTCCCCGGCGATGACCGACTGGCTCGCGCGCGACCTCCAGCACCTGTGGCACCCGTTCACCCAGCACGACGAGTGGGCCACCGAGCCGCGCCTGTGCATCGAGCGGGCGGAGGGGGTCGAGCTCATCGACACCGACGGCAAGCGCTACCTGGACGCGGTGAGCTCGCTCTGGTGCAATGTCCACGGCCACCGCCACCCGAAGATCGACGCGGCGATCCAGGAGCAGCTGGGGCGCGTCGCGCACACCACGCTGCTCGGGCTCACGCACCCGCCCGCCATCGAGCTCGCCGAGCGCCTCTGCGCGCTCGTGAACCTCGACCGCGTCTTTTTCAGCGACTCGGGCAGCTCCGCCGTCGAGGTGGCGCTGAAGATCGTCTTCCAAGCCCAGCAGCAGCGCGGGCAGGTCCAACGCACCCGGTTCGCCGCCCTCGCGGAGGCGTACCACGGGGACACCATCGGCAGCGTGTCCGTCGGGGGCATCGACCTGTTCCACGGCGTGTACCGGCCGATGCTGTTCGACGCCGTGCGCATCCCCTGCCCCGACCGCCCGGACCCGGAGGCCGAGGCCCGCTGCTTGTCGCAGGCCGAGCGGATCTTCCGCGAGCACGGCGACACGCTCGCCGGGTTCATCTTCGAGCCGCTCGTCCAGGGCGCCGCCGGGATGCGGATGCACTCGCCCGCGTTCTTGGCCGCGCTCTGTACACTCGCGAGGGACGCCGGCGCGCTGCTGGTCGCCGACGAGGTGGCGACCGGCTTCGGCCGCACGGGCACGATGTTCGCGATGGACCACGTTGGCGTGAAGGCCGACGTCGTGTGCGTCGCGAAGGGCATCACCGGGGGGTACCTGCCCCTCGCGGCGACGTTGACCACAGAGGCCATCTTCGGCCACTTCCGCGGCCCGTACACCGCTTGGAAGACGCTGTTCCACGGGCACACCTACACGGCGAACCCGCTTGCCTGCGCGGCAGCGCTCGCGTCCCTCGACATCTTCCAGCACGAGGAGGTGCTCGCCGGCCTGCCGCCCAAGGTCGAGGCCCTGCGCAACGGCCTCCTGCTGTTGCAGCACCGCTGCGTCGTCGAGCGGCGGCAGCGCGGGCTCATGGCCGCGGTGCGCATCGGCCCGTTCCCGGCCGACGCCCGGATGTCCCACCGCCTCGCGCTCGCGTGCCGCGACGAAGGCGTCATCGTGCGCTCGCTCGGTGACGCCGTGGTCCTCATGCCCCCGCTGGCGATGTCCCCGGCCCAGATCCGGACCTGCACCGCCGCGATAGGAAACGCGCTCACCCGCTTGGTGCCGTACTGATCGCGCTCGTCGCCCTCGCCCTCGCCGCGGAGCCCACGGCCCGCCCCGTGTCCTTGGAGGCGGGGGTGGGCCTGGGGCTGCTCGCCGGCGGGAACGGCAGCGGGTACTCGCTTGGCGGGTCCGAGCGGCTCGGCGTGGACGTCCCCGCGGGGCGCATCCACTCGGTCGTGCTGTCCGCGGAGCACGCACACCACGTCCTGGTGAACAGCCGCGCGTACCTGCCGGACGAGACCGTGCCGGAGGACGCGATCGAGGGCGGGCGGGACCGGTGGGAGATCGGGATCGGCGGCCGCTTCCAGCTGCAGCTCGCTGACCCGGCGGCGGACCGCATCCTGGTGGAGCCGTTGGCCGAGGTGGGCATGGCGCTGGTGGTGAGCCACACGGCGGTGGTCATGCCCGGGTTCAGCGGACGCACGACGCTTGGGAGCTGGGACGTCGCCCCCGCGCTCGGGCTCGGGCTGGGGGCAGACCTCCGGATCCGCCGGTTCTTCGCCCTCGTGCCCGCCCTCCGCGTGGCCATCGCGCTCGAGGATGACCCACCGGAGAACGGCGGCAAGTCGGTGTTTGGCGTCGAGGCGCGGGGCGGGCTGTCTTGCAGCGCGAGGGTGGCTTTTTAGACCGGAGCGAGCCTCACCTACTTCACCTCGCTCGCCCTCACTACCCGGTTTCGGCCTGTGTTCTTCGCCACGTAGAGCGCCTTGTCCGCGCGGGCGATCCAGTCCTTCTGCGACTCTCCAGGCTGCCACTGCGCGACCCCGAACGACGCGCTCACGCGTAGGCCCGCGGATGTGCGGCTCCAGTCGTGCCCGTACACCGCCTTGCGCACGCGCTCCGCGACGTCGAACCCGCCGGTCTCGCCGGCCCCTTGGAGAATAAGCAGGAGCTCCTCGCCCCCGTACCGAACGCAGGCGTCGCTGTCGCGCAAGCTGAGCATCGCGAGCCGGGCGACGGTGACCAGCGCGTCGTCTCCGACCTGGTGGCCAAAGCGGTCGTTCACCATCTTGAAGTGGTCGATGTCGGTGAACACGCAGCAGAGATCCGCGTTCGCGCGCTCGGACCGCTGCATCAGACCGGGGAGGTCCTCGTCCATGTAGGTGCGCGTGAGCAGGCCCGTGAGCGGATCCCGCCGTGGCGCCTCCAACCGCCGGAGCACGTTCTCGATGTGCGAGACCTCGTCTTGGCTGACCAGGTCGAGCCGGAGCGACACCCCGCCGACCTCCAGGTGGTCCCCCACGTTCAGGTTGGACCGCCCGACGATCGCGCCGTTCACGGCTGTCCCGTTGGTCGATGCGAAGTCTTCGACGATGACCTGGCCATCCACCAGCTGCACCGTCGCGTGTCGCCTCGACACGGACGCGTCCGACAGCATCAGCTGGGCTGTCGTGTCCCGGCCGATGATCGCCTTCTCGCCGGGGTCGAGGGTGACGAACCGGAGCATGTCTCGCCCCGCGACGACGCGCAGCACGTGCACCTGCGCACGGCGGTCCACCTGCACGCGCCCGCGGGGCATCTCCCTCGTCTTCTCGCCCTCGTCGTCATCCCCCAGCGCGA
>CALQBK020000134.1 GCA_943328795.2 Bifidobacterium breve
GGCGAAGGCGGGCGAAGCGAGCGCCCAAATTGCGCGCTGCGGCTGCGCCTCGCGCACACTTTGGGCTAGAACTCGTTCGGGTTCAAGTCGTAGAAGTACCCGGGGATCCTGCCGGTGGGGGCGTAGCGCCGGATCGTGGCCGTGGTGTTGTCGTTGTCCACGTCGCACAACGCGTCCAGGCGCAGGTACGGCGCGCCAACCAGCACGTTCGCGACGTAGGAGCAGCGAATGAGCCCATCGGGCTTCCACCCCAGGGTCGACCACCCGGCCATGCCGGTGTTGAACGCCCTCGCGGTCTTGTCGATGGACCCGCCGGGGTTCGACGCGCCGTCGATATACCCGTCGAACGCGGCGTCGTAAGCGAGCTCAGCGACCTCGATGCCCCGGAGGTTCGTCGTGGCTTCCGCGCGTTTTGCGCGCAGCTGGGCCGTGATGAACGACGGGATGGCGATGACCGCCAGGATGCCGATGATCGCGACGACGATCATCAGCTCGACGAGGCTGAACCCTTTGCGTTTCATACTGACGTTGTCGCCCGAAAGCGCCGAGATCGCAAGCAACGGACAGGTGAAATTTTCCGGCCGGGACCCGCGCCGGCGGGGGCACCAACAGCTACCAGCTCCAGAAGCTGTTGGCCCACGTGGCGGTCGCCGGGGTCGGCGCGGGCGGCTGCGGCGCCGTCCACTCGGTCTGCCGGCCGGTGTAGCCCTGGGTGACCAGGCTGCCGACCACGTCCGCGTGGTTGTAGACGTTGTCGATCTGCGCGCGCAGGTCGGCGACGTCAGCGTCGGTGAGGTACCCCGAGCTCGTGGCCTTGTAGAACTGCACGGTGACGCGCACCGGGAACCGCGTGTCGCGCTCGATCGGGAGGTTGTCGACCTCGCGGAAGGGGCCCTCGGCCTGGCCGTAGCTCACCACCGCCTGCTCGATCCCGGACCGGCCGGCGGCCTCGGCCGACTTGGCCGAAGCCGCGGGGGCCGCCATGTCCGAGGAGCCGAACATGCCGCCGTAGTCGAAGTAGTCGCGCGCCTGGGCCACCTGCTTCAGCGGCACCTGGATCAACAGGACCGCGTCTGCGCCACGGGTCTCGTCGTGGCTGTACACGTTCCCGTCGTCCCCTCCGTGCGCGAGCCAGTCTGACGCGCGCTCCGCGACGAACGGCGCGCGCTGCCCCCGCGTGTTGAAGAACAGCGGCTGCGACATGTAGCCCCCGTCGTTCTCGATCACCTGCATGCTCGTGCCTTGGCGCGTCGCCACGATCGCCAGCACGGCCGGGCTGCCCGGGTAGGACTGGTAGTTGTACAGGACCGGGGTGAACACCGCCTCGCCCTCGCGGGGGACCGGCAGCAGGCAAGCCTGCGCGCTCACGAGCACCTCGGAGTCGCGGTCGGACCAGAGGCTGGAGCGGCTCCCGGACCAGGAGCTCGGGTTCGACATGAAGGACCGGGGGTTCTGGAGCAGCGTGGAGAGCCCAACGGGCCGCAGCCCGACGCCGTCCTCGTTGCCAACGTTCAGGTAGAAGTTGGACGACCGGACGTCCGCCGTCTTGTCGGTGAAGTTGTCGAAGCGGATGACGGGCATCGGGTGCAGCGCCCCCGATGCGTCGCGTACGCCGATCGTCATGTCCGAGATGTTCGGACCGACGGACGAGCCCTTGTAGCGCCCGGTGTCCTCCCAGGTCACGTTCACGAGGTCGAGGCCGTGGCGCTGGACGGTGGCCTGCGCGTCGCCGGCGTACACGAGCTGCTCCACCCGCGAGATCGCGGTGTTGAACAGCTCCTGGGTGGACCAGGCGTGGGCGGGCGAGGCGGTTGCGAGGAGGAAGAGCAGGGTGGACATCGTGGGCTCCGGGGAGGTTCGCACGCAGAACGCCGCACGGGCGCCCGGACTTACAGGGTCATCTTCCCTGGTGCGCGACACTACACCGCCGCCGGCTCTCCCTTTTTGCTGCCCCCCCACTTCCCTAGCTGCCGAACGAGGTCAGGCGCGCGGCCGGTCACGAGGTTCGCGGCGTCGAGCTCTGCGCGGGTGACCGACACGCTCAGCACAGCCTTTTCGGCCTCTTTTCCCGCGGCGTCACGCACGGGGTGAAGCCCGCGCAGCGAGATCCGCTGCGTCATCGGCAGCGCGCGCAGCGCCTCGTGGACCACCCGGAGCGAAAGCGAGCAGCACACTTCCTCGTGCAGCGCCGCTCGCTCCGCGCGGTCGATACGCTTCCGGGCGAGCCGGCCGCTGTGGGTGATCGAGGTCGACTCCTCCGGAATGTCGTCGAGCTCGGGCAGGATGAGGTCGATGCTCCCGGTCTCGAACCCGTCGTGGTCGATGTCCAAGATCAGCGGCAGCGGGACGGGCCGGGTGCGGAGCTGGTGCTCCAAGAGCTCCCCCAACGGTGCTGGGCTGCGCGTACCGAAGCTCTCGCGCAGCCGGGCTCGCAGGTCCTCCTCCCGGAGCCGGGCCTGCCGCTTCGCCTCCTCGGACGCGGCGTGCTCCTTGGCCTCGCGGGCTTGCGCCTCGGCGTGCAGCTCCCGGTGCTTCGCGTCGAGCCTGGCCGCGTAGTCCGGGCGCCTCCGAACCTGCAACACGCCCATCGGCCCCGCGCACAGCAGGACGGCCCCCGCGCCGGCCAGCCGCCACCACGAGTCGAGCGACAACAGCGCGGCCAGGGTCCCCAGGCCGGCCATCAGCAGCCACCCTGTGAGCGGGTAGGCCTGCACAGAACGAACAGCCATCACCCCCGGCGCCGGGACGTAGTCGCGCGGCTCGAACGGCACGGGCTTGTAAGGTCCCTGCTTGTCGACGAACTTGTAGAAGTCGAACGGGTCCCGGCTGCGGTCCTTCAGGAGCTGGCCAAGGCGCTGCAGCTCGGTGGTCACGGCCTGGTGCTCCGCCGCGGCGTCAAGGGCCCCGGCTTCACGGGCCGCGACGCGGCGGGCCTCCTCCTCCGTACGGCGCTTTACGCGCAGGTCCCGCATCAGCGCGCGACCGCGACCGCCGATCCCAACACGGCCCCCGCTAACGACGGCGAGCGGCTGCCCGTCGAAGAGTCGGATCGCGCGGTGCGCCTTCTGCCCCAATCAGACCTCCCTCGGGCCGATGCTCTTCTGCCGTGCCATCACCAACAACATGCTGTAGACCCCGCAGAACAACGCGCCGCGGGCGAGCTCCCCGTTCAAGAGCTCCCACGGGATCTGCCAGCCATCGTCGTCCGAGCCCGGCCGGGCCGCGACGCGGCAGGCCTGGTCCCACGGGATGCAGGAGTCCCCGCAAGGCTGGCTTTCCACGCACGCCCCCGCCCACGCGGGTTGGGAAGCGAGCGCGAACGCGAACAGTATCGGTAGAGCGATCCCCCTCACCCGGACTACTTCTCCGCAGCGACGAGCTTGCCATCCACGTCCCGCGTCTCTACGGTCCAGCCCCACGTCTTGGCCTGCTCAGTCAACGCCGGCCCCAGCTTCTGGAGGTCGCCGACGATCACGAACCGGAGCTGGTCTGGGTGGACGGACGTCGACCACGCGGCCCCGGCCGTGACCGGGTCCACGGCGCGGACGCGCGTCTCGTAAGACGTGATCCAGTCCGCCGGCAACGCGTAGGTCCACACGTTCTCGAGCTGGCCGAGCAGGTAGCCGGGCTGCTCGAACTTGAGCGGGCGCGCCATCAACAGGCCGCCCTGGGCGTTCTTCACCTCGGTGTCGGTGACCGGCCGGTCCGAAGCCGGCCCCCGCAGCTCCTTGACCAGCTCGACCAACGCGGGCACGGTCTTGTCTGCGAACACTGGCGCGGAGGTCTGGAATTGCGTCCCCGCCAGGTCGTACCCAACCGAGCTCCGGGCCCCGTAGGTGTAGCCCTTCTCTTCGCGCAGGTTGAGGTTGATCCGGGACATGAACTGCCCGCCGACGCCAAAGTTCGCGACGGTCAGCGCAAAGTACGCAGGGTCCGAAGGCTTGCCCACGTACCCGGAGCCCAAGATGACGGACTGGGTAGCGCCGGGCTTGTCCACCAGCGTCAAGCTGCTCGCCTTCGGGGCGGCCGGCGGGGTGACCTGGGGGAGCTTGCCCGAGTAGCTGGCGGCCTTCCACCCGCCAAACCGCGCCTCCAGCATCGGGAGCACCTCGGTCAGCGTGACGTCACCCCCGACGAAGATCGCGGCGTGCTGCGGGATGAGGAACTTCTGCTGCCACTCGCGCATGTCCTTCGGCGTGATGCGCATCAGCGACTTCTCGTCGAGCTTGCGCCCCTTGTAGGCTTCGCCGTACACCACCTTGTCGAGCACCCAGTTGGCCGTGGCCGTCGGGTCCGACCGGCGGGCGATCACGGCGTCCATCGTCCGCTTCGAGAGCAGGGCCCACTCCTTCTTGTCGAAGCGCGGCTTCAGCACGAGGTCCCGCAGCCGGTCGAGCGACGGGCCGAGGTTTCGGTGGAGCGACGAGAGCTCGGCGGTGGCGTTCTCGTACCCGGCGCCGATGTACAGCGAGGTCCCGAGGGTGCGCAGCGCCTTGTCCCAGGCCTCCGCGTCGAGGTCCCCTGCCCCCTGGTTCATCAGGCTGGCAGCCATCGTCGCCAAGCCCTCCTTCCCGACGGGGTCCGCCAGGCCCACGTTGCGGAAGCTCATCCGCACCGTGACCAAGGGCACCTCGTGGTTCTCGACGACGTAGACCGCCACGCCGTTGGAGAGGCTCCCGACCTTCGCCTCGGGGAGCGTGAACGCACGGGCCGCAGCGGGACCCGGCGCGGCAGTGCGCGTTGGCAAAAGCGCCGGCGCGGGCGGCGGGGTCGGCTCGGCGACAACCGGCGGCGGGGCCTCGTGGTGGCAGGCGGCGAGCAGGAGGAGGAGCAAAGACGAACGAGGGGTCACTTGACCTCCTTCTGGGGCGCGGGAACGGCAGGAGCAGCAGCCTTGGGGAGGAATTCGAGCACGACGCGCCCCTCGGCGGGGACCCACGTGCGGAACGCGTCCGTGACGGACTGGGCGGTAGCGGAGCGGTACCGCGCGAGGTCCTTCGAGAGGTAGCCGGGATCCCCGGTCAGCCCCTTGTACTGGGCGAGCAGGTCCGCCTTGCCCGCGATGCTCAAGAGCGAGCCGTAAAAGCTCACCTCGTAGGCCGTGCGGGCGATGTCGATGGACTCGGTGGAGAACCCGGACTTACGGGCGCTCGCGAGCACCTCGTCGATCGACGCGACGAGCTCGTCCGCCGTGTGCCCGGTGGCCGCGGTCGCCTCGATGATGAACATCCCGGCGAGCTGCTGGGACTGCACACTGACGTCCACCGATTGCGCGATCTGCGTGTCCCGAACGAGCTTCTTGTACAACGGCGAGTCCTCGCCGTTCGAGAGCGCCGCCGCGGCCAGGTCGAGCTCGGCGTCCCCCGGGGCGAACGCCTTCGGCGCGATCCAGGCGACCCACACCTTCGGGAACGGCACCGCCTCCTTCTCTACCTTCACCACCTTGGTGCCGGACAGCGTGACAGGCGGCGCCTCGGTGACCTTGGGCTCGGGGCCAGCCGCCACGTCGCCGAAGTAGGTCTTCACCAGCGCCTTGGCGTTCTCGGTGTCGAAGTCGCCGACGACCGTTAGCGTCGCGTTGTTGGGCAGGTACCAGGTGCGGAAGAAGGCCTGCACGTCCTCCAGGGAGGCGCTCTCCAGGTCCTCGTGCTTGCCGATCGTCGCGTAGTGGTAGGGGTGCCCCTCTGGCCACACGGCCTCGAGCAGCCGGGGCCACGCCTCGCCGTACGGGGGCGCCTCGTACCGCTGCCGCCGCTCGTTCCGAACGACGTCCTGCTGGTTCTTGAACTTCTCCGCGGTCATCGCCGGCAAGAGCCAACCCATCCGGTCGCTCTCCATGAACAGCGCCAGCGCGAGGTAGTTGGACGGCACGCCCTCGAAGTACACCGTGCGGTCGAGCGTGGTGTTGCCGTTCAGTTGGCCGCCCAGCGCCTGGAACGGCGCGAAGTAGTCGTCGTCGGCGTGCGCGCTCCCCTGGAACATCATGTGCTCGAACAGGTGGGCGAAGCCGGTCTTTCCATGGAGCTCGTCCTTGGAGCCGGCGGCGTAGCGGACGTGCACTTGGACGAACGGGATCGAGTCGTCCTTGGCCAAGATGACGTCCAGCCCGTTGTCGAGGGTGTAGGCCTCGAAGGGGATCGTGGGATCCGCCGGGGCGGGGTCGGCCGCGAGGGCCAAGGAGTGGAACAACGCGAGGAACAGCATCCCCCCCACGTATCCAGAACCCGGCCGGATCGCCCCGCCTCGAGCTCCATTGTGATAGTGCCGCGCGCGATGCACCCCCTCATCCCCGTCTTCGAGCCCTACTCGTTGGCCGTTGGCCCCGTGACGATTCACGGGTTCGGCATCCTCGTCGCGCTCGGCTTCTTCTTCGGCAGCCAAGTCGCGAGCCGCCAAGCCACTCGCCTCGGCGGCGACCCAGAGCTGATCAACCGGCTCGTGACCTGGCTCATCGCCGGTACGTTCATCGGCGGCCACCTTGGCGACGTGCTCTGGTACCGGCCCGACGAGCTCGCGCGCGACCCGATCCTGTTCAAGCAGATGATGGCTGCTTTCACCAGCGGGCACCTGCCGAAGGCGAGCCAGGTGCCGCTCCTGCTGCGCGTGTGGGACGGCCTCTCGAGCCTCGGTGGCTTCAGCGTTTGCGTACCCCTCGCGGTCTGGTTTTTCTGGAAGGAGCGCAAGCCCTTCTGGCCGCACGCGGACGGCCTGGCGATCGGCCTCACGCTCGGGTGGTTCTTTGGGCGGATGGGCTGTTTTTCCGCCCACGACCACCCGGGTACGCAGACCAACTTCTGGCTCGGCGTCTACGGCATGTGCCCGGGCAACAACCCCTCCGTCGCGTGCCACGACCTGGGCCTGTACGAGGGCTTGTGGTCCGGCGCGATGTACGTGTTCTTCCTGGCCCTGGCGACCCGCCCGCGCTTCCCGGGGTTCTACTGCGGCCTGCTGTCGTTGAGCTACGGGCTGGTGCGCTTCCCGATGGACTTCTTCCGCACCGCGGCGATCGACGTCCGCTACGCGGGGCTCACGCCCGCCCAGTACGGCAGCATCGGGTTCGTCGTGCTCGGAGTCCTCACCCTGCTCTCGCAGCGCAACAAGCCGGTGATCGGCCGCTGACCGCCGCCAGCGCGCGGCACACGCGCCCCCCCGGGCAGGTCAGGAGCGTACGACCGCTGCGCCGAGCACGAGCGCGCCGGCAGGGGCGTCCACCGCACCGCGCAGCCGACCCGCGTCCAGGAACATCTCGCCGCCCCGGAGCGTGATGCAGGGCCCGTCGCCGCCATCGAGGTCCACGTCCGCGACCTCCAACGATCCCGCAGTCATCACGAGCACGCCGGTGAACCGCTCCAGCTGCACCCGCCCCGCGCACCTGAGCGTCCCCGATACTCGGCTGCCCTTCACCGCCCCGTTCACGACGATGTCGCCACGCACGTCGTGAAGCTCCGCTACGCCGTCTACGACCACCCCGAGCGCCGAGTCGTGCGCCACGAGGCGACCGGCGACCTGCCCGCTCGCTACATCCACGCCCCAGAGCGACAAGTCGCCCGTAGGCTGCGCCAGCAGGTCCACCCGGGCCTCCTTGAGGACCGCCCGGCCCGTGACGTGCAAGCGGGACCAAGTGCCGCCAGCGATCTCGGCGTCGCTCACCTCGGCCCGCTCCACCGCCGCGCCAGCCGCGATCACGCCCAGGCCCGGGGGGACCACGAAGGAGCCGAAGCGCCCGACGAGCACGAGCTCGTCACCCGGGCGCATGCTGGGCAGCATCCTCCCGAGCAGCCTTGACCCCGGGTCCTGGCTCTCTACGCGAAACCTCCGGCTCATGCCGCGGCCCTCCGCGCTCAGTTGAGGCAGGTCCCGTCGACCCCGTCGCAGTCTTGGTCGACCCCGTCTCCGCAGACCTCAGCGGCGTCCGGGTTGATCGTCGCATCGCCGTCGTCGCAGTCCCCGGCGCGGACAACGCGGTTCGGCGGCGGGCTGCACGCGACGATGAAGTCGCTGCTGACGCCAAACGTGTCGGCGTCGGTGTCCCGGTAGTAGTGGTCGGCGTCGGCGACGCTGGTGTCGACCCCGTCGATGGCATCGTCGCAGTCGTTGTCGATGCCATCGCAGACCTCGATCGCGCCGGGGTTGACCGCCGGGTCGCTGTCGTCGCAGTCTACGTCGGCCGTGTAGCCGTCGCTGTCCGCGTCCGCGTTGGGGTCCGTGTCGGTGTCCGTGTCGGTGTCCGTATCGGTGTCCGTGTCCGTGTCCGTGTCGGTATCCGTGTCGGTGTCCGTGTCGGTATCCGTGTCCGTGTCCGTGTCCGTGTCGGTGTCCGCGTCAGCGCTGTCGTCCCCGGGCGGGGCGTGGCCGAAGCTGCAGCCGGGCAACACGCCCACGACGAGCAACGAGAGCGCCAGCGACGGGAGGGAGGAGAGGACCGAGGAGGAGAGCAAGTGGAGGGTGCGCATGGGCCGAGCATGACCTCAGACCGGCTCGCGCGCAACCCAATCCAACGCATCGAGACAACGTGCGGTCAGAACGACGGGATCTCGCCCTCGCCGACGTCGGGGCCGACGCAGATGAGCTCATTCGCCCGCGCTGCGATGGTCGCCCGTACGGCGTCCGCCGTAGGGTCCGCCGGGATGCGCCCGTCCACGATGTCCTGCGCGGCCGCGGCCATCCACTCCGCGCGGTCCGTGGGGATGACCCCGGCGTGCTCGGCCGCCTCGATCGCAGCCCGCGCACGTGACGCGAGCGCCGCCGCTTCGGGGTGCGGCCTCACCCCGGGCTCGCCTCGTAGCCGGCATCCTCGAGCGCAGCAGCGAGCCGCGCGAAGTCCAGGTGCTCCCCCTCGACGACGGCCTGCTTGCGCGCCAGGTCCGCCCGCGCGCGCGTCACGCCGGTCACGCGCTCGAGCGCGCGCTCCACGCTGTTCACGCACCCGCCGCACGTCATGCCTTCCACTGCGATTACCACCTTCTCCACACTGCACCTCTCGCGCTCTACTTACGACCCAGGCCCCGTTCGGCAAGCTATACCCCTCGCTCCGCCGCCGGCCAGACGACCTTGTGCACCTGCAGCTGGAATCGCACGGGTAGCGGCTCCTCTAGGATCCACGCGACGAGATCCTTCGGCTCGACAGCGCCCCAGACCGGCGAAAACAGCACGGCGCCTGCCCGCTGGTGCAGCTCGAGCTCCCGCACTCGGTCCCGCGACCACTCGAAGTCCCCCCGGGACGCGATCACGAACTTCACCTCGTCCTTCGCCTTTAGCTTCGGGATGTTGGACCACAGGTTGGCCGCCACCTCCCCCGAGTCGGGCGGCTTCACGTCCAGGATCACGCGCACGGCTTCCGGCACCGGGCCGATGTCCCGGCTCCCGCTGGTCTCGAGCAGCACCGTGAACCCACGATCGACCAGCGCCTGCATCAGCGGCACGGCGTTCTTGTGGACCAGGGGCTCGCCGCCGGTGATCTCGACAAGGGGGATGCCCATCCCCGCGACGCGCTCGACGATCGCGTCCAGCGCGACGTGTGCCCCGCCGGTGAACGTGTACTCGGAGTCGCACCACGTGCACCGCAGGTTGCAACCCGCCAAGCGGACGAACACGCAAGGGACCCCGACAAAGGTGCTCTCGCCCTGGACGGACGCGTAGATCTCGATGACGCGGAGGCTGGGTGACGTGAGCGTGGGGCTGGCCATAGCGGCTGCTATCCGGGTCCGCCGCAAGGGAGCCGCCTCCCGCGGCTAGCCCGGCAAACGGGCTACAATTCCGCGTGGCCGAACTCCGCTCTCCCGACCTCCGCTTACCGTGTGGCCGGTGCGGCTCGCCCGTCCTGATGCTGAGCACGGCGGCCGCCGTTCCCACGCGCTGCGAGCGCTGCACGTCCGGCGCGCTGCGCGGCGTCGCCTACACGCTTCGGCAAGGCAACCAGCGGCTCCTGTTGGACCACGACGCGGTCGTGGCGCGGGTGCGCGGGCGGGAGCTGGCCGGCACCGACTTCGTCCGTAGCGAGGACGGGTCGTGGCACCCGTTGGCGGCACACCCGGCTTTTCGCCAGCTCTTCTTCCCGGGCGTCGCGTGGCCCGACGCGCCTCGCCCGCTCCGGCGATCGCTGGCGCCGATCTTCCGTCCGATCCTGGGCGCGATCGCGGTCGTCGGGACGTTCGGCGTGGTGTTCGCCGTCGCGTGGCACTTCCGAGTCGGCGAGCTGGCGGCGCAGCTCCCGGAAGCCACTGCCGATGCGATCGGCATGCCGGCCACGCCCGCGCCGGCCGCGCAGGCCCGCGTGGAGGCCGCGCCGGATCTCACGATGGCGGAGGTGGTCAAGCGCGTCGGCCCGGTGAGCGAGCCCAGGACGCTGTTGCTCGCGAGCGCGTGGCGCGCCCGGTTCCGCGGGGGGGCGGCCGGCCTGGCGGAGGCCACCGCGCTCGCCGAGCGCGCGGCCGTGCGCGTCCCGGACGTCGAGACGCTGGCGACCCTCGCGACCTTCTACGCCGAGGCGGACGCCCAGCCCGACCTACGGGTCGCGCTGATCAAGCGGGCACGGGACGCGCGGCCGGATCACGTCGCGGTCGTGCGCGCCGAGCTCGCCGAGGCGGTCGCTGAGAGCCGGCTGGACGACGCGCGTGCGTCGGCGGTGCGATGCCTGGCCCTCGATCCGCACGAGACCTGGTGCGCGCTCAACGCCATCGCGCTGACGAAGGACATGCCGGCGGACCAGCGCCAGGACGCGCTCGACGCGCTCGTACGGGCGTCGCAGCCGGGCGTAGCGCTCGTTCGCAGGGAGGCGACCAAGGCGGCGATCCGCGCTGGGGCCGCCGACTCCGCCGACCGCGTGGCCGCGTTGCTGACGATGGTGCCTGCTGACCCCGAGATCAACGGCTACAAAGGCGTCCTGGCGCTGCAAGCGGGCGACCTGGCCACCGCTTCGGCGACCGCGCGCAAGCTCGGCGACAAGGCCCCAGCCCGCTTGCGGCTCGACCTGGCCGCTCACGAGATCGGCGCCGGGGACGCCTCGTCCGCACGGGCATGGCTCGCGCCGCTCGCCGCGCACGAGCCGACCGACCCGGAGGAGCGGTTCCGACTGCACCTGCACGGGGCCCAAGCCGACTACCTCGAAGCGCTGGGATCGACGGAGCGCATGCGCGGCGCGGCAGACTCTGCGGACAGCGTGCTGGCCGTACGCCCGCAGGACCCGACGGCCGCGCAGGTGCGGATGCTGGCTGCGCTCGCGATCTCAGACCTGCCGAGCGCGCGGCGGGCGTGGGGCAGCGCGGACCTGCGAGGCCTCCCCGGGCCGGACAGCGCGCAGATCCTGCTGACCGCGGTCGAGATGGAGCTGGTGGGCGGGGGCGCGCGCGAGGCGGGGCCGCGGCTCGAGGCCGCCCAACACGCGGACCCTGCGTCGCCGGACACCTGGCTGTGGGCAGCGCGGGTCGCGCTCGAGGTCTCCGACGTCAACTCCGCGGTCAGTGCGCTTCGCACCGCCGTCGCCGCGGTCGACGGGAGCGCGGGGCACCGGAACCCGCTGCGCTACTCGCTCCCCCACCCCGCCGACAACGCCCGCATCGAGGAGATGTTCCACGCCGCGCTCGACAGCGCCGCCGGGCAAGAGAAGGGCCTCGCGGTCGGGCTCGGCGTGTTGGCCTGGATGCGCGGGGACACCACCGCTGCGCTGCACCAGGTCAGCCGGCTCGTCTCCGACATGGCGGACGCTGACGCGATGATCCTCGCGGCCCGCATCCACTTGGACGCCGGCGAGGCCGCTGTCGCGCTGCCGCTGGCGGAGGCGGCCGCGGCGGAGCGCCCGAAGGAGGCCCGATTCCAGGTCGTGCGGGCGCGCTGCCTGCTCGCGCTCGGGCGCCCAGCGGACGCGCGCAAGGCCATGGCCTACGCGAAGGGGGGCGCGCCGAACGCCGAGTACTACCTCGTGCTCACCGAGCTCGATGGCGACGCCGCGGGGCGGGAGAAGGACGCCCGCGAAGCCCTCGCGTTGGACCCCTACAGCGAGCGCGCCGTCGCGCTGATCAACGACCGATGATCGCGTAGGGCTGCAGGACCACGTCCTCGCACGGGCCGTCCTCGGCGCAGAACTCCCCGAGTAGGAGCCCGCCAACGGCTGCGCGACGCCGAAGAGCGGCGTCCTCCACGCGCGGCAGCCCGACCGTCGCGGGCAGCACCACGCAAACACGGGGCGCGACACGCAGCCCCGCGCGCACGAAGTCTGCGGCCGTACCGTGGAGCGTGCTGCGGGCGTGGGCCTTGTGGTCGTCCGGCGCCACCGGCCCCCGCGCGGGGTCGTACCAGGGCGGGTTCGCGACGACGAGGTCGACCCCTGGCAGGTCCATCTCCCGCACGTCACCGAACCGGACCTCGACGGCGACGGCGCTCTCTGCCACCGACCGCGCCAGCGCAAGCCTCCACCGCTCGTCCCGCTCGACGGCGGTGACCCGCAGCCCCCGCGACGCCAGCAACAACGCGACGATCCCGCTGCCAGCGCCGAGATCCAGCGCGGTCATCCCCTCGCCGACACCCGGCCCGACCGCGAAGCTCGCCAGCGCGTACGCCTCCACGCCGTACCGGTACCCCACCTTCGGTTGCCAGCAGACCAGCCCCTCGGCCGGCGCCTCGCGCGTCCACCCCGGCCACGGCTCGGCCGCGGCGGTCAGCCCCAATCGGCAGTCCCGATGTCGGACCGGTACGACGCCCCCGCGAACTCCACGTCACGCACCCCCGCGTACGCGCGCTCCCGCGCCGCCTCCGCAGTCGGCCCGACACCGGTGACCCCGAGCACCCGCCCGCCCGATGCGTACAGCTCGCCACCACGGCGCTGGGTCCCCGAGTGGAAC